>CALQBK020000016.1 GCA_943328795.2 Bifidobacterium breve
CGCTGCCCGGGGCCGCCGCTCGGACCCGCGGCGGGCCGTCGGCGCCACGGCGGCGGGGATGGCCCTGACCGTGCTGGCGCTCCCGTTCGCCGACCGGACCGAGCTCGCCGAGCGCGCGGTCCTGTGGACCGGGGGCCTCACCGTCGGCCTCGGGAGCCCGGCGGGCCCCGGCAGCTACCCGGCCGTGAGCGCGCCGGTCTACGATGCCCTGCAGCGCGGCTTCTGGTTCCCAAACCACGCCCACGACAGCGCGACCCAGCTGCTGGCCGTGCTCGGGCCCGCGGGCTGGCTCTGCGGGCTCCTGTGGGTCGCCGCGCTGTTCGACGGCTTCGGCGCGGGGGCCGCGGCCGGGCTCGCGGGGGTCTGCATCGGGAGCCTCACGCAAGACACGCTCGGGGACCTGGAGGTCGTGCGCGCGGCGGTGACTTGGGGCGTCCTGGGCTGACCCGAGCTCTTTTCGCCGGGGGGCCGGCCGAGGGCCAGCGAAGGCCGCCAGCACGCTACATTCCGTGCATGGAGCTCACCGAACCGCAGAGCGAACCGCAGAGCGGACCGCCCGTCCTCAGGGTGCGCGACGACGGCATCCGGATCGTGCGCTTGCGCGGCCCCCAGGACGCCGAGCCCTGGCGCGCCGCGTTCGCCGGCGCGTACCAAGCCATCTGGAGCGAGCCGCCCTACGACGAGCGGTTCTTCCCCGACGAAGCCGAGGGCGTCTTGCTCCGCGCGGTGCGGCTGCCGGACAACGTCACGCTGCTGGCCGTGCGCGACAGCGGCATCGTCGCGGGGTTCGCCATCGCGTACCCCGTGCAGGCCAAGAGCGACGTCGCGCGCGAGATCCGCGGCCTGCTGCCCGTCGAGGACACCTTCTACTTCGCCGAGCTCGGCGTCCTGGACGGTCACCGGGCGCGCGGGCTCGGCCAGGAGCTGGTGCGCCTGCGGCTCGATCTTATCGACACCTCGCGGTACCACCACGTCTTGCTCCGCACCAGCGCGTCGCGGAACGCGAGCTACGAGATGTACCTGCGGCTCGGGTTCCAGGACACGGGCGTGTACATGGAGGTCAAGTCCCGGAAGAACGACAACAGCCAGCGCACGGACCGGCGGCTGTTCTTGTCGCGCGTCGTGGAGTGACGCGGGGGGGCTACTTGTGCCGGAAGGTGATCCGGCCCTTCGTCAGGTCGTACGGCGACACCGCCACCGTCACGCGGTCGCCGAGCACCACGCGGATGCGAAAGCGACGGAGCTTGCCGGCGAGGTGCGCGTGGACCTCGGTCCCTGCATCCGTCTGTACGAGGAAGGCCCCGCCGGGGAACACTTCCTTGATAACGCCGTCAATCTCGATCAGATCGTCACTTGCCAAGCAAAACTCTGGGTGGTGGGCCGGCTAACGCCAAGGTCAAGGATTCGCAAGTCACGCGCCGGTCGGCGTCGGCGCGCGGACGTACCGCAGCTTGACCTCGGCGACGCGCTGGTCCGGCCAAAACACCTCGCTCGTGACGGCCCCGGACAACGGGTCGTAGGTCCACACCACGGTCGGGGCGGTCGGCGCGGTCACCCACACGAGGCCGTCGCCGGTGAGCTCGACCGGGTACTCGGCTACGAGCGCCGGGGCCATCAAGTGCACCACGCGGAGCTGGCCCGTCGCGACGTCGAACCGGTAGAAGCTGATGTCCTCGTGCCCACCGACCCGCTCGAGCACCTGGAGCTGCGTGCCGTCCAGCACGGGCCGCACCTGGAGCGTCGCGGTGATCGCCTCCCCGTGCGCGTGCCCCGCGCCCACCCAGTCCCCGACCAGCAGCGCGGCCGGCGCGAGGCCCCCGCGGGCGAGCTCGAACTGGCGTTCCCAGTCGAGGCTACCCATGCCGCAGCGTCCGCTCGATCGCGACGGCGAGCGGGGTCTCAGTGAACCCCGTCAGCCACGCCCGGCTCTCCCGCTCGTCGAGGAACATCGCGCCGGTCCAGGTGTAGAGGACCTCGCGGATCTGCCGGTGCGACGCGCTCCAGAGCCCCTGGAGGTGAAGCCACGGCCGCGCGACGCGACGCGCGCCGGGGGCGCCGAGCAGCTGGGCCCACGCCGCGGCGCCGGGCGCCAGGTGCCCGTGCAGCGCGTAGACCTCGAGCGGGGACCACGGCGGCAGGTCGGCGTCCTCCTCCAGGTCGGGGGCCCTCCGTGGGCGTGGCAGCGGCGGGCCGAGCAGGGCGTGTACGCCGAGGCGCGCGAGGTCGGGCACGTACGTGAAGCTGTGGCCCACGTCTGTCGCCCCGGGCCACGGGATCGGGCGCTTCGCGCGCGCGGCCGCGACCATGTCGGCGGCGGGCCAAGCCGTGCAGCCGGGGCCGAAGGTGTCCCCGGCCCGGACGACGATCACGCGGTGCCCGTGCAGCTCGGCGAGCTGCGCGTACGTGGCCTCCATCGCGTCGCGGACGCGGCCGGGCTCACACGGGACGTCGTTGATGTCCGCGGCGGGCGGGTTCGCGGGGAGCGGCACGTCGTAGACGACCTTGAACCCGTACAGGTTGCTCGGCACCAGGATGGTCGCGCCAGTGGGCTCGGCCGCGAGGCAGACGCTCTCCGCGAGCCGCACCAGGTCGGGGTCCCAGCGCTCCATCGGGAGCTCCACCGCGACCGTGATGCTCCGGCACCCACGGGCCGCGGCCACCACGGCCTCCGGTGACCGCCAGCCGTCGTCCAGCACCGAGACGGGCTCGCCCGCGTCCCCGAGCGCCTCGACCACCGCGCGTCCGAAGCAGGACGTCGACCCAATCACGAGGTGCACAGCTACTCCTGCAGCGTGACGGCGACCCGCACGGGCGCGCCGGTGTTTCGCGGCAAGGCGGCCTTCGCGAGCTCTTGCTCGATGCAGAGGCGCGTCGGCTCGAACGCGTAGTTCAACAGCTCGACGCGGGACACCCTCCCGTCGCCTTGCACGGTCGCCTCCAGGGCGAGGTACGGCGGGGACTTGCAGGCCCGCTCGGCGACGACGCCTTGCCGTCCGAGCGCGCTCGCGACCATCTCCCAGTCCTTGTGCACCGCGGGGTCCGCCTCGGTGCCGGTCAGCCGGACCGGGCCGCGGTCCCAGCTCATCCCGACGCCGAGACCGCCGACGATCAGCACGAGGCCGGCCAGCGCGAGCACCGCCACGACGCCGAGGCCGAGCAACACGCCAGAGCGCCGCTTCGGCGGCTCCTCGGGGAACGCGGGCTCACGCGGGTCGTAGCCGGTGGACCTCGGCGCGGAGCCCTTGGACTCGGCGCCCACCGGCGCGGGTCGAGGCGGGGACGCGGTGACTGGCCCCGCAAGCGGGGACGCGATCGGCGCAGCAGGCGGGGACGCGGGCACGGGCGGCGGAGGGGACGCGACCGGCGGCACGGGCGGGGGACCGGACGGCGCGGGAGCGGGCGCTGCCCCGGGGACGGGCGCGGGCGGAACGGCGGGCGGCTCCGCGGGGACCGGCGGCGCGACGGCCGGGGCGTCGGGCGACGCACGCCGGGGGGCCTCCTCGGACGAGAGCTCTGCGCCGAGATCGGAGAGGCCGGGCAAGGCGGGGGGCGACTGGCCGAGGCGGGCCGCGACCGCGTCGGGCACGAGCACCTCGGGCAACGGGGGCGGCGCAGCGGGGTCGGCGGTGCCGGCCGCGGGGTCGGGCACGACGGCGTCCGGCGAGTCCGCCGAGCGCCACGGCCGGGGCGTGCGGACAGGGCCCGCGCCAGGGGACAGCGCCGGGGCATGCGAGGGGAGCCGGGCCCGCTCCTCGCGGAACTGCTCGTCGGTGCTCGGCGGCGGTGCCGGCCCCGCCCCGATCGGCAGCAGGTCGAGCATCCCCGCCGAGATCGTCGGCGTCGACGTGGGCAAGTCCTTCAGCGCGGCGGTCGGCACGTGCCCGGGGTCACGCTCGGCCGCGATGTCGGCGAGCCGCCTGTCCAAGGTCGCGAGGTCGCAGCGGTCCGCGGGCTCGGGGGTCATCGCGAGCGCCAGCGTGTCCTCCATCCAGCGCCGGAGGTGCCCAGGCGCGTTCAGCTCCGCGAGGCGCACGGGCAAGTGCCGCACCAGCTGCTCCCGCAGGTCGTCTGGGTCCAGCTCGCCCATGAACTCGGCGACCGGCCGCGCGGTCAAGCAGAAGTACATGACCGCCCCGAGCGCGTAGATGTCCGCAGCCGGCTCCGGCGTCACACCTTCGAACTGCTCGGGCGCCGCGTACTGCGGGGTCCCGATGAACGCCCCGACGCGCGTGAGCCGGTCACCGATCCCGCCCGAGACCTTCGCGATACCAAAGTCAGCGACCTTCAGATCGGGGATGGTCTCGGCCGACACCTGCTTGACCAGCAGCACGTTCTCGGGCTTCAGGTCCCGGTGGACCACGTGCTGGCGGTGCGCTACCTCCAGGGCCCAACAGATCTGTCGGCCGAGGTTCGCCGTGACCGGGATCGACAGCGTGCCGACGCGCCGGATGTGGTCGAGCAGGCTGCCCCCGGCCTCGAACCGCGTCACCAAGTACGGCGAGTGGCCAGACCGGTGGACGAACCCGCGACACTCGACGATCTGCGCGTGGTTGAGGCCCTGGAGGATCTGGGCCTCGGTCGCCAGCCGGCGTAAGTACGGCCCCTGGTCGCGCTGCTGGTACAGCACCTTCACGGCGAGGAGCGGCCCGATCTCCTCGTTCTTGTGCCCGATCTCGCGGGCCAGGTACGTGACGCCCGCTCCCCCGATCGCGAGCCGCTGGCGGATCCGGTACGTCCGGTCGATGGTCTCCCCCGGCTCGAGCAGCTCTCCCCACCCCGAAGCCGGCCGCACGGCGCGGCAAGACAGGTTGGGGCACCGGTCCACGTCGTTCGCGAACGTGGTCAAGCACCGGCTGCAGTAGCGGGTCCGCTGGGACATTCCGGGGGGCTTATCCGGCAGCGCAAAATTTTGGCCCTATTGCCGCTTGCTTTCGCTCGCCTTCTCGTCTATGGTGCGCGAGTCTACCGGAGACAGCATGCGCTACGGGTCTACCCTCCTCCTCGTCCTTGTCGGTTTGTCAGGTTGCGGCATCGACAACGGCTTGATCAAGAAGAACCCGGATGACGGCGCAGTGCCCGTCATCGATGTCTCGCCGGAGACCCTGAGCTTCACGGACACCGCGATGGGCGAGACGGACACGAAGGTGTTCACCGTCTCAAGCGTCGGTGACGTCGACCTGGACGTCACGAACATCCGGCTCGACACGGGCACGGTGTTCTCCTGGGCGAGCATGGACGGCAAGCTGCCCGGCACGCTCGCCGTCGGCGACTCCGCGGACATCACGGTCACCTACGCCCGCGAGGCCGATGGCGACTTCGACACGGCGTGGGTCACCAGCAACGACAGCTCCAACCCGGACGTCGGGGTGTTGCTCTACGGCGGCGATGTCGCCCCGGCGCTCGAGCTCGACCCCGGCAGCTGGGATGCTGGCGCCATCGCGGCCGGCGAGACGGTCACCGGCTCGATCAACATGATCAGCGTGGGTGCGGCCCCGGTCGTCATCAACGACCTCTCGATCAGCGGCGCCTCCGAGTTCACCATCACGAACTCTGACGCCTTGCCGATCACGCTGAACCCGGGCGAGGAGAGCCTCGTCGAGCTCGCGTTCACGCCTTCGGACACCACCACCTACGAGGCGGACCTCGTGGTGGACGCCAACTCCCCGGTCGGCACGGTCACGGCGCCGCTCACGGGGGAAGGCGCCGGCGGCCCGATCGCGATGTGCAGCGCCGATCCCGCCGAAGTGGACGCGATCTCCGGCACAACGACGTTCATCGGCCACGACA
The DNA here is from genome assembly GCA_943328795.2 of Bifidobacterium breve. Classification (GTDB taxonomy): domain Bacteria; phylum Myxococcota_A; class UBA796; order UBA796; family SXON01; genus CAIUMM01. The sequence goes on from CALQBK020000016.1 coordinate 5,788, forward strand.
GCTACGACACCGGCGGCCGCGCGATCACCACCTACACGTGGACGCTCATCTCGGCCCCCAGCGGCTCGTCGGCGGCGCTTGCCCGTGGCTCCGGCGCCGACCGGACGTTCACGCCCGACCAGGCGGGCACCTACACCGCCCAGCTCGTCGTCACCAACGACCTCGGCGAGTCGTCTGAGCCCTGCGAGGCGGACGTCGAGGCCATCCCAGCCCAGGACTTCTGGATCGAGATGTACTGGACGCACTCGGGCGACGACATGGACCTGCACCTCCTCAAGCCCTCCGGCAGCAAGGAGACGAGCGGCGACTGCTACTACGCCAACTGCACCGGCGCGGGCCTGGAGTGGGGCTCTGCGGGCCCGACCGACAACCCGTCGCTCGACCTCGACGACATCCCGGGCACCGGCCCCGAGAACGAGAACATCGACAGCCCGGCGGACGGCGTCTACACCGTCGGCGTGAACGACTACCCGGGCTCCGTCTACAACGGCGCGAACGACGTCACGATCAACATCTACATCGGCGGCTCGCTGGTGTACACGGACACCCGCGACGTGAACCACGAGGGCGGCTACGAGTGGTTCGCCGAGATCGACTGGTCGGGCGCTTCCGGGACCGTCTCGGCGATGTAGGCCCACGGCCTCTCGAACGGACAGGGCGCCCCAGCGGGCGCCCTGCTTCGTTTTCGGACGCTCGCACGGCGCGCCGGCCGGTCGGGTAGGATGGCCGTATGCAATCGCCTACGCTGCCCCTCCTGGTCCTGACCCTCGCCGCCTGCGCCGGGAAGCACGACACCGCCGACTCGCGCGGCGGGGACTCGGACTCCGCCGTGGACAGCCACGACTCCCCCACGGACGAGACCGGCTGCACGGACACCAGCCACGCCGCGGCCATCCTCTCCCCGGCGGACGGCGCTGTCTTCGTCGTCGGCGACGCCGTGCCGCTCGAGACGGAGAGCTGGGTGACGACCGCCACGTGGAGCATTGACGGCACCGTGGTCGCAGAGACCCCGTCCGGGTCATGGACGGCTACGGTCGGGACCCACACCGCCGAGCTCACCGCCTCCGGCGCCGATCCCTGCACGGGGGGCACCGGCTCGACCACCTTCGACGTCGTAGAGCCGTCGGTCGACGTGTTCGGGAGCGACGTGGGCCTCGACACGGTGACGTGGCACGGCTTGTCCGCCGGGCTCGACGGCACGCTGTGGGCATCCACGAGCGCCGGCCTCGTCCACCTCGACCCGTCGACCGACCCCGCTACGGTCCGCACCTACACCACCGCCGACGGCCTCTACACCGGCAGCCCGTACGGCGTGCTCGCCCACAGCGACGGCACGCTCTGGGTCGGGGACGTCGGGGACACCACCCGCCAGGGGTCTCACTTCACCGTGGAGGCCGACGGCTCGCTCACGCTCATCGAGATCATCGACTACACCGAGTCCGAGGAGATCCAGTACGCCCTGCGGCTGCGCGAGCAGCCTTACGGCGTCGGCGCCGGCGACGTGTGGATGGGCACGAACGAGGGCGTCTGCCTCTGGGACGCTGACCTGGGCGTGTTCTCCGAGCACGCGCACCCGACCCACCCGCACAGCCTGACCTACGGGGTCGCGTTCACCGCCGACGCCAGCACCTGGAACGGCGACCAGTACCAGGTCTCCCGCTGGGAGTACTCCAACGACGGCAACCTCTCCCCCGCGGCGATGGAGAGCGGCGGCGACCTGGCCGAGTACTGGGTGCCCTGGCCCGTGGAGCTGGAGGAGATGGTCTACATCACGGACATCGACGCCGACAGCGGCGACGTCGCCTCGGGGGAGAGCACGCTCTGGCTCGCCTCGTCGGTCTTCGGCGTCGCCCGCGTGGACGTCGGCGCAGACGTCGGGACCAGCACGACGACGCTGCTTGGAGACCCCTTCCCGGCCTCGGCGAACGCCATCCGCACCGATCCCGACGGCAACGTGTGGATCGGCGGCTCGACTGGCCTCCAGGTGTGGAACACCTCGACCGAGACGATGACCGACCTCACCTCCTGGCTCCCCGGGCCGACCGTCACGCAGCTCACCATCGACCCCAACACGCTGCCGCCGACCGCGTGGGTCGGGACCTCTGCCGGGATCGTCCGGTTCACGGGCGTGCCGTAGCCCAGGGGCTGGCGCGCCCGCCGATCAGCCCTCCGCCGAGCCCCACTTGCCCGGCGCCGCCGAGAGCGCCGCCCGCAGCCGCCCGAGCAGCTCCGCGTCGGACTCGAGCGCGAGGCAGAGCTTCTCGCGGCCCTGCCACCGCTGGTCCCCGAAGCTGTACCACGCCCCGGCCTTCTGCAGCACGTCCCGCTCCTCGGCCAAGTCAACCACCTCGCCGACCTGGGAGATCCCCCGGCCGAACACGATGTCGAACTCGACCTGGCGGAACGGCGGCGCCAGCTTGTTCTTGACCACCTTCACGCGGGTGCGGTTGCCAATCACCTCCTCGTCCTTCTTCAAGCTCCCGATCCGCCGGACGTCGAGCCGGACGCTCGCGTAGTACTTCAGCGCGTTCCCGCCCGTCGTGACCTCGGAGGGGCCGAAGGTCACGCCGATCTTCTGGCGGACCTGGTTGATGAAGATCAGCGTCGTGTTGCTCTTCGACACGACGCTCGTCAGCTTGCGCATCGACTTCGACATCATGCGGGCCTGCAGGCCCATCTGCGTGTCGCCCATCTGGCCCTCGAGCTCGTCCTTCGGCGCGAGCGCAGCGACCGAGTCGACGACGATCATGTCGAGGCAGTTCGAGCGCACCAGCATCTCGACGATGTCGAGCCCCTGCTCGCCGTTGTCGGGCTGGGAGACGAGCAGCGACTCGAGGTGCACGCCCAGCGAGCGCGCGTAGCTCGGGTCGAGGGCGTGCTCGGCGTCGATGAACGCGCAGCGGCCGCCGCGCTTCTGCATCTCGGCCATCGCGTGCAGGGTCAGCGTGGTCTTGCCGCTCGCCTCGGGGCCGTAGATCTCGATGACGCGGCCGCGCGGGTAGCCGCCGGAGCCGAGCGCGAGGTCGAGGCCGACGGAGCCGGTGGACGTGGTCTCGACGGGCTCGGGGTTCGCGTCGAGCGCCATGATGGAGCCCTTCCCGTGGGCCTTCTCGATCTGGACGAGCACCTGCCTGAGCAAGGCCTCGCGGGGGTTTTCGGGGGTGGGGGAGTTGGACAAGGCGGCGGTCATGGGTCGATCTCCGTGCGGGAAGCCCCGCGGGTTTCGGGCGCACCCCCGGTGCCCCAGCCTGCGAACTGCGGACCGGCGACACCGGGCATGGGCCCTGGGAGGCGGTCGGTCGCCGACGGGGCGACCAGGAAGACGGTGAGGACAGCGCCCTCGGCGAGGCCGGCGGGCAAGAGGGCGGCGGGGACGTCGGAGGTCGAGCGATCACACCACTCGACCACCACGCGGTCGCCCTCCACGCGGTCGACGACCAGCTGCGAGGCGCCGAGCGCGGTCAGGACGCAGCCGTGCACGGGGCCTCCAGCAGGTCCGGGTGGTCGAGCCGCAGGCCGATCGCCCGGTGGACGTGGTGCTCGTGCACCTGGTCAGCCCCCCGCGGGTCGAGATCCGCCAAGGTCCGCGCGACCTTGAGCAAGCGCCGGCCGACGCGCGCGGACACCCCGAGGCGCTCCATGTGCCGCTGCAGCGCAGAGAGCGCCCCCGCGGTCGGGTCGGCGGCCTCCACGACCTGCTCGGCGGACAACGCCGCGTTGCTCGCCGCGCGATCCCCGTACCGGTCGCGCTGCCGAGCCCGCGCGCGCTCGACCCGCGCCCGCACCGCCCGGCTGTCTTCGGCGTGGCCGGCCTGCAGCAGCACCGCGGGGGTGACCGGCGAGAGCTCGACGCGCAGGTCGATGCGGTCGAGCAGCGGCCCCGAGAGCCGCGCCCGGTAGCGCTCGCGCGCGGACTCCCCGCACACGCACGGCCGCGTGGGGTGGCCCAGGTTGCCGCACGGGCACGGGTTCGCCGCCGCGACGAGCATGAAGCTCGCGGGGAAGGTGACCGACCCGCCCGCGCGGGCCAGGACGATCCGCCGGTCCTCCAGCGGGCCGCGGAGCACCTCCCTCGCGTGCCGCGGGAACTCGGGGAACTCGTCCAAGAACAAGACGCCGTTGTGCGCGAGGCTCGCTTCGCCCGGGCGCAGGAGCGCGCCCCCGACGAGGCCGGCGGGCGAGATCGAGTGGTGTGGCGCCCGGAACGGCCGCACCGCCACGAGCCCGCCGCTGCCCAGGAGGCCAGCGGCCGAGTGGATGCGGGTGCACTCCAGGGCCTCCCCGGGCGTCATCTCCGGGAGGATCGACGGGAGGCGGGCGGCGAGCATGGTCTTCCCACAGCCCGGCGGCCCCTCCAACAACAGGTTGTGGCCGCCGGCCGCCGCCACCTCGAGCGCCTCTCGCGCGCCGGCTTGGCCGCGGACATCCCGCAGGTCCAGCGCGCAAGGCGCCCGCCCGGCCGCCGCGCGCGCCGCCAACGGGAGCTCGCGTGCGCCCCCGAGGAACTCCGCAGCTTCCCCCAGGGTGCGCGCGACACGCACCTCGACGCCGTCCACCAGCGCCGCCTCCTCCGCCGCGCCCGGCGGGAGCACGAGCCCGGTCATCCCGAGCTCCCGCGCCAGCGCCGCGAACGCCAACGCCCCCCGCACCGGCCGCAGCTCCCCGCCGAGCGTGAGCTCCCCGACGAGCAGGTACGCGGCGCAGCGCCCCGGGTCCAAGCGGCCGGACGCCAACAGGATCCCCGACGCGATCGCGAGGTCAAACCCGGTGCCGTCCTTTCGCACGTCCGCCGGCCCGAGGCTCACCACCACGCGCTGCCGCGGGAAGTCGAACCCCGACGCGAGCATCGCCGATCGCACCCGGTCCGCGCTCTCGCGCACCGAGAGCGACGGGAGCCCGACGATCGCGACGCTCGGCAGCCGGCGCAGGAGGTCCACCTCCACGCTGATCCGCAGCCCATCCACGCCAAACAGCGTGGCCCCGTACACTTGGCTCGACATCGTCCCCACCTCTCTCGGTCACGGCGCTGCTGTGAGCAAGCGCCGTGCCGCCCCCCGGCCGGCGTCGACGAGCACGTCCTGGACAGGATCCACGGGGCCCAGCGCGCGGGCCGACGAACCCTGGCTGTCGGACAGCCGTCAGCCCTGTCAGCTGACCGACACCCATCCGCCGTCAAGGGGCCGGGATAAGATCATTTGCCATGCCCGATCTCGACGCGTCCACCCTGTTTGCCGGCCTCGTGTTCTCGACACTCGGGGGCGCCGCGTGGGTCTACGGGAAGAAGAAACAGACTGCGCGCCCGATGCTGGTCGGGGCGGCGCTGGTCGGCGTCCCGTTCGTGCTCGACGGGCTGCCCCTGTGGGCGACCGGAGTGGCGCTCTCGGTCCTCGTGTTCTGGCCCTGATGATCACCCCCCGCCAGCTGTTGGCCAGCTACGAGACCGCCTTCCGAAACCGCCTCTTGGTGCACCCCGACCAGGCCGAGGATCCCGCCGTGCTCGCGGTCGCCATCGAGCGGCTGCCGCCCCGGGCGCGCGGGCTCTTCGAGCTCCTGCGGCTGGTGAGCCCGATCGGCGAGCCGCTGCCCGAGCGCTTGCGCGCCGCCATCGACCGGGACGGGGGTCCGCTCTGGGCATCCGCGCTGCTGCTGCCTCGGCCCGGCCAGCTCTCGGCGGAGATTCACCCGCAGCACTACGCGGCGGCTTGCCGGTTGAACCCGGCGCTCGCCGTGCTCCCGCTGCCCGTGCCGGCCTGGTCGCCCGCGTTCCAGCCGTCGCTCCCCCCGGCAGACGCCCGCTGGGACGCGGTGGTGCTGGCCGCACACCTGGAGGCGTCGCCCGGGCTGCTCAACCAGGACGGGACACTGCGGCGCGACCACGAGCGCCGCCTGGCCGGGGTGTTCGGCGGCGACAGCGAGCGCGCGGCCCTCGCGTTGCGCGTCGGGCGCGTGCTCGGCGTGGTCCGCGGTACGCGGGACCGGCTCCTCGGCATGCCCGAGGCCAACCCGCGGGCGATGCACGACCCGCGGCCGATCTTCGAACGGGCAGAGCTGCGCGCGGCGGACATCGTGCTCCGCGTGCTCGGCCCGCTCCCGACGGACGCGCGGGCCTGGATCGCGACGTTGGCGAGCCAGGCGCCGGAGGTCCTTGGCACGCCGGCCGACCCTGCGGGGTGGGAGCGCGGCGAGGCCGCCGTCTTCAACCGCGTGCTCGACACGCTGCACAGGCTCGGCGCGATCGACGCGATGCGGGACGCCGCGGGCGTCACCGCGTTCCGCGCGCCGACGGGCGTCGCCGTGCCAACGAGCGGCCTCCTGCTGATGCCGGACTTGGACCTGCTCGTCCACCCGGGCGAGATCCCGCTCGCAGCGTACGGCCGCTTGTGCCGGCTTGCCCCGTACGTCGATGGCGCGGGGCTGCACCGCCACCGGCTGACGCGCGAGGGGGCGGCCGCCGAGGTGGGTGCCGGACACGCAGACACCATCGCGTTCCTCGCGGCGCACTCCCGCACGGGGGTGCCGACCAACGTCGCCGACACCATCCGCGAGTGGCAGCGCGCGGCGAGCCGGGTGACCGTGCTCGTCGGCGTGGACGTCCTGGAGAGCGCGGACGGCGCCTTCAAGCTCCGGGTCGGGCCCCCTCCGGCGGACGCGCGGGTGTTCGACTACAGCGCGCCGCTGCGGGCCCGCTTCTGCATGGAGGGCGGGCGCATCACGATCCCAGACGGGTGGGATGCGCTGACGGTGCGGGCCACGGTCGCCCGGGTCGCCCGGCTGGTCGGTCACGAGCGCGGGGCCTGGTCGTACGTGCCGGAGATCCGCGCGCACGCGGACCCGGAGTCGGTGGTGACTCGGCTCAACGACGCCTACGGGGGACTGATCCCGGGTGAGCTGGAGCTGATGGTGCGCGCCGGCGGCGGCTTGCCGGCGGTGGAGGCAGAGTCGGCGTGGGTGCTTCGCGTGCCGGACGTCATCGTGAACGCCTTGCGGCGCGACCCGGTGCTCGCGCCGGTGCTGCGCCGAAGCGCCGGGCCTGCGGAGTTCGTGGTGGGGGTGGCGGACCTCGCGGTCGTCCGGGAGCGGCTGGCCCAGCTTGGCGTCCCGCTCGCGGTGGGCCGGGCGTGAGCCCGGTGGCCTGCTCCGGCGGGCCCCCGGGGACCGACGCGTGAAGGCGCGCACCGTCGCGCTGCTCGGCGTCGGCTGTCTCGCGGCGCTGTTCGCGCTCGCGTTGTGCGTCGCGGTGGGCGCCGGCGCCTGGGCGGTCTTCCTGCGGGAGCCGCGCTCGTCGTACGCGGGGGAGCAGTCTGGCGTGGTGCGGCTCAGCGCGCTCGACCTCAACGGCGAGCGCGACACGCCCTTGCTCGTCGCCCGGCTCGCGGCGCTGGACGTGACCGCCCACGCGCGCGACGTCAGCCGCGAGGGCGCCACCTTGGAGGTGGAGGGGTCGAGCGATGTCCAGGCCGCCGTCGAGGCGGTGTTGCCGCCGATGCGCCTCGCCTTGTGGAGCGAGGCCGGAGACGAGCCCAGTGGACGCACGAAGCAGCTCGAAAAGTGCGTCCTGGCGCCGTGTGAGACCGTCGTCGTGGACGCTCCGCCTGCCATCACGGGGCACGACATCGCAGCGGCCACGGTGCAGCCGGGGGCCGGGGTCGCGATCCAGTTCACCCCAGACGGGGCGCTCCTGCTGGAGGCGCTCACCCAGCGGCAAGCCGGCCGCCGCGTGGTGTTCACCTTGGACGACACAGTCTACAGCGCGCCCCGCGTGCAGGAGCGGATCAGCGGGGGCCGTCTCGTGCTCTCGCTGGGCACCGGCACGGGCGTGGGGGAGCAGCCGCCCGGCGCCGAGGCCCTCGTAGCCGGCATCCAGACCGGCCCACTCTCGGGCCGGTGGGCGGTTCTCGTCATCGAATCGGCGAAACCGACAGGTTTTCGACAGTAAAAATATAATAGACTGTATTCTTAGGCACTTACAGTTGGAATCCGCCGTGCATGCGCGGCGACCGGCAAGGCCCGCAAAAGGCGTGATCTACAATCCGGCCGCACCCCCACCGAGAGGAAGAACGCATGGCCGGAATCGAAACTAGCAAGGACTTACTGAGGCAAATCACCGAGGAGCGCGCCAAGGGTGCGATGCAAGGGCGCATCGCCCTGGTCATCGTCCTCGCGATGTTCGGCGCCACGATCGGCAGCGCCTGGTACAAGATCACCCACTTCGACACGAAGCTCCTCGAGGCGAACATCGAGCGGCAGGCGAGCGCGCAGGTGTGGCCGTTGGTCTCCCGGGAGATCGACGCGATCGCCGCGGACGCCGTGCCGGCGCTGTCGAACGCCTTGGCCGCCGAGGCTGCGGCGTTCATGCCCAAGGTGTCCGAGCGGCTCACTGGCGAGGGGGTGCTGTTCCAGACCCACGTTCACGAGCACATGACGAGCGCGCTGGACGGAGCGTTCGCGAAGGCCGTGTCCGAGAACGGGGACGCCCTCAAGGCCCGGTACCCGCAGTTCGCGGCCGACCCGGCCCGCTACGACGCGCTGATCGAGAAGCTCCGCGCGCGGTCCCAGACCTGGGCGCAGGCGCAGCTCGACACCACGTTCGTCGAGCACATCGCGATCCTCCAGTCGATCAACACGTCCGTCCAGGCCCTCGCGGCCGAGGGACAAGGCGAGAAGGGCAAAGAGAAGAGCATGGACGAGGTCATGAGCCTGTTCCTCGAGATCATGAACACGCGCCTCAACGGGAAGGGGTAGACCATGTCCGACACCAACCTCCAAGACCCCGTCGCCCAGATCGAAGCCCTGCTCGCGGCGCAGCTCGAGCAAGAGCGCGCCACGAACAAGAAGTCCATGATGTTCAGCGGCGTCGCCGTCGTCTTCGTCGGCTGCTACCTGCTCTGGATCTCGTCCGTCATCGGGACGTTCCTCGACCCCGAGGGGCTGAGCCTGGCCGCTGCAGGCTTCGCCGTGGACGCCGTGCCCGCGGCGTCCCAGCAGGTGCGCGCCCTCGTCGTCGACGGTGCGCCCGAGCTGGCTCGCCTCGGCTCGGACCAGGTCATCGCCCAGATCCCGTCCTACCGCGAGGCGCTCCAGCAGGAGATCGACCCGGTCATCGACCAGGTCGCGGGCGTCCTCGCCGACGCCGCCGTGAAAAAGATGGCGACCCAGGCGGGCGACCCCGCCGCGAAGTACCAGGACGACGCCGCGCTGGAGGCCGGCGCAGCCGCGGCCGTCGCCAGCTTGGACGACGTCCTGAACAGCGCGATGGACGAGCGGGACGAGGACGGGAACACGCCCCGCGCGATCATCGGCGGCTCGCTCGCGCAGCTCAAGCACATCGACACCGAGCTGCAGCGCGTCGCGAAGAAGGGCGGGGACCCCGCGGAGCGCGAGCTGCTGATGGCCTGGCTCGGCGTTCTCGGCCAGGCGCCCGAGCTGGCGATCGAGAAGGACTCCGAGCCAAAGGTCAACTCCAAGCCGAAGTAGCCCCCGGCGTCAACCCGCGCCCCGGTCAGAAAATGGCTCTGGCGTGTCCGAATTTGAGGAGGGCAAATTCGGACAGCGCGACCGTACGCACCGGGACGTAGCTACGAGTATGGGCTACGTTCCGGCCCGCCTGGAGCTTGAACTGTCGGTCATCGTCCTTGGGCCCGAGCGGCCGGATCCGATCCTCCCACAAGTGCTGCGTGGAGCTCGAGGGCCGGTCGCGTTGATCAGCGCGGGCTGGCGCTACGACGAGGAGCGGGACGAACCGCTCCGAGACGCGGTGGGCGTGCCGGTGCACAACTTGCGGCTCTACGGGGCGTTTCGCGACATCGAGCGCGACGCACCCGACCTAGTGTCCGCCCACGCCCGGAAGCAAGGCGCGTTGAAGGCCATCAAGGCCAGGTACCGCGACGCCATCGTCGCCGCGCTCGGCGGGGTGCAGCGGCAGTGGACAGACCGGCGGGACCCCGCGAGCCCCTGGTTCCGCCTCGCCATCCGACACCTGCAGGAGATCGACGCGCTCTTCCTCGCGGAGGCCGACAGGCTGCACGAGGAGTTCGCCTCGACGGAGAGGCCATTCTCCCACCCGAGCGTCCGCGAGGTCCGTGACCGGATCGCCGAGGCGCTGGACCCTTGCTCGATGGTGTTGATCGCGGGCGGACACGTCGGCGTCCTCCGCAACCGGATGTCGTTCTTCGGCGTCGACCAAGCGTTGCGCGAGAAAGACATCGTCGCGTGGTCCGGCGGCGCGATGGTGCTCGCGGAGCGCATCTTGCTGTACCACGACTACACGACGCACGGCGTCGGGCTCGCCGAGTACCTGGACCGTGGGTTTGGGCTGGTCCCGGGGGTCGTGTTCCTGCCACACGCGCGGGAGCGGCTGGACCTCGGCCGTGCCGACAACGTCGCGATCCTCGCGGCTCGCCTCGCGCCGTTCTTGGCGGTCGCGCTCGAGAACGGCGGCGGCATCGGCCCGGACGGGGAGCGCATCGGGCACCCCGACGCCGTCGGGGTCCTCGGTGTCGACGGCACTGTCACCCCGCTCGCAAGCCTCCCGGGGGACCATGCAACGCGTCCTTGACCTCGCCGTGCGCATCGAGCGCAGCCCCCACGATGCCCACCGGCTGCTCTCGGAGTTCGTCGGGCGGTGGCAGTTCCCGCTGGTCGACGACAACGACGCCGCGACGTTCTTCTACTGGGACGGCCAGCCGGCGGACGCAGTGTTCCTCCAACACTGGGTGTTTGGCCTGCCCTCCCGACAGGAGTTTCGACGCATCGGCCGCACCGACGCGTTCTACCTCCCCCTCGATCTGCCCCGTGGCGCCCGGGTCGAGTATAAGTTCGAGGTGGTCCGCGGCGGCTCAGGCCGGTGGATGCACGACCCGCGGAACGCCCGGCGCGCCTTCGACCCGTTCGGGTCCAACTCGGTGTGCACGGCGAGCAGCTACGTCGACCCGGAGTGGTGCAAGCACGACCCCCACGCCCGCAAGGGCGCGATGCAGACCCACCGGTTCTTCAGCAAGACCTGGGGCGACGAGCGCGAGTACCAGCTGTACATCCCGGCCGAGGCCCGGCCCGGGAAAGAGTACCCGCTGCTGATCGTGCACGACGGCGTCGACTTCCTGCACTACGCCGAGATGAAGACGCTGCTGGACAACTTGATCCACCGGCACGAGGTCGCCCCGCTGTTGGTGTGCTTCACCAGCGGCGTGCGCCGGAACTGGGAGTACGCCGCGAACCCCCGGCAAGCCGACTTCCTGCGGTTGGACCTGCTGCCGCACCTGGAGCGCACGCAACCCGTGCTCCGAGAGCCGCAGTTCCGCGGGATCATGGGCGCGAGCTTCGGCGGGGTCAGCGCGCTCCACGCAGCGGTTCGCCACCCCGGCACCTGGGGCCGCTTGCTGCTGCAGAGCGGGAGCTTCGCGTTCACGGACGTCGGCGAGCACACCCGGGGCCCGATGTGGGACCCCATCGTGAATTTCGTCAACCACTTCCGCGAGAACCCCTCGCCGGTGGACGCGAAGATCTACCTGAGCTGCGGCACGTTCGAGTCGCTGATCTACTACAACCGCAGCCTCGTCCCCGTGTTCCAGCAGGTCAGCCAAGGGGTCCGCTTCGCGGAGGTCCCGGACGGCCACAACTGGATCAACTGGCGCGATCGCCTGCGGGAGGGGCTGACGTGGCTCTTTCCGGGGCCGCTGTGGATGTACTACGAGTGACCTGGAGCGCCCGGTCAGGGTGCCGTCGGCACGTCCGCTAGCACCCGGAACGCGACGGGCACGACGTAGCCGGCGCCGGTCACGTGCCCGATGACGAGCACCGTGTAGCCCACCCACGGCCTGAGCGGCGCGGCCGTCAGGTCATCCAGCAGCACCGGCCCGCCGGAGTTGCGGTCGTCTACGATCAGCCGCGCGCCGTATGCGCGCAACGTGCCGACGAAGTTCCCCGAGCCGTCGCCAGCGTCCACCACGCGCCAGTCTCGGACGTGCAAGCGGTGGAACGCGAGCGCGCCGTCGAGCTCGACGATGCAGCCGTCCAAGAACGCGACCGGCGCGGCGTCGCCGTGCACGACGAGCACCGTCTCGGTGCCGTCCTGCGCGCGAACGACGGGGGCCGCCGGGTCGCCACGGGGGTGGATCACGAGACCGACCCGGTGCGCGGCGCACCCAGGACCCAGCGCGGCCGCGAGCGCGATGACGCGCCAAGACGGCGGGAACGGGCGGGGACGAGGCGTGCCCGGAGCGTAGCTCGCGCCGACAGCCCGCGGGTCTCCTCGGCGGGGCGGGCCAGGGAGCGTTAGAACCCCGCGGTTCGGAGCATCCTCGTATGAAGCCCACTGCACGGCTGCTGGTCCTCGGCCTCGTGACGGCATTTCTCCTCCCCGGCGTGGCGCTCGCCGCGGACGGGGAGATCCCCCCTGCGGCGCTGATCGGGCTCTTGTCCGCCGGCGTGCTGATCTGCGCCGGCCTCGTCGCCTACCAACGAGGGCTGGGGCTCCTGGTCACGGCCCAGTACGGGGCTGGCCTGGCGGTGTACCTGGCCCACCAGCACCGGGTCGGGCTCACCGGCGGCACCTCGATTTGTAATATTTCGAGCGTCATCAACTGCGACGCAGTGAACGCCTCCCGCTACTCGGAGGTCGCGGGCGTGCCGATCGCGCTGTTCGGGTTCGCGTTCTACGTCGCCGCGTGTTTCCTTGCGTTCAAGCTCTTCAAGGGCCCGTCCACGACCGCCGCTGCGATGCTGATGTCGCTCGCTGTCCTCGCCGTCGGCTACGACATCTACCTCGCCTGGGCCAGCTACTCGCTCGGCGCGATCTGCATCTTCTGCGCGGCGTCCTGGGCCGTCAACCTGCTGTTGCTCGTCGGCAGCACCCTCGAGGCGAAGGGCACCTCGCCCCTCGCAGCGCTCCAAGCCGAGGGGTCAAGCACCATCATCGCGGGGCTCGCTGCGCTGATCATCGGCGTGCTCGCGTACCAGGCAGGCGCGCCGAGCACCACCAGTGTCAGCGGTCCGAAGCCCGTTCCCGAGGCCGCGGACCTCGTCTCCCTCTACGAGCAGCCGATGGGCACCATCACCCTCGACGGGACCGAGCCGATGAAGGGCGATCCGAACGCCCCGTACACGTTCGTCGAGTGGGCGGACTTCCAGTGCCCACACTGCGCCGTGATGTTCCCGGTCATGGAAGAGCTCCTGGCCGCGAACAAGGACATGAAGCTGTACTACAAGCACTACCCGATCTCGGGGAACTGCAACCGCTTCGTCGAGGGGGTCCGACACGAGAACGCGTGCCAAGCGGCGGCAGCGGCGGAGTGCGCCCGCGGACAGGGCCGCTTCTGGGAGCTGGCCGGGCAGATGTTCAAGAACCAGGAGTACCTCGGGAAGGACGACATCCGGTTCATGGTCGAGCAGGTGGGGCTGGAGCCCAAGGCGTTCGAGACGTGCATGGCGGACCCGGCGACCGCACAGGCGGTCGTCGCGGACGTCGAGGCAGGCGGGACCGCGCAGATCTCGGGGACCCCGAGCATCTTCTTGAAGGGCCCGTTCGGCGACCAGTGGGTCCGCGTGATCGGCGGCAAGGACGCGATCGAGACGATCTTGGCCGCCGCGCGGTCCGGGAAGCCGATGCCCCCGCCCCCGCCGGCGAACCCCGAGCGCTAATCCCTACGCGGGGCGGTCCGGCTCGGCGATCCGGGCGACCTGCCCGAAGGCGTCCGCGACGAGCTTGTGGAGGTCCCCACCGTGGACGAGCCACGTGGAGAGCGCCACCTGCAGCGCGCCTTGCGCCACCGCGCCAAGCACGTCCGCGAAGAGCGGGCCTCGGGCCGGGTGGCGGGCGGCCACCTCGGCAGCAAGCGCGCGGCTCCACGCGTCCTGGAGGTCCTTGCTCCGGGCGCGTAGCTCCGGCGCCTCGAACGTGAGGCGCAACAACGCGCGCGTCCGCACTGGGTCGCGGGCGTACTCGGCGATGATCGGCTGCAGCGCGGCGAGGATGGACGCCAGCGGCGCCTCCCCCAGGTCGCGCTCCCGCACCAGCTCGACGACGCGGGCGCTCAAGTCCTCGGCCTGCATGACCACCACGTCCTCTTTGCTGGGGAAGTAGCGGAAGAAGGTTCGGCGCGAGATCCCGGCGGTGTCCGCGATCATCTCGACCGTGGTCGACGAATAGCCGTCGCGGAGGAAGAGGCGGAGCGCGTGCTCCCGCACCGCTGCGCGCGCGGCCCGGGAGCGTGCTTGACGCCCCTGGTGGGGAAGATTGGGGTTGACGGTCGACGACATGGCGCGGAAGCTACCACAGCTTTCCATCTCGGAATACGCGGCAGCAGGTGCCATTACACGACCCGGGCGGACGCCGCCTGCGTCAGCACTCGCCGCCGATCCTGATTACTGTCCCGTGTGCAAGATCCGCGCGCGACTCCTGGCTCCACCGACGGCGCGACTGCACGCGCTCCGGGGGTGTCGCCGACGAACGCGCGGGCGCTGGCGCGTTGGTGGGCCCGGAGCGCAAACGGCGTGCTTCGCGTGGAGCACGACGTGGAGTCGGCGCTCGTGCTGATCGCGGGGGGCGGACCGGTAGGGGAAGACGGCATGGCGGGCATCCGCCTTGCGTTGTCGGGCGGCACGCTCGCGTTTGACCCGATGGACGCGGACGAGCCAGGGGAGCGCACGGAGCTGGCGAACCTGCTCTGGGAGACCGCGCGGGCCGTTGCAGACCGTGGAGCGGTCCACCCCGGGCTCATCCTCCTCGCGACCGCCCCCGAAGGGCTGCTGCAAGCGCCGATGGAAGGCCGACTGGCCGCGGCGATCGTGAGCCTGAAGGAGCCGACGTCCCTGCTCGACTTGGCGCAGCACCTTGGCGCGGACATCGACGCGACGTGCGCCGAGCTCGCGATCACGAGCTGGCTCGGACTGACCACGCTCAAGGTGCCGCAGGCCGTGCACGAGCGGCGCACCCGGCCGCTCCCCGCCCCGCCTGCGCTCGTGCTCCCGGTGTCCTCGTTAGCCGAGGGCCCATCCACGCTCCCGGCGGCCGAGCACGAGGGCGAGTTCATCCGGCACGAGCCGCGGGCCGCGATCAACACCACGGCGCCCATCGTCACCCGTGAGCTGCCGGGCAGGGACCGCACCGAGCCCATCCCGATCCACCGGCTGCGGCGCGAGGCAGAGCTCTTGCGGCACAGCGACGGCTGGACCGCGCTGGGCATCCCCCGGGGCTCGCCCCAGCCGATGATCGTCGCCTCCGCCGCGCGAATGCGGCAACGCTACGAGCCGCTGCTGCGCGACCCGAACCCGGACGCGCGCGAGTACGGGAGCGAGATCCTTCGCCGGGTCGCCGACGCCGAGGGGGCGCTCACGAACGGCGGCGGCAGCACGGTGGACCCGGAGGTCGCCGACCACGTCGCGGCCGGCGGCGTCGCGTTGGAGCGCGGCGATTTCGCCCGCGCTGACCGACATTTTGCTACCGCCCGGCGGCTCGCCCCGAACGACCCAGGGGTGCTCGCGCACTTGGCCTGGGCGCGCTTCAAGAACCCGGAGCACAAGCGCCCGGCACGCGAGGACGAGGCCATCGAGCTCATCGCGATGGCCCTGCAGTTCGACGCCGAGAGCGCGATCACCTGGCGGTACAAGGGCGAGATCGCACGGGCCCGGGGCGAACACGACGCGGCGCGGACCGCGCTCCAGACCGCGGTCCGGCTCTCGCGCCGCTAGCTCAGGATGTGCCGCAAGCGGCCCCTCCTGAGCTACGCTGTTCTGCTTCGCCCTGCTTCCTTCGCCGACCCCGCACAGAGAAAAGGCGCACCCTGCGGGTGCTCCCTTTTCACACAGGGGGTCGGCGAAGGCAGGCGAAGCGAGCGCCCAAAATGCGCGCTGCGGCTGCGCCTCGCGCACACTCTGGGCTAACGCCCGACGCGGCGGCGCAGCGCCAGTGCGAGACCGACCAGCGCGAACGCGGCGCTCGCGTCACCAGGGGCGGACGCGCAGGACCCGGTCGAGTCGTAGTTCTCACCGACCTCGTTCGGGCGCGACGGGTCGTCGTCGAGGCTCGGGGGCGAGGTATCCGCGTCCGTGTCGGCGTCGGTGTCCGTGTCCGTGTCCGTGTCCGTGTCGCTGTCGGTGTCGGTGTCGGTGTCGGTGTCCGTGTCGGTGTCCGCGTCGGACAGCTCGTCCGCCGAGTACACCGGGGTGTAGCGCTGGATCCACGAGAGCTGCGCGTCCACGCGCGTGCCGCCCGTCGCCCCGCCGACGCACGGCGTGCTGTCGTTGTTCGGCGAGTACACGAAGCTGTTGACCAGCAACAGCTCGTAGGAGCTGCCCCCGAGGATCTCGAGCCCAGCGCCCCCCGAGTCGCCCGAGCAGACGTTCTGCTGGTCGTCCGGGTCGTACCCGTAGATGAACATGCTGTCGTAGTCGTCCATCGGGATGTCGGCGGTGCGCTTCTTCGAGGAGTCCTGCCCGTCGTCTGTCGTGATGCCCCACCCGATGTACCGGATGTCGTCCCCGATCATCGAGCTTCGGATCGAGTCCTTGTTGACCGGCATGAAGTCGATGTCGGTGATCGGGGTGTCGAGCTCGACGATCCCGATGTCGTTCGTCAGCTGCTGGTCGTCGTAGTTCGCGTTGGCCTCCCAGGAGGTGGCCTGGACGTACTCGGAGACGCCCGCGGAGGTGTTGAGGTCGTACCCGACGATCACGTACAGGTAGTTCAGCCCGTAGCTCGGCAGCTCCTCGTCCATCGCCACGACGCAGTGCGCGGCGGTGATCACCCAGCTCGGCGCGATCAGCGTGCCCGAGCAAAAGTTGTAGCCCTCCCCTCGCGAGTTGGCCGCCCAGAGCGTGACCACCTGCGGGTAGTCGTGCGTCGTGCTCCCGTTCACGATCGGCGGCGGCGGGGCCGCAGCGAGCGCAGCGGAGGAGACGAGTGCGAGCACGGCGGAGAACATTCTTGAGCCTCGGAGCGGGGAAGAAACATAGCCGACGACGAGGGCAGTCTGCGCGCCCGGCCACGGCCTGGGCTCTGCAAATTCGCCAAACCGTACTCGTCCTGTCGCCAGGAACCAGCGCTAAGCAGCTTCCTCGCGGGCGGCGACCGGCTTCGTCAGCAGGTCGTTCACCACCGCGGCGGTGGCCACGCTGGCCAGCTCCTCGTCCCCGTACTGGGCGAGGAAGTGTTCGTAGAGGGTGGAGATGAGCTCGCCGAGAGATGTGGTCATTGGGGACTCCGCGCTAGGCAACCTGGAGAGAAGCAACTCCCGTGCCGCGGTGAAATTCACGTCTTCAGCACCTTCTTGGGCCCCCGGGACGGAGGGAACTTGGACATCGTCCGAATTATCGGACAATTCACCCGGCCACGGCCAACACGTGCACCGCGGAAGCCCCGGCTTCCCGGAGCGCGAGCCCGCACGCCGAGACGGTCGCCCCCGTGGTCACGACGTCGTCGACGAGGAGCCAAGCCCCGCGGACCTGCCGGCGGGCACGGAACACGCCGAGCACGTTGGCGCCACGCTCGGCGTGCGACCGCCGCGCTTGGCGAGGCCCGTGTGCGCGAGACAACGCGGGCAGCACCGGCGCGTGGACCACGCCCGGCAGCGGCGCGACCAAGTGCGCGACGGGGTCGAAGCCGCGCGCCAAGAGCCGCCAGCCCGTCGTGGGCACCCCGACGATCCCCTCGATCGCTGGCCAGTCGTAGGCCGCCGCGCCCAGGGCGAGCTCCGCCCCGAGCTCCCCGAGCAGGTACCCCTTGCCCTCGTACTTGGCGGACCGGACCAGGCTCCCCAGCAGGCCGGAGTACGGTCCCAGGCTGTGGAGCGTGTCGATGAACGGGACCGCGCGCGCGGAGCGCGTGAGACCAGGCGGTAGGTCCTGCCTGCACCGGTGGCAGAGGTGCCCCTCCAACCCTGCGCGCTGCGTCTCTACGGGGCTCGCGCACGCGACACACCCCTGCCCAAGCGCAGCAAAAAGCTCCATCACGGGTCCCCCAAGCTCGGCGGTGACTACCCCGCGCGCAAGGCGACGTCCACGAGCACGAGCGCCATCATCGCCTCGACCATCGGCACCGCGCGCGGGACGACGCAGGGGTCGTGCCGGCCCCGCGGCTCGATGACCGCCGGGCGGCCGAGCGTGTCGAGCGTCTCCTGCGGCTGGAAGATCGTCGCGACCGGCTTGAACGCGACGGCGATCTCCACTGGCATGCCGTTCGAGATCCCGCCTTGCACGCCCCCCGACCGGTTCGTCCGGGTCCGCACCCGCCCGTGCTCGTCCGTGTAGAACGCGTCGTTGTGGGCGGACCCCCGCATCCGCGCGCCCTGGAACCCGCTCCCCGACGTGAACCCCTTCGCCGCCGGCAGGCCCAGCATCGCGCTGGCGAGCAGCGCCTCGAGCTTCTCGAACACCGGCTCGCCCCAGCCAGCGGGCACGCCCGTCGCCCGCGCACGTACGACGCCCCCGACGGTGTCCCCCTCGGCTCGCACCTGGCGGATCAGCGCCTCCATCTCGGCGGCCCGCGCCGGGTCGGGGCACCGCACCGCGCTCTGCTCGACGAGCGCGCGTGTGACCACCCCGTCAAACCCCGCGTCGATCGGCCCTACCGCGTCGACCCAGGCCACGACCTCGACCCCGCGGGCCGCCAGCACCTGCCGGGCGACCGCCCCCGCGGCGACCCGGCCCACGGTCTCCCGGGCGCTCGCGCGGCCCCCGCCCCGCCAGTCGCGGTGCCCGTACTTGGCCGCGTACGTGAAGTCCGCGTGGGAGGGCCGGTACAGGTCCTTCATCGCCGCGTAGGTCCGGTCATCCGCGTCGCTGTTGCGGAACAGGAACGTCAGCGGTGTGCCGAGCGTCCGCCCCTCGAAGTACCCGCTGACGATCTCGAACGCGTCGGCCTCCTTGCGCGGGGAGACCAGCGTGGATTGGCCCGGGCGCCGCCGGTCGAGGTCCGCGCGGATCGCGTCCTCGTCGAGCGCGAGGCCCGCGGGGCAGCCGTCGATCACGACGCCCAGCGCGCCGCCGTGCGACTCGCCGAACGTGGTGATGCGGAAGTTCTTGCCAAGACTGTTGCCGGCCATTCGGGGAAGCTATCGTGACCAACATGAACGTCCGACGCGCTAGTCTCCTCGCCCCCCTGTTGCTGGCGTCGCTCGGGGTGCAGGCCGCGGTTCGCCTCGCGGGGCCGGTGCCGCCGGCGCTCGGGGCGTGGCTGCCGCACTTCCGCACGGCGCTGTTCATGCGAAGCGAGCAGTACGATGGGCTCCCTGCCGACGTCGGGCACTACATCGTGAGCCGCGCCGTGGAGCGCGTCGAGCCCCAGCGCACGCTCTACAAGGAGTGCGAGCGCCGCATCGACCACAAGAAGAAGGTCGCTTGCGCGCTCACCTTCGCGGGGCTGGACGGCTACGGCAACGCCGCCAGCTGGATCGACGGCCGCTGGGACTGGTTCTCGCCGCCCCAGGTGGTCTTGCCGCCCACCCCGACCCCGGGCAGCACCTGGGATGCCCGCCACTGGAAGCGGGGGAACGCCAGCCACCGGAGCTGCGAGGTGGTCGACGACTCCAGCTTCTGCGACGGCGGCATCGCCTCGCGCTGCCACACTGAGTTCCCCGCCTCGGCCGTCCAGATCGCACAGCACTTCTGCCCCGGCATCGGATGGGTGGGCGAAGACGCGTTCGCCCAGTACGAGGGCGGCCACGTGTTCTCGACGTTCACCTTCGGGGTGCTGCTCGACGGGGTCCCGGGCCCGACCCGGCGGCCCAAGCCGACCACCGACGCCCCCCGGGCGACGCATTGACCCTGCGCGAGGCGCTCGAGGCCAACCCGCCCCCGTGGCGCGGCAACGTGGTGATCGCCATCCCCGACGGCACGCGCCCCGTCGCTGTCTCCGAGGCGCTCACCGCGCTCGCCGACCTGCACGGCACCCGCGCCACCGCGATCGTAGGGCTCGGCCTGCACCGCCCGATGCGCCCGGAGGAGCTGCCGGGCTCGCCGTTCCCCGTGGTGCAGCACGACCCCGATGACACCGTCCCCACGGCCGTCGTCGACGGCATCCCCGGGGCCGTGGCCCGCGTGGTCGCCGGGGCCGACACCGTGCTCGGGCTCGGCGTCGTCGAGCCCCACCAGTACGCGGGGTTCTCGGGCGGTCACAAGGCGGTCGCCGTCGGCTGCGGGTCCAGGGCGACGCTCGACGCCCTGCACCACCGCGACCGCGTGATCGCCCCGGGCGTCGCGATCGGCCAGCTCACGGGCAACCCGTTCCGCGCCGCCGTGGACGCCCTCGGCCGGGCCGCGCGCTGCGAGTGGACGCTGCTGCAGCTCGGCCCGGGGCGCTGGGAGGCCGGCGAGCCGGTGGCCGCCCTCGCCCGCGCCGCAGCGCAGCTCGACTGCTGGATCCCCGTCCCCCGGCGCTACGACGCCGCGGTGCTGACCGTGCCGCCGCGCAAGGCCGTCAACTTCTACCAGGCGAGCCGCGCCGCCACGTACATCGGGCTCTCGGCGGACCCGCCGTTGAACCCCGGCGCCACGCTCTACTTGGACGCCGCGTGCCCGGAGGGGATGGGCGAGGGCGACGGCGAGCGCGCGTTCGCCCGCGTCCTGGCGCAGACCCCGGCGCCGTGGGGGGACCTCTTGGACGGCCCGGCGCCCTCGGGCGCGGGCACCCAGCGCGCGGTCGTGATCGCGCTGCTGCTGCGCCGCTTTCGCCTCGTCGTCTGCGGGGCGCGCGACCCAGCGGCGCTCCAGGCTGTCGGGATCGAGGCCACGGCGGCGCCCGCGACCGAGGTGGCGCCCGCAGGCGCCCTCTGGGTGCCGGACCCGTTCGGCCGGATCCCGCGGTTCACCCCGGCGTGACGGTCAGCTCTGCTGCTGGGTCATCATCGTAAAGTCGGCGCGGATCTGGTTCGGCAGCAGCGGGAGGATGCCCATCAGCGCGTCGTAGCGGTACCGCACGCTCACGAAGATGACCTTCGTGCCTGAGATGGTCCGCCACTCGGACGTCACGGTGCAGCCGGCCGTGCACGGGAGTCCCGCCTGGAGCAATGCGGTGGTCGCCTGGGCCGTGGACGCCGTCGTAATGCCGATCCCCGTGTGGGACGTGCCCGCCTCCAGCGTGGCGGACCCAACCCGGGCGGCGTCCCGCGCCACGCGCTGGATCACGTGCGCACGGGTCACGAACAGCGAGATGTCGATGATCGAGCCGAACAACGAGATGACGACGGGCAAGAGCAGCGCGAACTCGATCGCCGCGCTGGCCCCCCGGGTGCGACGCAGCCGCGCGAGCAGCGGGCGGGCGCTCATCGCTGCCACTCGAGGCGCATGACGGACGTGGACGACAGCGTCACCCCGCTCGTCCAGAAGCCGAACAGCGGGTTCCACCGCCGCGTGAGCACGCACTTGAGCCCCCGCGACGGGTTGGTCCCGAACGGCGTCGCCGTGGGGGTGCACGTCGTGTCGCAGGTCGCGCCGAACTGGGTGATGCCGGTGACCATGCCGTTCCGCGCGGTGCTCACGACAGTGGGCATGTTGACCTCCGCGGTGCCCGGGTCGACCACCGAGCCCTGGCGGCACCCGTAGGCGACGGCCGAGTCCATGGCGCTCTTGTAGTAGAACATCCAGCCGTAGTCGAAGATGCCGCTCATCAGGGCACAGTAGACCGGCAAGATCAACGCGAACTCGATCGCGTTCGCGCCCCGGCGACGACGACGTGCGAGCGACACGGCCATCAGCGCACGATCACGATCGGCAACGAGCGCGCGATCTGCTGGAACACGGGGATGAGCTGGGCCGAGCTCGTCACCAAGGTGAACGTACCGTTGCCCTTCGGCATCGTGTGCATGAACGTGCCATCCTGTACGAACGAGATGACCCACTGGTTCACGCGCGCCTCGTTCCACATCGTGGTCGCGAGCGTGTTCGAGTCGGTCTGGATGTTCGCCGTGGTGTGCGGCCGCGGGCCCCGGTACTGCCGCCAGCGCGCCTCGGTGTAGAGCGTAGCGGCGGTCGTCCGGATGGTCCCTTCGCTGGCCGTGATGCCGTTCGGGATGCCGTCCGTGAGCGTGACCATCGCGTTGTACACCGTGGCGCCGGTGCGCTCGTTGAACATCGTCCGCGCCATCGTCATGCCGGTGGTGTGGTCGGTGCCGGGCTCGTCCGTGTACTCCCGCGGCATCTTCGGGTAGCACCCGCCCTTGTCGGTCGCGGTGTTCACCGGCGTGGTGAAGTTGTTCGTCGCCGTGACCGAGCACTCCGCGGGGTAGGTGCGCCCGGTGCCCGACTTGCTCGCGACGTTCAGGAGGCCCCAGCTGGTGCGGTACGCGTGGTCGACCGCCTCGGTCTTGACCAGCTTGAACGGCGAGTACTCCCAGGCGTACGGCCCGGTGAAGATCACCATGCCGACGAGATCCTCGTCACCGTAGGCCGTGGTCAGCACGTCCATGAACGCCTGGCTGGCGGCCCGGGCGTTCGCGAAGTTGGTCTGGCTCCACGACCCGGTGATGTCCATGTTGAGGATCGTGTGGAGCCTGCGGGCGGCGGACGTGGAGTTGCCCGTGACCGCGATCGAGGTCTGCCCCCACATCTTCGACAAGAACATCGGGATCGCGTTGGTCCCGTCGCGCGTGACCCGGACCTGGACGGCGTTCGGAGCCACCGTCGTGGAGGTGAACGTCCCGGCGGTCTCGTCCCACACCCCGTACGTGATGCTGGCGAGGCGGGGGTGCCGGCCGCCCACGACGTTCTGGGCGAGCATCAGGTTCGCCGAGGCCGTCGCCGAGGCCGTCGAGCCCCCGCGCTTCAACGTGATCATCGCCGCCTGGGACGCGGCGTCCGCCACGTCTTGGACTTGGTCCTGGGCGAGCCGAAGGTACGAGAGGTCGATGGCGAACGCGCCGAACCCGAGCATCACGGTCATCGCGAGCCCGAACATCACCGCGTAGTTGCCGCGGCGGTTCCGCTTCCGGGCGCCGGTGCGACGAGAGAGAAAACCCATCTGGACCTCCTACGTGGGGACCCTACCACGCCCGCCGCGACGCGACGCCGGCTCTCGACCGAGAGAGAGTCCAGTGTAAGGAACGGGGGTCACCGCCTGGCGGTACCCTCCTGGGGTTAGTCCCCGACGCGCATCCGCCAGGTCGACCCCGCGGCGCCGTCCATCACGACGATGTTGTCCGCGTCGAGCTCGGCGCGCAGGCGGTCCGCCGCGGCCCAGTCCTTGGCAGCCCGCGCGGCCGACCGCGCGGCGATCCGCGCCTCGACCTCGTCCACGGACCGGCCCATCGCCCGCAGGCGCTTGACCTTCATCTCGTCGAAGAACGCCTGCGGCTCCATCGCGCCAACGCCGATCACGTCGGCGATGATCGCGAACGCCGCCCGCGCGGGGGCCAGGATCTTCCCGGCCTTCGAGCGTGCGCCCCGGTCGTTCCCGAGCCGGTTCACCGCGCGCACGAGGTCGAACACGAGGCCCATGGCCTCGGCCGTGTTGAAGTCGTTGTCCATCGCCGCGTAGAAGCGCTCGGGGAACGCCCGGCCGATGTCGAACGCGTCGAGCCCCGGCTCCCCCATCGCCTTGGGCTCGGCCTCGCCAGTCGCGCTGAACGCGACGTCCTTCGCGCAGTACAGCCGGTCGAGCGCGACGAGCGAGCTGGTCAGGCGGTCCGAGCTGTACGGGAGCGGCGAGCGGTAGTGCGACTCGACGAACATGCAGCGCAGGGCTTCGCCCGGCACCTCGGCCAGGATGTCCCGGATCCGCATGATGTTGCCGAGCGACTTGGACATCTTGATGTCCTCGCCGCCGGGGTCCTGGATGGTCAGGTGACCGTTGTGCATCCAGTGCGTCGCGTAGGGGTGCCCGGTGCCGCACTCCGACTGGGCGATCTCGTTCTCGTGGTGCGGGAACACGAGGTCGATCCCGCCGCCGTGCAGGTCGAAGCTGTCCCCCAGGTAGTGCCGCGCCATCGCCGAGCACTCGATGTGCCAGCCCGGGCGGCCCTCGCCCCAGGGGCTCGGCCAGTGCGGCTCGGTCGGCTCGCCATTCCAGGCCTTCCACAACGCGAAATCAGCCGGGTGGCGCTTCGCGCCGTCCACCGCGACCCGCTCGCCCGCGCGCAGGTCGTCCAGCTTCTTGCCCGACAGCTTGCCGTACTCGGGGTCCGACGCCACGGAGAAGTTCACGTCGCCCGCGCGCCCGTCCTGCGGGGTGGCCTGGTACGCGTGGCCCTTCTCCACGAGGGCGCTGATGAGCGCGACGATGTCGCCGATGTGGTCGCTCACCTTGGGGGTGATGTCCGGCGGCCGCAAACCAACCCCGAGCAGGTCCTCCTCCAACGCCGCGATGAACTTCGCGGAGAGGTCGAGCGGGGCGATCCCCTGCTCCCGCGCGCGGAGGATGATCTTGTCGTCCACGTCGGTGTGGTTGCGCACGAACCGGACCGCGTAGCCGCGGTGGCGCAGGTGCCGCACCACGACGTCGAACGCGAGCATCGCCCGCGCGTGCCCGATGTGGCAGTAGTCGTAGACGGTCATGCCGCAGACGTACAGGCCCACCTCGCCCGGGACCTTCGTCGAGAGCGGCTCGATTGCGCGGCTGAGCGTGTTGTAGACCGAGATCGGGGCCGGGGACATCAGGTGACCGGCTTCGTGGCCATCGCGTTGAACAGCCCGTCGATCTCCTCGCCGACCACCTTCTCGTTGGAGTCCCGCGCGACCGCGATCTCCTGCACGAGCAGGCGACGCGCCTGGTCGAACATCTTGCGCTCGCCGAACGACAAGGCCTTCTCGGACTTCAGCAGCGCGAGGTCACGCAGCACCTTGGCGACCTCGATGGGGTCCCCCGTCTTGATCTTGCTCATGTACTCGCGGTAGCGCCGGTTCCACGTCTGGTTGTCCGTCGGCACGTTGCGATCCTGGAGGATCTCGCGCACCTTGTCGACCTGCTCGGGCTGGATGACAGGGCGCATCCCGATGGTGCGGGCGTTGTTCACGGGCACCTTGATGGTGATGCCGTTGTCGAGGATCTTGAGGACGTAGAACGTCGCCTTCAGACCGTCCACCTCTACGGAGATGACGGCACGGATGATCCCGACGCCGTGGGCAGGGTATACGGCTTTGTCGCCGACGTTGAATTCCATGGAAACCTCGGGCCGCTGTTCGCGGCTAGCAAGCGGACTGCGCGGGCTAACCCGGTTCTGCCCGCTTTTCCACCTCCGGAGCCGATGAGCGCTCTCACGCGCCTGTTCTTGCGGACCATGGCGCGCACCGGCGGCCGAGCCGGGCTCTGGGCGCTCCTGCTGCTCACGGCCGGGTCGCTCGCCCAGGTGCTGACGGTGATCCACGTGCCGAGCGCCCACTGCGCGCTGCTACTGCTCGCGGGGGCCCTCGGCCACGCCGCCACGCTGGCCGCGGAGGTCGCCCTCGTGGCCGGCCCGACCGCTGCGCTCGCCGAGCTCCGCACAGACGGGAGCTGGCTCGGCCTGCGGAGCGTCGGCACGCGCGGGCGCGACCTCCTGGCCCCGGTCGCCGCGTGGGCGGCGGCGCTCGGCCTGGTCGCGTTCCTCGGCGGGCACGTGCTCGACCCCGCCGCCCGCCGGGCGCTTCGGGATGCCCGCGTGGAGGCAGCGGTCGCCCTGCGGTTCGCACCCGGCGAGACCACCACGCTCGGGAGGTGGGCCATCTCCGGCGACGGCGAGCACACCTGGTTCGCGACCGCGGACGGCGGCACCGAGGTCACCGGGCAAGCCACCGGGCTCCACTTGGAGCCCGCGCAGGGCGCCGCGCGGATCACGCTCGGGCCCGGGGAGGCCCACACGGTCGGGCCCGGCTGGTCCGTGCGCTTCGGCTCGCTGGAGACCGCGCTCCCGGTCTCGGGGGGCGCGCGGATCGAGGCCGGGGAGCGCCCGACCGCGACCCTGCTGGCGTCGAAGCTCGACACCTACGAGCGATGGATCCTCTGGAAGCGGTCGCTGGTCCCGCTAGCGCTGGTGCCGGTGGCGGCGCTCGGCGTGCCGCTCGGCGCGCGGATGCGCGCCGGGTTCGGCGTCGGCCTGCTCGGGCTCTTGTGCTGGACGGCGCTGCGCCTGTCGGACACTGCCGCGCACACCGCCACGCTGCTCGGGGCGCTCCTGTTGTTCGCCCCCGCCCTCGGCTCGCTCGCGCTGGCGTGGGCGACCTGGCGCGACCGCTGATGCGCACCCTCCGCGTGCTCCTGCCGCCGCTCGTCCGCGGCCTCTGCCTCGTGCACCTCGGCGCGCTGGGCCTGCTCGTGCTCGTGATCTCGGTCGAGCGGCAAGCCGGCGGCGGCGGCCCGAGCTGGACCAGCGACGTCCTGCTGCCGTGGGCGAGGCTCTGCCCGGCGTTGACCTTGCTGGGCGCAGGGCTCGCGCGGGCCCGGATGCGGGGGACGCTCCTGGTCCTGGGCTCCGTCGGGCTGCCCAGCGCCGCGCTGCCTGCGGCCGCTGGCCCGCTTGGCGCGGCGGTCGGCGTGCTCGGCATGCTCGTGCCGAGCCCGAGCTCCAGCGGGGACTGGTCCCGCGGGGTCGGGGGGTGGTTCCACCACGGCCACGCCGTGCCCGACTTGCCCGGCGGGGTCGTGTCGCCGTTCGCCGCGACGCTCCCCTGGACCGTGCTGGCCGCTTGCGTCGTCGCCGCCCCGCTCGGGGCCCGCCCCTGGTCCGCGGGGCCGCTCGCCGTCGTCGTCGGCACGAGCATCCTCGGGGACGCCGCCTGGCCGGGCGGCGGCGTAGCCGTGCTGCTCGCGGTCAGCCTCGCAGCGCTAGTCCACGACGCGGTCGTCGCCCGCCGGCATCACTCGCAGCCGCGGATGGGCGCCTCGTAGTTGGCCGTGGTCTCCTCGACGTAGAGCCCCTCTGGCCACTGGATCTGGCCCGCGTCCCACACGTCGTCCCGGTCCATCGCCCGGCTCTCCTCGGCCTCGAGCACCCCGTACAGGTACACCTTCACGGTAGCCGTGAGCGTCGAGTCGCCGTTGTCGGTGAAGTAGTGGACCTTCACCGCGTACGTGCCGTCCGCCGGGGACAAGTCGTTGACGTTCTCGGGGCCGTACCCGATGTAGTCGTCGATGTCCAGGCTCGGGTTCTGCGCCGAGCCCGTCGTGCCCCAGTCCGGGGACTGGTTGCACCAGTTGCAGTCGGTGGGGTTGATGAAGAACGACCCGCCCGGCTGCACCAGGTGGATGTCGACGTCCGCGCTCGGGGTGCTCCAGGTGAGCTCCACGTGGATCTCCTCCTCGGGCACCGCCGTGAACGTGCACGTGGTGGGCGACGAGAGCACGCCGATGCTGTTGGTCACGGTGAGCTGCACCGCGTACTCGCCGGCGATGTCGGTCGCGAACCACGCGGTGTCCGACGTCGTGCCGGAGAGCGCAGCCTGGGAGCCCTCGGGCACCTCGATCGCGGTCCAGGCGTAGGTGATATCGCTCCCGTCGGGGTCGTAGGAGCCCGAGCCGTCGAGCTCGACGGTCTCGCGCGGGGTGACCTCGCCCGGGCAGTCGATGACGGCCACCGGGTACTCGAAGTCGGCGCCGCCGCCATTCCCGAGCAAGGACACCACGGTGGTCGGCTCGTCCGGGTCGTCGGACGTGATGGTCACCGTCGCGTGGTCGCCGTTCGACGTCGTCGGCGAGTAGTACACGCCAATCGTCGTCGACTGCCCCGCGGCCAGGGCAAACCCCGTGGGGTCCCCGGTGAGCGCGAAGGCGCCGCTGTCCGCCTGCTCCATCGACTCGATGTTGAGCGAGCCGTCGCCTACGTTCGCGATCGTGAACAGCTTGGTGCCGACGGTGCCGGGGCTCACCCCGCCGAAGTCGAGCAGGACGGGATCGACGTCGATGTCCGGCGTGGGGGCGTCGACGCCCGTGCCCGTGAGCACGGCCGTGAGCACGGCGTCGTCCTCGCCGTTCGTGTGGATGGTGAGCGCCCCGGTGTAGCTCGTGTAGGTGCTGGGCAAGAACGTGACGGGGATGGTGATCTGCTCGTCGGGCGCGACGGTGGTCTCGTGGTCCCCGAGGGTGAACGGCTCCTGGATCGTGAAGTCCGAGAGGTCCAGGTCGACCGGCCCGGAGTTGATGACCGCGATGTCCAGCGTGCTCGAGTAATCGACCGCCACGTCGCCGAACGAGAGCAGCTCGGGGCTGATCGCGGGGATCGGGTACACCTTGTCGATGTTGTTCTGGTTCCCTGCACACGCGGTCACGAGGGCGAGGGCAGGGAGCCAATAGGCGGTACGGTCCATCACGATCTCCACGGCGACACCATACCCGGTGCAACGCACTGGGAACCGGCTATCCTGTTCCTACCCGAAACCCGCGTTGGCCCGATGACACCCGTTGCGCTCTACATCCTCCTCCTGACCGCCTGCAACGGCTGCAAGCCGCACCTGTCGACGGACAACAACGACCACCGCGTCGACACCTCGCCGCCGCCCGACACGGGCGACGACACGGGGGAGACCGCCGACACGGCCCCGGACCTGCCCGAGCGCTGCGACGCGATGGAGGTCGAGCCGAACGACTCGCTGGACCTCGCGGAGCCGATCGCGATGGAGCAGTGGCTGTGCGGCACGTTCGAGGGCGAGGGCGCGCTGGGCGACCCCGAGTTCCTCACCTTCGCGACTGAGCAGCCCGGCTGGCTCACGGTCTCCGTCGAGGCCGCCGCCCGCAACTCACTGGCCGACGCGCAGTTCCTGTTCTACGACGACAACGGCCACTCCGTGTTCATCTACGACGGCGTGGCGACCAGCGACCCGAGCCTGACGGTCCCCGCCGACGTCGTCAGCGAGTTCGGCGTGGTGGTCGCGGAGACGGGGTACCTCTCGGGCGACGGCTACGACTGGGCCCTCTTGGCGACCCAAGTCAAGCCCCCGGTCGAGTGGACGTTCGAGGAGACCGAGGACAACGACGCCTCGGACCGCGCGAACACGTTCGCCCTGGACGGGACGGTGTTCGGCAAGATGGGCGACACCGCCGACAAGGACTGGTACCACGTGTCCGTCCCCGCGGGCCTGCAGGCCGTGACGTTCAACATCGAGGCGTTCGGCTCCGGGTCCCCCGTGGACCTGCAGCTGCGCGTGTACGAGGACGGCGTGGTGAAGAAGGCCTGCTACCACGGCGTCGTGGACTACGATCTCGACCCCGACTGCGAGCTGAAGGTGACGGAAGCCCACGAGTGGGACGTGCTGGTCCAGGACGAGTACGATTCCGGCTCCAGCTTCAACTGGTACACCATGACGATCGCCGGGGTCGCGGAATAGCCGTCTCCCGTCTATTGTTCCCCGGATCTCTTGGAGGAGACCTTGACCAAAGCGAACACCCTGATGTTCCCCCTCGCGCTGCTCACCTTGGCGGGCTGCACGGGAAAGGCCGTGGACACCTCGGACACGGACCCAGGCCACGGCGACGACTCCGACAGCGCGCCGCTTGACGACACCGCGGGCTGCGTGGCCGGGGTGCTTAGCACCGAGCCTGCCGACGGCGCGACGGACGTCTACTACCACGACACCATCACGGTCTCGTTCGACGGAGACGGCGGCGCCGCGGTCTTCGCGCTCACCGATCCCGACGGGACGGCGGTGCCGGTCTCGGCGACCTGGACCGACGGGAACGTGCAGGCGATCTTGACGGCCAGCCTCGCCCCGCTGACCGAGTACACGCTCAACACCACCGTTTGCGGGAACAGCGCCTCGTCGTCGTTCACGACCAGCGACCTCGGGACGCCGCTCACCGTGGACCCCTCCGAGCTCGTCGGGTCGACCTACGTGTTCCGGCTCTCGGACGCCGACATCACTGAACCTGCGTTCCTCGGCATCATCGCCGGCACCTACCTCACCGTCCCGATCCTCATCGGCGTCGACCAGGCCGACTCCGAGAGCATCGACCTCATCGGCGGCCTCGGCTACGAGCAGGACGCCGGGTACGTGCAAGAGCCCGGGCTCCCCACCTGGGACTTCCCCGTCGCCAGCTTCACCGACCAGCCGTACTTCGAGGCGGCGAGCTCGCTCATCACGATCATGTACGGCACCACGCCGATCCCGATCAGCGACTTCACGTTGTCCGGCACGTTCCGGTCCGACGGCAGCGCGATCGAGCACGGCATCGCGACCGGCACGGGCGACAGCCGCTACATGGCCGAGCTCGTCGGCAAGCCCGCCGACGAGTACAGCGCGGTCTGCGATCTCGCGGCGTCCGCGGGCGTCGTGTGCACCGAGTGCCCGACCGACGGCGAGCCGTACTGCCTCTACATCGTCGCGGAGAGCATCAACGCGACGAAGGTGGACGGCCTGACGATGGACGTCATCGAGTAGCGAGCCGGGCGACCGCGGCCTCGAGCTCTGCCAGGGTCACGGCACCCCACCGCCGGGTCCGGTCCGCCTCTGCGCGCAGCACCATCGCGTGCTCCGCGCGCGCGGTTCGCCACGCGGGCAAGACCGTCGCGGTCATCCACGCGCACCGGGCGTCGGCCTCCCAGGGGGCGCCGAAGCGGTTGTCCCACGCGAGCACCGGGGCGGCCGGCGAGAGCCCCAGCCGGAACCGGAACAGCGCGCGGAGCGGCTCGCGCGACGCCCGGGGCACGGCGTCGTACACCGGCTGGACGATCACCCGCTGCTCGACGTCGCAGAGCTCGAACAGGGCCTGCTCCGCGAACGCGTCGGCCGCTGCGCCCGCGCCGGGTGCGCGCTCCCGCAGCGCGAGCTCGGCGCGCGCGAGCTCGTTGAACGCCCCCGACAGTGGGCCAGGCACGGGGTGGCCGGCGCGGTGTAGGAGCCAGGCCGGCAGGATGCCCCGGTACACCTCCAGGTTGCCTTGGCCCAAGAGGTCGCGCCACGCGAGCGCGGGCCCCTCGAGCGCGTAGTAGACCTGCCGCGCGACGTAGCTGCCGAGCCCAAACCACGCGCCCAGGAGCGGCTCGTCGAGGAAACAGGCCGCATAGATCGCGGAGATCCGCTGCGCGCGCCGCACCGGCAGGTCGCGCGTGTCCCCGAGCAGGGCGAAGGCAACGTCTTCAGCGTCGTTCAAGCTGGGCATCCGGCTCTCCAAGGTAAGGCACCCGCAGCCCGTGGGCCCGGGCGAACAGGGTGGCGCGCTCGAGCCGGGCGTCCCGGTCCGGGCCGGGCGCGAGCGCCGCGTGCTGCAGCGCCGACCACGCGTCCGAGTAGAGCGCGCCGTGCAAGGCGACCACGTGGGCGTCCTCGAACAGCGTGTCGGCCCGCATCCGCTTGTTCGCCGCGAGCGCTTGCCACGCCGACGCGACCAGCGCACGCGAGCGCCACCTGGGCGAGCGCCGCAGCAAGAGCGCGACCGCGTTGGAGTACCGCCACCGCATCACGAGCCCACGTCCGCCGGCCACCCGGGCCTGCCCGTCCGCGACGAGCAGGTCGATCGCCAACGCGTCGATGAAGTCCATCTGGATGTGGTAGCGCCGTCGCTCGGCCCACCCCTTGAGCAGCACCGCGGTGGCCCGGACGTGGTGGCCCTCCTCGAGCAACAGCTCGCCCAGGAAGCGGCGAGCCAGCACCACCGTGGAGTCGTCCCGGGCCTCGGCCTCCAAAATCGCGCGGTGAGCGAGCGCGACGGCGTCCGCTTGCCGGCCCTCGTGCCAGGCGAGCTGCGCGCGCATCACCATCACCCAGCCGCCGGAGCGAACGTCGCCCGTGTCGTGGACGAGGTGGCCGAGCCGCGTGCTGATCCGGCGCAGCGGCCCGGGGTCGCCGACGTGGAAGACGCAGACCGCGACGGTGGCGACGGCCAAGCCGGCCAAGTACGGGTCGCCGACCCGCAGGAGCCGCTCGGCGGCGTCGAGCGCGTCGACGTAGCTGCCGGCGACGTCGCCGGTCCAGCTCCGGGCGATGGCCCGGTGCAGCAGCAAGATCGCGGCGCCCGCCGGATCGGCGTCCTCGGAGACCTCCTTCCAGAGCGCGTCGTGCACGCGCATCGCCCGCTCCTTGCGACCGAGCGCGACGTTCCACACCACGTCCATCGCGACGACGCGGGGCTCGGCGGGGGCGGCCGCGCGCCAGAGGGCGTGGATCCGCAGCATCGGCCCGTTGTCGCTGGTGAAGTGCAGGTCGTGCAGCCGCTCGAACACGCGGGCGAGCCGCCGGTCCGGCCGGGGGGTAGGCGGGCGCTCGCGCCACACGCCCCAGAGCGCCACGAGGTCTTGCACCACCCCGCGGATGCCGTCGTGCAGGGGCCGACCGAGCTCGGCCGCGACGCGCCGGTACGCCTTTAGCGCCGGCTGGATCTGCCCGGTTCGGAACGCGAACTCGGCCTCGGCCTCGGCCCGGTCCGCGGCGGAGAGCCCCGGGTCCGCGAGGATGAGCCCCAGCAGCCCGGACGCGACCTCCATGTTGCGCGCCAAGACCGCGACGTGGAACGTCGACAGGATGCGCGAGCGCGAGCGGTGCTCCGGGTCGCCCAGCAAGATCTGGAGCGCCACGGCGGGGTCGCGCCGCATCGCCTGCTCGACCGCGACATCGAGCACTGCGTGCAGGCGCTCCGTGTCGCCCGCGGCGACGGCGCAGCGCGCGACGAGGAGCGGCGAGGTCGCCGCGTCGAGCCGCCGACCGGCCTCGCGGGCGAACGCCCGGGCCTCGACCGCGTCGACCGGGGCCGGCCGCGCGCGGACGGCGACGCCGTCCCAGGTGGCCGCGCCGCACCCCTCGGCCTCCAGCGCGGCCTCGTCCACGAACGCGCCCGGCTCCGCCGCCGCTACCGCGAGCTCGGGCCCGAACGGGAGCCCGAGCACCACCGCGCGGCGCACGAGTGAGGCCACGCGGGGCTCCAGCGCGTCCAGGTCCGCGGCCGGCGGCACGGCGTCGGCGACCTCCAGCTCCCGCGCGAGCCCGTGCGGCGCGCCCGGCTCCGAGGACCCGATGACCACGACCCCCGGGAGCGCCAACCCCGCCAAGAACCGCCGACTCGTGCCGTCCAGGCGGTCGAGCCCCTCGACCAGGAGCAGGAGCGGCTTCGGGCACGCCGCGCAGAACGCGCGCAAGGCGCGGTCGAGCTCGTCCGCGACGGCCGCGAGCGCCAGCCCCCGCGGCGCCGGCCCCGGCCCCGGCAACACATCCGCCCGCAACCACGCGCGGGTTGACGGCGACGCCGCCACGATCGCGGCGGCGCGGGGCCCCAGCTCGTCGGCGATGCGCGCCAGGTCCTCCTCGGCGAGGCCGTCGGCCGCGTGGCTGGCGAACCCGAGCGCCCCCGACATCGGGGTGTCCGGGCTGCCCCACCCTGCGCGCGCCCAGAGCACCGTGCCCCCGCGGAGCGCCCACCCGCGGTGCGCGAGGCCGAGCGCGCGGCCCGCGGCTTGCCCGTCCGAGGTCAACGCGACGCCCACCCCCGAGCGCGCGAGGGCGAGCGCGCGCTCCACGACGTCGGTGGGCGGGTCGGGCAGGGTCGGCAACGGGCTCGGAAAGTCCTCCCGGCCGCGGAGATACCGCTCGAGCGCGACCCACGCCGACCGTGCGTCCGGCAGCGTGCCGCGGAACCCGGCCTCCACGAGCCGGTCCAGCGCGGGGTCCAGGAGCCCGCGCCACGGGGGGATCGCCTCCCCTTCGCCCGCGGCCGGGGCCGAGAGCTGCCGGGGGTGGAACGGCCTTAGCCCCACGACGCACTCGTACACGGTCACCCACGCGGCGAAGCAGTCGGTGCGCGGCGTAGGGGCCCCGCCCTTGAACAACGCGGGGTGCATGTAGGGCGGCGTGCCCGGGAACACGGCGGCGTCGCCGTACAGGTGGTGCAGCCTCGCCCGGCCAAAGTCGACGAGCCGCACGAGCTCCCCCTGGAGCAGCAGGTTCTCGGGCTTCACGTCCCCGTGCGCGAGCCCCGCCCGGTGCATCGCGTCCAAGGCCGCGAACACCTGGATCCCGATGCGCACGGCGTCGACCGGCCCGATCGTCGCCCCCGCAGGCACCCCCATCCCGGGCGTCCCGGGCACCCCGCGCTCCAGCCGCGCGCGCAGGTCCTCGCCGTCGACGTGCTCGAGCGCGAGCCAGGGCGTGTCGTCGTCCAACACGCCCGCGTCGACCAGCCGCAGCAGGTTCTCGTGGCGGTTCCGCATCGCGACCGCGGCCTCCCGCCGAAACTCCTCGCGCGACGTGCGCAGCGCCGGGTAGAACTTGATCGCGACGCCGGCGCTGTCGCGGTCCCCGTCGGCCGGCTGGGCGAACCACACCGAGCCGCCGCCGCCCTCTCCCAGCGGGTAGCGGGCGACCCACCGGCCAGCGCGGGTGCCCTCGCGTGTCACCTTGGCTCGCCCGGGCCGCGCACGTCGGGGTCGACGCCCGCGTACCAGGACGCCCACGGCAGCACCCGGATGGGCCGAGGCGCGCCTGCGGGGAGCCCTTGGCCCCGCGCCCGCGCCCAGGCAGCAGATCCCGCCCGCATCGCGGACAAGCACGCGCCCTCCATCGAGACCACGTCGAGCCCGTTGCGGGTCCAGTCGCCGGCCGGGAACACCCGGGACGTGCCGTCGAGCGGGAGCCCGGAGACCGGGCGCCGCGCCCAGTCCCCCACGCCGGGGTTGAAGAACCGGTTCCGCCGGTTGGCGTTCCGCATCGCGACCCACCGCACCTCGTTGAGCAGCGCCGGGTCCGGGTGGACCAGCGCGTCGCGCGAGAGCCCCCGCGGGTCGAGCAACCCCGCGTAGTAGGCGAACTGGCGCACGGCCCTCGACCCGAGGGCTTGGCAGCGGGACAGCTGGTGGAGGAAGCCCCAGGCGAGCCACCGGGACGCGGCGAACCAGTCCTCCATCGCGGCCGGGCTCGCGAGCCGGTCGTCCTTCCAGGTGCCGTCGGCCACGCGCGCCTTCCAGGTCCCCGAGCCGTCGTGCGGCCAGCCCCGCGGATCGGTCGCCTGGAACGCGGACGGGTCATCGAGCAGCGCGCGGATGGCCTCCTTCGCCTCCGCCGGCCACCCGAACGCGTCGTCCCGGTCCGCGGAGGCCCAGAGATCCGCGTACCCGCCGCAGCTCTCGAGGATCGAGCCTTGGAAGTCGCCGTCCCCGAACGGGTCTTGTGCCATGAGCTGGGCGTCGGACCAGAGCCCGCAGCGGTAGTCGGCGAGCAGGCAGAACGGCCCCTCGAGCCCGGTGATCGCGGAATTGCGGAGGCCGACGCGGGCGGCCGCGTCGTACGCGATCGGCTCCCGGGTCCACAGCAGCAGCTCGGTCGAGATGGTCGCCAACGGCGCGAGCGGCGCGAGCTGGGCGTAGGCACGGTCGAAGCTCGCTGGCCGCGAGGGCGAGGGCCGGAGCACGTCGCTCAACAGCGCCGGGGGCATCGCGCCGACGAACACGTCGAACACGCCGGCGCCGCGCAGGTCCTTCGGAGGGACCGGCGGGCGGAGGTCCGGCTGGTGCGGGTACCCGAGGTCGTGGCCCGTGCTGCGGGCGCCGTGGCCGATGGTGGCGCCGATATCGACCAGGACGCGCCCGTCGTCGGCGTCCGTCACCGACGCGACGCGCCCCTCGTGGAGGACGAGCTTCACGTGGGGGACGCGCGCGGCCAACGCCTGCAGGTTCTGCCAGAGCCGCAGCCAGAGCAGCTGGATCTGCCCCCCATCGGCGGCCCAGATGCGCGACGCCTGCGCGTCGAGGAAGCAGAAGGCGAGCGAGCGAACGGCCTGGGCGGCGTCGAAGCTGAACGGGGATGCGAACGTGGCGTCCGGCGCGAACCGGAAGTGCAGCGTCCGCCACACCGGGTACTGGCCAAGCGCGAGCCGGCCGGCCGCGCCAGGCAGCTGGTCCAGGAGCGTGTGGATCGCGCCCCAGGCGACGAGGCAATCGGCGAGGAACCCGGGGGGCGGCTCCGGGGCGACCCCCGGCGCGTCGGTCAGCACGCCGACGAGCCGCTGCACCGCCGCGGCGTCCCGGGCGAGGTCGGCGACCAGCTCCATCACCCCCGCGACGAGCCGTCCCGGCGGGCTGAACACCGCCGCGAGCGACTCGGCGTCCCGCAAGCGCTCGAGGACGGCGGACGCCCGGCCCTGCATCAGCGCCTTGGCCCACTGGTCGTACTCGATGTCACACAGCGATCGCTCCACCCCGTCGATCGCGATGGTGGCGCGCTCGGGATCGATCACCCGGGCCTGGATCGCCGCCGCTACGAGCGTGAGCCGCATCTCCAGGTCCACCTCGTCCGCGAACAGCAGGTCCGAGAACGCGAGCACCTGGAGCCCGTCCACGGCCTCCCCGAACAGCAGCTCGAACAGCCGGATCGCCGGGCCGAGGAACGGCGTCTCGCGCAGTCGGAACAGCGCGCGCGTCACCTCGCGCGTGGCGGTCTCGGGACGATCGGGGTCGCAGAGCCCCATCAGCGCGATGCCCGGGCCCCCGGGGGACGGGTCGTCCAACAGCCCCTGGAAGCTCGCGATCACGCCCGCGCCGCCCGGGGGCCGCAGCATGCCGCCGATGTCGGGGCCTTCGCCCGGGCGCACCAGCATGCGCCGCAGGTTCGGGTAGCCCCACAGCACGTGGTAGCCGTGCGGCACCACGCCCCGCTCGGGCATCGCTGGGCCGTAGAACGGGTGCCTGTCCATGTTGTCGTGCGCGGGGTCGTACCGCCCGACGAAGCTGCGGCTCATCGCCTTGCCGCCGAGGCCGCTGCCCTCGCTCCCGGGCCCCGGCACCAGCGGGGCGACGAACAGGATCTCCAGCGGCTCGGCGTGCCCGGCCCGCGCGGCGGCCTCCTCGATCTCGAGCAGGTGAAACACCGTCGAGAGCCCGGCTACGCCGCCGCCAGCGACCGCGATCCGCGTCACCGCAGCACCGTCCCAAGGCGCGCCGCCACCGCGCGCGGCGTCACGCCAGCTCCCCGATCTCGACGGACACCGGCGCGTGGTCGGACAGGTCCGCGTCCCGCTCGATCGTGGCGCCGAGGACCGGCACCCCGGGCGTCGCCAGCACGTAGTCGATCCGCCAACCTACGTCGTTCTCCCTGGCGTTTCCGCGGTTCGACCACCAGGAGTAGGCGTGCGAGTCGGGGTTCAGCTCCCGGAACACGTCCCGCCAGCCGGACGCGAGCAGGTCCGTGAACCACGCCCTCTCCTCGGGGAGGAAGCCGCTGTTCTTCTGGTTTGACCGCCAGTTTTTCAGGTCGATCGCCTGGTGGGCGATGTTCAGGTCGCCGCACACCAACGTCGGGCGGCCGGACCGCAGCACCTGGCCGAACCACGGCGTGATGTGCTCGAGGAACTCCATCTTCCACGCCTGGCGCTCGGGGCCAGACGAGCCGGACGGCAGGTACATGCTCCACACGTCCAGCCCCGGGAGGGACGCGCACGTCGCCCGGCCCTCCGAGTCCGCGCGCAGGTGACCCGCACCGCTGCTGAAGCGCACGGTGCGGCCCGGCCGCTTCTTCGCCCAGACCGCGGTGCCCGCGTAGCCCTTCTGGTGGGCGGGGGTCCACCCCGCAGCGTAGCCGCGCGGCTTCCAGAGCTCCGGCCCCAGGGACTCCTCGTCGCAGCGGATCTCTTGCATACACAAGACGTCGGGCTTGTGGCGCTTGAGCCAGGTCGAAAACCCGCGGCGCTCCGCCGAGCGCAGGCCGTTCACGTTGAGCGTGGTCACCTTCATCCTTCGCATCCCTTGAGCTGCGTCCGAGTCTAATGGGTTCCCGGATTATGCGGCCCGATGTCTCGAGCGTCCCGAGCCCTGCGCGCCTCCGTCGTCTCGCTGCTCGCCGAGCGCACCGACGACCCGGCTTCGCTCGCCCGGGTGGTGCGCCACGGCAGCGAGGCCCACGCGGTGCCGGCGCTGCTGCGCATCGGGGAGCGGGCAGAGGGGGACGCCCGCCGCTTCGTCGAGGAGCGGCTCGGGGACGAGCGCGCTGCCCTTCGCCGGGCCGCGAGTCGCGCGTTGGCGCTGCGCGGCGACCCGGAGGCGCTGCCCGCCCTGGCGGCCGCCACGGACCGCACGGAGGAGGGCGCGGTGGGGCTCGCTATCGCCCGGGTGCGGTGCGGCGGCGACCGGGCGAAGGAGCACGCCGCGCTGGAGGCCCTGGACCGGCGGACCTACTGGACCGAGGGCGGGAGCCGGCGCACCTCGTTCGACGTCCCCCCGCTGACCGAGCGGCTCTTGCTCGGGCTCGACCGGCCGACCGAGCCGTTCGACGTGCTCCGCGAGCAGCTGAAGACCGCTGGCCGGCGCGAGCAGCACGCGCTGTTCACGGCGCTCGGGACCTGCGGCGATCCGCAGGCCCTGCCGCTGCTGGTCGACGCGCTGCGCGCGACCGACGTGGACCCGGGGCGCGGCTTCACGCAGCGGCGCCTGGCCGCGACCGCGATCGGCCGCATCGGGCTCCGGGCCGCCACGCCCGTGCTGATCCGCGCGCTGAAGGACGAGGCGCTCGACTTCGAGGGCCGCCCAGGCGCGGGCATGGGCATCCAGTACCCGGTGCGAACGAACCTGCTGTGGGCGCTCGGCGAGGTGGCCGACCCCGCGGCGATCCCCACGTTGGTCTCGTACCTCGGGAACACGTCGGGCTCGGCGTTCGGCGGGTTCTACCTCGCCGCGATGGACGCGCTCACCAAGCTTGGCGCGGCCGCGGTGCCAGCGCTCCACGCCGTCCTCCGGGGCGCGCCGGACACCGAGGCGGCGCACGCGCTCGGCGTCCTCGTCGCGCTGGGGAACGACCCCGCGCCGTGGGCAGCCGACCCCCGGGTAGGCGTCGCTACGCTCGCCCGCCGCGCGGCGCGGTAGGGAGCGCCGTGGCCCCCGCTGACGACCCCCGCTTCCTGCAAGGCGCCCGCTTGTTCAACGCGGAGGCGTTCTTCGACGCGCACGAGACCTGGGAGGCGCTCTGGCACCACCTCGACAAGCGCGCCCCGGACGCCGAGCGAGCGGGGGGAGACAGGCGTTTTGTGCAGGGCTTGATCCAGCTCGCGGTGAGCTTCGAGCACTGGCGGCGGGGAAACCCGCGCGGCGCCCGCGGGCAGTGGGACAAGGCGCGGGAGAAGCTCGAGCCCTGCGGAGCCCTGCGGGAGGGCGTCGACCTGCAGGCCTTGCTCGACGCGGCGAACGCGTTCTACGCTGTGCGCGACCTCCCCGCGGCGGAGGCGCTCCAGCGCGCCGGCAGCTGGCCGACCCCGGGCGTGGAGCCCTACCCGAAGCTCGCCCTCGCGCCGGGTCGTGCCCTCGGATCGTGACTCACCCGGCCCGCGGCCGAGCTAGCCCGAGACCGCCGCCACCAGCCGTTTGACCTCGGTGTCGGTCGGGCTCATCCCGTCGAGCACGAGCATCGCGCGCGCCTCGCAGGGCGCGACGAATTGCTGGTGCATGGGGCGCACGCTCGCGAGGTACTGCGCCGCCACCTGCGCGACCGAGCGACCCCGCTCGCCGCAGTCGCGGACAACCCGGCGCAAGAGCCGCACGTCGTCGGGGCAAGCGACGAACACGGTGAGCTCGCAGCGGGCCTCCAGCTCCGGCTCGACGAGCGCGAGGATGCCCTCCACGACGATCACCGGGCGGGCGCGCACCCGGTCGACGGCGGCCGACCGCCGGTGCGTCGCGAAGTCGTAGGTCGGCAAGTCGACCGCCTCGCCGCGCAGCAGCGCGTCCAGGTGGGCGACGAGCAAGGGCGTCTCGAGCGAGTCCGGGTGGTCGAAGTTGACGCCCTCCGGCTCCGGGCAGTCCCGGTAGTAGCGGTCGTGCGAGAGGAGCAGCGCGCCGACCTGCGTGCAGAAGGCGTTGGCGATGGTGGTCTTGCCGGAGGCGGTGCCCCCGGCGATAGCGATCACGAGAGGGCGCATGCCCGCTTCTACCCGCTCCCCCGGGGGTGCGCCGCTACTCCGCGTCGGCGCCTGTCGCGTGGCTCGCGGTCCCGTCCATGTAGTCGATCGTGCCGGAGATGATCTCCTTCACGACGAAGTCGTCGTCGATCATGCCGTCGACGGACGTGACGAGCTGGCACCAGCTCGCGTTGTACCAGACCAGGTCGCCCGCGGGGTCCGGGACCCAGAGCTCGATCGTCCACCCGTACACGAGGCCGTTCGCGCCGTCCTCGGACCACCCGGGAGCGAGCTCGTACGAGCGGAACATCAGCGTGTCCGTCGGCGTTCCGTCGAGGTCGACCGTGATCCAGCGGTAGTCCTTCCCGAGGTCGTAGGGGATCTCGACGCCGAGGTTCTCCTTCTCGATGTGGTTGTCCGTCCGCAGGTCCGACCCGGCGCGGAAGCCGTCTGCGTCGCCCTCGGCCAGGGTGCGGTCCCAGGCCTTGTAGTACCCGCCCGAGGGGTCGGAGTCCGCGAAGCTCTGGTCGGCCTCGGGGACGATCGCGACGTGCTGGTCGAACGTCCCGACCACCCGGTGGGTGACGCCGATCCCGCGCTGCTGCGTGAGGTCCGGGTCCCCGTCGTCGCCGCCGTCGTAGGGCATGTCGGCGACGTCCTCCGTGGTGATGTCGGCGAGGCTGAAGCCGTCCTGCTTGTCGACGTTCGCGAGGAGCCAGCTCGTCAACGAGCTCGCGGTCGCCTCGGGCGCCTCGCCCTCGAAGTCGCGCAGCAGCGTGGCGGACAGCTCGTCGACAGTGGCGGAGGCCTCGTCGGGGGGCTTCGCGCAGCCGAGGGGCCCGGCGACGAGGGGGAGGAGGAGAGCGAGGCGCATCCGGAGAGTGTACACCGGGCGGAAGCCCCGAGTGCAGGTCCGCGACAGCGCCCGCGGCACGAAATACCGGTGCGGTAGCAAGGAACCGCCGTGGACACCCTCTTCGCCCCGCTCCTCGGCGGCATCCTCGTCGGCCTGGCCGCGAGCGTGCTGCTGCTCGGGATCGGTCGGATCGCCGGCGTCTCCGGGGTCGTCGGGGAGCTGCTGCGCCCGGGGCGCGACGCAGACTCGGGCTGGCGGATGGCGTTCCTCGTCGGCCTGGTGCTCCCCGGGCTGGTCGGCGCCGCGCTGTGGCCGAGCGCCGTCGGCGCGCCGGACGCCAGCCCCGCTACCCTGGTCGCGGCCGGGCTCCTGGTGGGGTTCGGCACGCGGCTCGCGAACGGCTGTACGAGCGGGCACGGGGTGTGCGGGATCGGCCGGGGATCCCCGCGGTCCCTGGTCGCGACCGTGACGTTCATCTTCGTCGGTGGGCTCACGGTGCTGGTCGTCCGCCACGGGCTCGCGCGGTGAACCTCGCCCAGCGCGGCGTCGCGCTCCTCGCCGGGCTGCTCTTCGGCGCCGGACTGCTGCTGTCCGGCATGACGCAGCCCTCGAAGGTCACCGGGTTCCTAGACGTCGCCGGCTCCTGGGACCCCGCGCTCGCCCTCGTGATGGTCGGCGCCATCGGCACGTTCGCGCTCGCCTTCCTCGTCGCCCGGCGGTGGCCGACCCCCGTCTACGCGGACGCCTTCTCGTGGCCCACGCTGCGCGACGTGGAGCTGCGCCTGGTCGGTGGGAGCGCCGTGTTTGGCGTCGGCTGGGGGTTGTCCGGCTACTGCCCCGGGCCTGCGCTCGTCAGCATCGGGGCGGGGAGCACGGGGGCGGCGTGGTTCACGGGCGGCATGCTCGCGGGGATGGCGATCTACGCCTGGCGATACCGCGGGGAACGCGCCGCCGAAAACGACGAACGCCCGCAGGACTGACCCGCGGGCGCCGCCTC
The DNA here is from genome assembly GCA_943328795.2 of Bifidobacterium breve. Classification (GTDB taxonomy): domain Bacteria; phylum Myxococcota_A; class UBA796; order UBA796; family SXON01; genus CAIUMM01. The sequence goes on from CALQBK020000016.1 coordinate 47,332, forward strand.
GTGCGAGGTCGAGGCTACTCGTCGTCGCCGCCGGTGCCGCCGCCGTCTTCCGAGTCCCGGTCGCGACCGCGGGGGTTCCCCTTGCGCCGCTCCCACTCCGCCTGCTTCCGGTTGCGTTCCTCGTTCACGTCGGACTCGGGGCGCCGCCGCCCACCGTAGCCGCCGCCACCGCCGCCGCCGCCACCACCACCGTAGCCGCCGCCGCTCGGGCGCCCGCCACCGCCGCCGTAGCCGCCCGCACCGCCGCCGCCCCCGTAGCCGCCGCCGCTCGGCCGCGCTGCGCCGCCACCCCAGCCGCCGCTCGGGCGATCTGCGCCGCCGCTCGGAGCGCCGCCGCCCCAGCCGCTGCTCGGAGCACCGCCGCCGCCGCCCGGGGCACCACCGCCCCAGCCACCGCCACCGCCGCTCGGAGCACCGCCGCCGCCGCCACCCCAGCCGCCACCGCCGCTCGGAGCACCGCCGCCGCCACCACCCCCCC
>CALQBK020000017.1 GCA_943328795.2 Bifidobacterium breve
AGGTCCTCCGCAAGGAAGAGCTCACGGCTGAGAGTGTCACCATCGGCAAGGGGCCGGCCGCGATGCTGCGCATCGAGTCCGAGGCGCTCTCCGACCTGCACGCCGTCTTGAACGTGAACGAGGACGGCTCGGTGCAGCTCCTCGACCTCGTCGGGGACAGCTCCACCACAGTGAACGGCCAGCCCGTCAGCAACGTGGTCCTGAGCAGCGGTGACACGCTCGGGTTCGGCAGCATCCGCATCGTCGTCCGGATCACGGACGACAACGCGTTCGCCGACGACGAGGAGAAGACCCGCGTGGACGTCCCCGCGCCCTCCGAGGAGAACACGGACCCCGGGGCCGCAGAGATGGGGCATGAGCTCGGTGACGACGAGCCCGTCGAGGACGTCATGTCCTTCGTGATGCGCGCGTCGGCGTCGGCCAACGACAGCGCTGCGGACCGCTCCCAGGGCCGTGTGCTCGAGGTCGCGCAGGTGTTCGGCGACTCCGTGATCGACATGAAGCTGTTCTCGAAGTCGCAGCGCGTGACGCTCGGCACCGAGGTCATCGGCGTGACGCCCGACATCAGCAAGCAGAACCAGGCGTTCTTCGTGCCGGCCGAGCTGCTGCCCCAGCAGAACTACCCGCTGTTCACCTGGGTCGGCAACGGCTGGGAGGCCAACGTGCACGACAAGTGGGCGGGCTTCGTGGACATCGGCGAGAGCCGGTACTCCTTCGACGACCTCGTCACCTCCGGCCGCGCGAAGAAGAACGGCCAGTCGTACAGCGTGCAGATCGGTGAGGACGCGCGCCTCGTCGTCGACCTCGGCTACACCATCTTCGTCGCGCACCAGGTGTTCCCGGGCAAGAAGGCGATCGCGAAGTCCGGCGACAACATCGACTACCCGCTGCTCGCCATCCTCGGCTTCGTAGCGTTCGTCGGGATCATGTTCGGCATCGCGCTCGCCGTCGTACCGCCCCCGCCGGAAGACTCCGAGCTCCGCCTCGACCAGCACCTCGTGGACCTGCTCCTCGAGAAGAAGGAAGAGATCAAGGACAAGAAGCCCGACGCGAATCCGGACGCCGGCGAAGGCGCCAAGGCCAAGAAGGAAGAGGGCAAGGTCGGCAAGAAGGACGCGAAGATGGAGAAGGCGAAGGGCGACAAGGTCCAGCTGCAGAAGCAGCAGTTGGACCGCGAGATCGCCCAGAACGCCGGTATCCTCGGCGCCCTGCGGGATGACTCCACGCTCGACTCCGCGCTCGGCGCCACCGGCCTGAACGCGAACATGATGAACGGCATCGGCGGCCTGATCGGCTCCAAGGGCACCCAGATGGGCTCCGGCGGCCTCGGCGCCCGTGGCGGCGGCCTCGGCGGCGGCGGCACGGCGGACGGCCTCGGCGGCCTCGGCACCAAGGGCCGTGGGTCCGGCTCGAGCGGCTACGGCTCCGGCGGCGGCCAGTTCGGCTCCAAGGGCGAAGGCGGCATCGGCACCGTCGGCGGGGACCCCATCATCCTCGGCGCGCTTGACAAGGCGCTCATCGACGCGGTCATCAAGCGCAACATGGCGTCCATCCGGTACTGCTACCAGAAGGAGCTCACCAAGAACCCCGCGCTCGGTGGCAAGATCCAGGTCAAGTTCGTCATCGCCAAGGACGGCACGGTGTCCTCGGCCACGACTGGCTCGACCACGATGAACAACCCCGCTGTCGAAGGCTGCATCAACGGCCGCTTCCAGAAGTTCCAGTTCCCCGAGCCGAAGGGCGGCGGTATCGTCATCGTCAAGTACCCCTTCATCTTCTCGCCGAGCTAGTCCTCGTCGGGTTCGTCGGCCGGCCGGAGGAGCAATCCTCCGGCCGGCCCTGCTTTTGGCGTCGCCCCACGCGTCGACCTCGCTGGGGCCCACGGCGGGTCCGTTCACGGTTTCCCGACGCGCGCTTCACCATCCCTTTGCGAACTTCCTGCATCGCGCGCGGTCCGTATGAAGGAGCCGCTGATCCCCAACGGCCCGCCTCCACACTCCGCTTTTCGAGGCCGCCATGTTCGACTCTACCTTGGACATCTACTCCGACGACACCCAACCCGGTGAGAACGGGCTCGCGTTCTTGCTCCGCACCGCGCCCCCCGAGCGCCCCCAAGCCGGCCGCATGGCCCACAAGCTCGAGGTGATGGCGTTCATCGGCGAGGAGGTCGTGGACGTTCGCCACGTGGATCGCTCCCAGCCCGTGACCCTCGGCGCGGCGGACGTCGACCCCACCGACCCGACCCTGGTCCGGCTCGGGAAGGGAGACGGCGTCGGGCCGCAGCTCGTGTACGACGCGCGCGGCTGGGTGTTCTTGCCGACGTTCGACATGGTCGCGTTCGTCGACACCTGCGGTGACGAGCCCGAGCGGCGGGTGGTGACCGGGGAGACCGTGCTCGCCCCCGGCGATCGGCTGCTGGTCGAGGTCGGCGCGCTGATCTACGTCGTGCAGGAGGTGCAGCCCGGGAAGCGCGTGCCCAACGCGCCGGTCCAGCTCGACACGCCGATGCTCTCCCTGCTCAGCTTCCTGGGCGTGAGCGCGGGCGTGTTCGGCTACGCGCTCGGCACCGTGCCGCCGCCGCCCGAGTCGAGCATGCTCGGGCTGATTGACCAGAGCCAGGTCATCAACCTCGCGCGGGTGACCCCACCCCCGCCGGCCCCTCGCCAGAAGGCCGCGGGGGGCAGCCCGGCCCACCACGGGCCGTCGGGCGCAGCGGGCAAGGGGCAGCCGAAGCCCCGCGGGGCGACGAGCGACCAAGAGCGCGCGATGCAGGCGCTCAAGGGGCTGGACGCGGTGTTCAAGACCATCGGCGACGCCACGCTGAACGTCGGGATCCAAAACGGCGCGTCCGGGCTGCGGCAAGGGCGCCCGACCGGCAACGGCCCCGGGCTCGGTGATCGCGGGCCCGGGCTGGGCGGCCCGGGGGTCGCGGACGGCATCGGCGCGGTGCTGACGGGCCACGGGGACGACGCGTACGCCGTCGCGCAAGGCGGCCCCGGCACCGGGCACCACGAGGGCGCGATCGTGCAAGCGGGCGACGTCATCACGCTCGGCTCGCTCGGCCGGGACGAGATCGACCGCGTGATCAAGCACAACATGGCGTCCATCCGGTACTGCTACCAGAAGGACCTGCAGGTGCACCCCGGGATCGGCGGCAAGGTCACGGTGAAGTTCACCATCGCAGCGGACGGCAGCGTCTCCTCCGCGACGACCCGGCCGACCAACCCGATGCCCGCAGTGGAGGCGTGCTTGACCACGCGGTTCATGAGCATGCAGTTCCCGCACCCAAAGGGCGGTGGGCTCGTGATCGTCAGCTACCCGTTCGTGTTCTCGGAAGGCTGAGGCAGGGCCCACGCGGGGTCACCCGCCGTCGTCCAGGTAGCCCAGGGTCTCGAGCGCGTTCATCGTGCCGCTCGAGACCGCTGCGGGCTCGCTCTGCGGGTCCTCGGCGACCCAGCGGCCTCCAGACCGAGCCGCGGCGTCCCAGTCGACGTCGCGCACGCGCATCCCCGCCTTCACCGCGCGTTCGTAGGCCACCAGCACCCCCTCCAGCTCGGCGGCCCGCGCGGGCTCGGCGCTCGCGAGGTCGTGGAGCTCGCCGGGGTCCGCCTGGAGGTCGTACAGGTGCGGCTTCATGAGCCAAGGCTCGGCCTGCTTCCGCTGCGTAGGGGTGGCCGACGGCAGCGGTTGCTCGATGATCAGCTTCCAGCCCTTCCACCACGTCGCGACGCGCTGCATCGTCGACGCGCGCTCCTCCGCGAAGCCAGGGATCTCCGCGAGGGCCCTCCCGTCGGCCAGGTCCCGAAGGTCGCGCCCGTAGAGCTCCGAGGGCACGGCGAGGCCGTTGGCCGCGAGCAGCGTGGGCAGCACGTCCGTCAGCATCACGGGGGCGTCGAACACGCGCCCGTCCGTGCCACCGGGGGGCCGGACCAACAGCGGCACGTGCAACAGGGACGCCCACGGCGTCCGCATGTGCTCGATCGCGCCGTGGTCGCCAAAGTGCTCCCCGTGGTCTGCCGTGACGACGAGCCACGCGTTGTCGAGCGTGCCGTCGCTCGCCCAGCGCGCGAGCAGCGAGCCGACGTCGTCGTCGAGCTCCCGCACCTCGCCCTCGTAGTAGCCGCGAAGGTGCGCCCAGTCGGCGAGCGTCGGCGTGGTGCGGCCGGCCCGGACGTCCTTGATCGTGCGGCGCCAATCGGTCGAGGGGCTCAGCCTCAGCGTCGTCGGCGGGATGTCCTTCGCGAGCCAGCGCTTCTTCGACGTGTAGGGCCCGTGCACGTCCATGTAGTGCACAAACAGGAACCGAGGCGTCGTGCGGAACACCGAATTCCACGCGCGGGCCCGTAGACCGAGCCGGTGCGCATCGCCCCCCTTGGACGTGTAGAGCTGGAACCCGCGGCCAAAACCGAACGCCCGCACCAGCTGGGCCTGCTCGGCGAACCCCGCCGTCGCCCAGCCAGCGTCGTCGAAGTACTGCGCCGCCATCCGAACGTCGGAGCGGATGCGATCCGGCGGCTTCGTGCGGTACAGCCCGTGCTCGGCAGGGAGCCGCCCGGAGAGCAGCGAAGGCATCGACGTGCGGGTCCAAGACGACAGCGAGCTCGCGTTGGAGAAGCTCCAGCTGGAGTCGAGCCAGGACGTGAGGCGGGGCATCGTCCCTTGGGCGAGCTCGTCGCCGCGCAAGCAATCGACGACGAGCAGGACGACCATCGGCTGGGCGGGGGCGAGCTGCTGGTGCAGGAGCGCTAGCCCGGCCACCGAAGCCGTGCCGAGCGTGACCCCGCGGTCGAAGCCGCCGCCGAGCAGCCTGCGCAGGGCGGCGAAGACCCCCTGGGCGACGAGCGCGAACGCGCTGCCGGCGTAGACGTAGACGGGGCTCCAGCGGGGCGGCGCCGCGACGTACCAAGCGGCCCCTGCTCCAAGGCCGGCCGCCACGAGCGGGAGGAGCGCGCGCGCGGCGGGTCCGAGCCACGAGGTGCGCGTGGACACGTCCTAGCCGCTACTCGACGCGGTCGAAGCGCACGCCGGGCTCTTTCTTGTCCGGGCGGGCCACCGACTCGGCGAAGCTGTCGGCAGCCGCGGGATCGATCTCGAACCAGGTCTCGCGCTCGCGGATGTCGATGCGCCCGATGACGTCGCGGTCCACGCGCCCGCGCCGACAGAACAACGGAACCAGCCAAAAAGGCTCGGCGTTGTGCTGGAAACCGCGGTTGACGCGGAACATCGCCGCGCCCCGGCCGCGGGCGCGGGGCGCCTCAGCGTCCGGGCGTTGGCGCACCGGCGGGCTCATCCCGCCGTCGGCCCGACGGTCGTCCCGGGGGCCGAAGCGCTGCGCCGGGCGAGCGTCACGGGGGCCGTCGGGCTCACGGTCGTCGCGCGGGCCGAAGCGCGGCCCGTCCCGGGGGCCGAACCGTTGCGGGCCGTCGTTGCGGCCGTCGTCACGCGGGCCGAACCGCTGCGGGCCATCGTTGCGCGGGCCGTCGTTGCGCGGGCCGTCGTTCCGCGGGCCGTCGTTCCGCGGGCCGTCGTTCCGCGGGCCGTCGTCGCGCGGGCCGAACCGCTGCGGGCCGTCGTTGCGAGGGCCGTCGTTGCGGGGGCCGTCGTTGCGGGGGCCGTCGTTGCGGGGGCCGGGCTGGGGGGCGTCGTTGCGGCTGGGGCGTGGCGGCTCCTGCCGCGGCGCGACGGGCCGGTCGTCGCGGTCCTGGCGCGGCCCGCGGTCGTCCCGCTGCGTCTGGTCGTCGCGGCTGCGGGGCCCATCGTCGCGGTCGCCACGCTGGAACCGGTTGTCCCGCGGCTGGAAGACCCTGTCCTGGTTGAACGCGCGCTGGGGTGCGCGCTCCGCGGCCCGGCCCATCGCGAACGTCTCGGGGAGGTCCTCGGGGGTCGGCAGCTGCATGCGGTAGGAGGCCACCAAGGACGCGACCAGCGCGGCGGGCGAGTGCTCCGCGAGCAGCTTCTCTGCGAGCACGACGTCCTCCTCGCCGCTCTCGGCGAGGCCGGCGAGCACCGACTGCGTCAGCCGCCCCTCGTCCGCGACGCGGATCGCCTCGGGCTTCGGCGGCATCAGGCGCTCGGGGTTCACCCGGGCTGCCATGAACAGCCGGTCGGCAGCGCGCCGCCGTGAAGCCGCGACGAGCACCACGGCGACGCCCTTGCGCCCAGCCCGGCCCGTGCGACCCGACCGGTGCGTGAAGCTCTCGACGTCGTGCGGCAGGTCTGCGTGGATGACCAGGTCCAGCGTCGGCAAGTCGATCCCGCGCGCCGCCACGTTGGTCGCCACCAGCACGCGCGCACGCCCATCCCGCACGGCGGCGAGCGCCCGGCTGCGCTCGGCCTGGCCGAGGTCGCCCGACAGCACTACCGCAGAGAAGCCGCGCTCGGACAGGATCGCGTGGACGCGGTGCACCGTCTCGCGGGTGTGGCAGAACACGAGCGCCGCCCGCGAGTCGTAGTGACGAAGCACGTTGACGACCACCGCTTCCCGCTCCCGCGGCGCGTGGAGCATCGCCACCCACTCGATGTCCCCGTGCGGCTCCGTCGCGTCGGAGAGCGAGAGCCGGACGGGCTTCTTGGTGTACTGCTCCGCCAGCGCGACAGCGAGCGGCGGGAAGGTCGCCGAGAACAGCAACGTCTCCCGCTCGGACGGGCACGCCTGCAGGATCAGCTCCAGCTCGTCGCGGAAGCCCATGTCGAGCATCTCGTCGGCCTCGTCGAGCACCGCGACCTTGAGCGTGTCGAGCCGCAGGTTCTTGCGGTTGATGTGGTCGCACAGCCGCCCGGGCGTGCCCACGACGATCTCGGCCCCGGCGCCGAGCGCCATCGACTCCCGGCGAGGGTCCATCCCGCCGACGCACGCGACCACGCGCAGGCCCGCGTTGCTGAACAACCACTGGAGCTCACGCGCCACCTGCATCGCGAGCTCACGCGTCGGGCACACCACCAACGCACGCGTCTTGCCACGGGGGGCGTCCACGTCGAGCACCGTCGGGCCCATACGCAACCCGAACGCCACGGTCTTTCCCGAACCCGTGCGCGCGGAGACGAGCAGGTCCCGGCCCGGCTCCGCGGCCAAGACGGACGCCTGCACGGGGGTAAGTTCGGTGAACCCGCGCCCGGCCAGCGCCGCGGCGAGCGGTGCGGGGACGTTCACAAAGGGGGAGACGGGATCGGCGGGTTCAGACATTCGGGCGGATAGCCCGGCGGAGGGGGTTCCGCCCCTACTGCGCGGGCGCGTTCACGAGCCGCTCGGCCAGCGCCGTGATCGAGAGCGGCGCACAGCCCTCCGCCTTGTTGTTCACGACCACCCACGCCGCCTTCGCGCCGCGCAGCACCTCGACCACCGCGTCGCGGCTCGCCATGTCCGGCGCGCACAGCGCGTTGAACGGCGCGTACGAGCCCTTGGCCTCCTCGTGCACGAGCCCCGGGTGCAGCATCCACCGCACGACGCGCTCGGGCCGCGTGAGCGCACGGGTCCGGCGCGCCTGCTCGACGACGCTCGGCATGCCCCCCCAGCCGACCAACGCCGGCAGCACGCCGTTGGCCTCGAGCGCGTCCGCATAGGCGGGCGTCAGCGCGTCCGCGTTTCGCACCTCGACCGCGTACCGCCAGGGCCCGCGCGGGAGCTTCTCCAAGAACCGCCCGAGCAGGTCGGGGAAGTTGCGTGGCAGCGCCTGCGGCGAGAACGGGAATACCAGCACGCCGTCGGCCATTCCCTCGATGAACGGCCCGACGACCTCCTCCATCGCGTAGCCGATCTCCAAGAAGCGGGGGTTTCGCTCCCCGGCCCGCGCCCCGTACCGCGGGTGTCGCGGAAAACGGACGCTCGTGACGTCCTCGTGCGCCTTCACGAGGAACGAGAAGTCCGCCGGGACCTGGGCGACCATCGACGCGTACTCGCTCGCCGGGATCGGCCGGTACCACGTGCGGTCGACCCCCACCGTGCGGAAGAGCGGGTGGGTCCCGTACGCGCGCAAGCCCTCGTCCACGAGCCGCTCCATCGCGTACCGCGCGCCCCAGACGGGCCACCCGGGGAAGGTCCAAGACGAGCTCCCCATGCGGATCCCCGCGAAAGGGCCGGCCGCCAAGCGTGCGGCCAACCGCTGGGCGTCCGGCCCGGGATCGAGCCGCACCGGCGGCGGGCGGGTAGGCGAGAACAGGGGCTGCTGGTCCTCGACGCGCCACTGGCCGGGCCGGGCGGGCTCGTCCTTCGCCGCCTGGTCGAGCGCAGGGAACAGCGCCAGCTGGCCGGTGGGCGAGGGCTTCACCGGCGCGGGCTCAGGACTTCGGCGCCAAGAACCGCGTGAACGCCGCGATGGCCTCGGGCGACTCGAGCCGCGTGACGATCTCTCCGGCCTCGCGCACCATCGCGACCCGCAGGTCCTCCTGCTCGTTCACGCGCATCAACGCCTTCGCGGCGGCGAGCCCAGACGGGCTCTTGGTCGCCAGCACCTCGCACCGTGCGCGGGCGAACGCCTCCAGGTCGTCGGGCGGGAGCACCGCGTTGACGATGCCAGCCTCCAGGGCCTCGGCCGGCGAGATCGGCTCGCCGAAGAACAGCCACGAGCTCGCCCGCTGCCGCCCCACGGCCCGGGGCAGCAGGTACGAGGCCCCGCCCTCCGGCGTGAGCCCCAGGTTGATGAACGGGAGCTGGAACCGGGCGCGGTCTGAGCAGTAGACCAGGTCGCAGTGCAGCAGCATCGTCGTGCCGATGCCGACAGCGACGCCGTCGACGGCTGCGACGAGCGGCTTCGGGAACTGCCTTAGCCCCTCGAGGACGCGGAACACCGGGGCGTCTTCGCCCTTCGGCGGGTTCGCGAGGAAGTCTTTCAGATCGTTCCCGGCAGTGAACGCGCCGCCGGCCCCCAGGATCAGCACGACGCGCACTTCGGGGTCGTTCGCCGCCGCCTCCAGCCCGTCGGCCAGCGCGGTGTACATCGCGGCCGTGATGGCGTTCTTCTTCTGTGGGCGATTGAACCGCAGGGTCGTGACGACCCCCGGCTCGATGTGGACGTCGTGTTCGGTGATCACGCCGCCACTTAACGCGGCCGCTGCGCCGGACTGAGCAGAAACGACCCATCCGAATTTGCTCAGTTTATGGATCAAAATCGGATGGGCCGTTTCTGATCCACGGGTCGGAGGTCTCACCCGCCCGGGCCGCGACAGACTACACTGCCACCATGCGCCCGATGTTTTCCGCCCTCGTCTTGCTCACCGCCTGCACCGAGTACGGCCTGGGCAAACAGACCGTGCCGCCAGCGGGCGCCGACCCCGACATCGCCACCGACCCCGAGCTCATCTCAGAGATCGCGTGTGCATCGCCCTGGGACGGCGTCGTGACCGCGCGAAATGACGGCGACGGGCCGCTCACCCTCTCCAACATTGGCACCTCGGAGGGCTGGTCTGCGAGCGGCACGGTCCCGGTCACGCTCCTCACGGGCGAGACCACCGAGATCTACGTCACCGGCTCGGGCGACGGCACGCTCACCATCAGCAGCGACGATCCCGACGAGCCCGAGCTCAGCGTCCCGCTCAGCGTCGCGGTCAACAGCCCGCCCACGGCCACCGTGGACAGCCCCGCCAACGGCGCGGTCCTCCCCGAGCCCGCCACCGACCAAGCGCTGCTCGGCACCGTGTCGGACCCCGACGGCGACGTGATGACCGTGACGTGGCTCATCGACGGCGTGACGCTGGTCTCCGAGGACGCCGTGTCCGGCCCCGTCGGCGCGACTTGGACGGCCCCGACGGGCGGCGCGCACACCATCGGCATCACGGCGACCGACGCCTGCGCGACCTCCGATCACAGCGTCGACGTCTGCCAGGACGAGACCCTCACCTACGAGAACCTCGGCATCTCCACGTGGCACTACGAGGGCGCGGCCTACTGGGACGGCGCCGCCAACAACCTCGTGCTGACCGACGCGCTCGTCGACCAAGTCGGCACGGCCTTCGACACGACCGCGACGGTCTCCGGCGGGGCGGTCGACATCGACTTCGACTTCTACATCGGCGATGGCTCCGGGGCGGACGGCCTCTCGCTCACCGCGCTCGACTCGAGCCGGATGACGACCTACCTGGGCGGCACGGGCTGTGGCATCGGCTACGGCGGCAACGCAGCCTGCACCGCCGGGCCGGCACTGCCGGGCTGGAGCATCGAGATCGACACCTACTACAACAGCGGGTACGACCCGACCGATCTCGACCACGTCGCGTTCACGTTCGACGGGGACGCCGATGGGCCCGCAGCCTGGGCCGCCCTCCCCGAGATCGAGGGCACCGGCTGGCACCGCATGGAGGTCAGCGTCACCGACCCGCACGTCACCGTGGTCATCGATGGCGTGGCCTACATCGACCAGGACTTGAGCGGCGCGTTCGCGTTCCCGGCCTACGTCGGGTTCACCGCCGGCACCGGCTCCGTCACCAACCGGCACTTGATCCAGGACCTGACGGTGACGGACCGGGCGTGCGACTGAGCCCCTACCCCCACACCCGCTGCACGAACCACCCAACCCCCATCGCCGTGACCCCAACTGAGATCGCAGGCACCGCGTAGCGCTCCCAGGCCGGGAAGCGGCGCAGGTACAGCAACACCGGCATCGCGAGCGCTACCACCGTCGCCTGGCCAACCTCCACGCCGCCGTTGAACGAGACGAGCGCCAACGCCAGCGCGTCGCGCGGGAGCCCGAGCTCGATCAACAGCCCGGCGAACCCGAACCCGTGGATCAACCCGAGCAGGAACGTGACCACCACGCGCCGACGGGGCGGCGGCCGCCAGAAGTTCTCGACCCCGACGAACGCGATGGACGCCGCGATCGCGGGCTCTACCACCGCCGGCGACAGGTGAACGACCTGCAGCGCGGCGAGCGTGAGCGTGATGGAGTGCGCGACGGTGAAGCCGGTGATGATGAACAACATCGCTCGGAGGCTCGGCGCGGCGACCAGGAGCCCGAGCAAGAAGAGGAGGTGGTCGTACCCGGTCCAGATGTGCTCCACACCGAGCTTTCCGAACCGGATCGCGACGTCGGTCTTGTCGGCGGCCCCGGTGAACTCGGCGCGCCTGTGCCCGACGTCCAGCACGGCGACGGACTGCCCGAACGCCTCGACGTAGTGGCGATGCCCCTGCTCCATCGAGGTCAGGAAGCTCGCGTCGTAGGTCCCGTGCTCGCCGCCCGGGCAGTGCAGCGCGCTGCGGATCTCGATGCCGTCGGCCTCGACCGCGGAGATGACCGGCTCATCGAGGGTGCACGGGCCCCCGATGTCCACGTGCACGTCGTGGACGGTGAGGTCCGCGATCAAGAGCCGAGACTCCTCCAGGTCGGTGATCGGGAACTTGGCCTCGAGCTCAGGCCGCGCGATCGTGATGGTCAGCGCATCGGCGTCAATGCGCGCGTACGAGAGCCCGGGGCGGTGCGCCTCTGCGAGCGGGACGAGCCAGAGGTTCATGGCACCGGCGACCGCGCGAGCGTCACCTCGGCGCGCTTCCGCTCGGACGGCAAGAGCCCAGGCCCCGAGTCCAGCGCGCGCTCGAGCAGGTCTCGCGCCTCCTTGGAGACTGGCACCGTGTCGCCGACGATCAGCCCGGCCTGCAGCAACACGCGGGGCTCGACGATGCCGGTCGCGAGCACCGAGCGCGCCTCGGCGCCGCACACCCGGTGGTCGGCCCCGGAGCGGAAGCGCGCGTAGGCGAGGGCCATCAACGTCACGGCGTCCTTCCGGTTGTCGAGCTCGACCTGGAGCAGCTCCACCGCCTTCTTTTGGTCCTCCAGCGCGCCCGAGTCCGCGAGGAAGATCGCGTAGCCGCGCGGGTCTTGCTGGGCGACAGCGCTGACCGCGACGGGGCGGCCTGCAGCGTCCATCGCGCCAGCCTCGGCCAACGCCCGGGTCGCCTCGACGGTCGGCCCCGCCCGCTTCAGGTCCTCGATCGCGCCGGGCAGATCGCCGGCTGCGAGGCGCACCCTGCCCCGCGCGAAGTGCGCAGCCGGGTAGTCAGGCACCGCGGCGAGCGCCTCCTCGATCTGCGGGGACGGCTGCCCGGTGATGGCGTGCAGCCACCCCATGCGCGTCAGCACCCACGCCAGCGGCTCCGGGTCCAAGCTGCTCCCCGCGCTCACCGCGAGCGCCTGCATCTCGAACGCGCCCTTCACGTCGCCCCAGAGCCAGCGCAGCCAGCCGATGCGGTCGTACATCTCGAGTCCCGGGCGGATGTCCACGGCGACCTGGTAGGCCGCGCCCGCCTCGTCGAGCTTGCCCTGCTCCATCAAGGCGTCGCCGTATAGCGCGTAGTCCAGGAAGTTCGCGCTCTTCGTCGGCCCCTGCTGCAGCGCCTGGGCGGCCACCTCGGCCTCTGCGAACTTGTGGAACTGGATCAGCAAGTGCACGCGCAGCCGGCGGGCCTCGAGGTCCTTGGGGTCGCGCAACATCGCGCAGTCAACCGCGCTCTCCGCGAGGGTGTAGAACCCGGGGTCCCCGGTCAGACGCGCCTCGCGGATGCGCACCCGCGCCTGGGCGAGCGGGTCCTGCGCCGCGCGGTCGCGCTCGGCCTGGAGCGGGCCCGGAGCGGGCGTCGCCATCACGTCGCAGGCGTCCGGGCCACGCTTGCCCTGGGGTGGCGGGGGTTCGACGGGGGTCGGCGAACAGGCAAGCAGGAGGAGGAGCAAGCGGCACCGCGGAAATGGGAAGCCCCGAGGCGCACGAGGCGCCCCGGGGCAGGGGGGGGTCGGTCGAGACCGGGTAGCGGCCTCGACACGGCCTGTCGAGGCGAAGGGCGACTACAGGTCGTGGGTGCCGTTCGGGTGGTCGTCACCGGCCCAGGGGTCGCCCAGGAACGGGAACGACGACAGGTAGGCGAGCCCGGTCGAGTCGACGCCGTCCGGGATCGCCGTGCCGTCCACGAGCAGCCCGCAGACCGCCGAGAGCGCGGTGTCGACCACGTCGTCCTGCACGTTGCGGCCGTCCGGCCACTGGCCGAAGCCGGTGCCCTCGAGGTTCATGCGCAGCGCCTCGAACGCGCCGAAGGACTTCGACTCGTCGGGGATCGCGCCGCCGAGCGCGTAGTCGTCGGGCATCGTGCCGAGGGCGCTGTGCCCGGTGAGGAACGCGAGGATGAGGTCCTCACGGCCGCCGAGGCCGAGGCCGGCATCGTAGGACGTCGGGCAGCTGGTGCCGAGCACGGCGTCCATGTAGGCGCCGAGCAGGGAGGTCTGCACGTACGGCAAGAACTGCAGGTCGTCGCGGGGGTGGCTCGCGCTGAACACGTCCTTGTACGGGTTGGGGATGACGACCTCGTTGACGAGCGGGTTCCCGAGGCGGGAGACCTGCACCCAGCCACCGCGGCTGGTGGTGTCCACGCCCGTGGAGCGGCGCACGGTGACAGCGCGGCGGGACGTGGTGGCCCAGCTCGCGATCACGCGGTTCTTGTTCGCGGCGGTGGCGGCGAGGCCATCCTTCGTGACGGACGTGATCGGCAGCTCGATCGCGATGGTGTGCACGTTGTAGCCGAGGAGCGTGTTCTGGTTCGGCGTGCCGTCCAACCCGGCGAGGTTCAAGAGGTCGAACGTGCGCTCGAGGTCGACGTAGAACCCGTCCTGCCGCGGGCCAGCGAAGAAGCTGTAGTTGCCCGACGTCTCGATGTTCGCGGTGGTGATGCTGCCCGGGGTGGTGCCGCTCGGGTTGTACCCGGACGAGCCGCTCTGCGTGCCGACGTTGATCGGCGCGACGGACCCGCTGGCCAGGATGGTGGACTCGACGCCGTCGTCCACGCGCGAGACCGTGTAGGTCTGGTTCTGGTAGACGCTGCCGGCGTCGCCGACGGCGCCGATGTTGTAGATGAACGTGTCGTAGCCGAACGCGTCCTTCGAGTACGTGGTTTCGAACTGGAAGTTGAGGTCGATGTCCTCCTCCCCGTCACCCTCGTTATCGATGTGGATGCTGTACATCACGTTGTCGTCGAACCGGTTGAAGTTCGGGCCGCCGCCGGGCGCCTCGAGCGGGTTGACGTTCATGATGAACACGACCTTCGAGCTGTCGTTCGGGTCGATGAACGCGTAGTAGTCGGTGATGTCCGCGGAGGGGTCGAGCGCGATGGCCGGGGCCTCGCGGTGAGAGGAGGCGAGGGCGATGGAGATGAGGGAGAGCAACATGAGAACCTCGAAGATCAGTAGGTGATGGAGTAGATGTCAGCGCCGCCGAGAGACGAGGTCTCGGCCACGTAGACGGCATCGGTGTAGGTGCAGACGCCGGCGGGGAGCTCGAGGAGGCCGAGCGAGTCGATCTCCTCGGTGCCGGAGCCGTCCGTCGCGTAAGCCATGAGGCTTGGGTCCCCGACCGTGGTGTAGAACAGCGTCGCGCCGCTGTCCGAGACCGCGAGGCCGCCGGGGAAGTTGGTCTGGAAGCCGCTCGTGACGTCCTGGTGCGCAAAGCCCGGCGTGGTGAACGACATCACGGCGGCGCGTTGGCCGTCGCCGGCGATCGAGTCCAGCACGTACAGGAGCGTGCCGTCTTCGGTCTGGTCGAGCTGCACGGGGTCCATCAGCGGGGCGCCCTGGAACGCGACGCTGGCTGCGCCCGAGCCGAGGTCCACCGAGAAGATCGCCGCTTCGCCGGCCGCGGTGAACCCGCTGACGTAGGCGGTGGAGCCGCCGTGCGCGAGGGTGATGTCCCCCGGCCGGTCGATCGTGCCCGCTGCGCCGATCTCCACGGGGGTGCCGCCGCCCACGGGCAGGGAGTAGATCCCGCCGTTGGTGGCGCCCTGGTCCGTCGCGAGGTCCGCGACGTAGAGGGTGGTCCCGTCCGCCGACAGGCAGATGCCGCTCGGCATGACCAGCGGGCTGCCGAAGGCGAGCACGGTGACCGAGCCGCCGCCCACGGGGATGGAGACCACCTCCGGGCTGCCGCCGGCGTCGAAGCCGACCGCGTAGATGGTGTCCGCCGTAGCAACGACGTCCGCGGTCTCGTTCAGCCCGGGGTCGTCAACGGCCTCCGTAAACGCGTCGGTGTCCGTGTCCGTGTCCGTGTCCGTGTCGGGGTCCGTGTCGGAGTCCGAGTCAGAGTCTGAATCCGAGTCGGTGTCGGTGTCGGTGTCTGCGTCCGAGTCCTCCGTGTCGACGGGCTTGCCTGGGCAGGCGAGGAGAAAGGCGAGCGCCGGTAGGGGCAGCAGTCGCCAGGGGATGAGCTTCATGAGGATCACTCCGGTGAGTTTCGAGGGGTCGAGCCGAGACGGTTCGCCGTCTGCGGTCGAATACTACACGAAACGAAAAACGGATCGACTTCGACCGAAGAAGATGAAATTAAAGTTTTTCCGCCGCCACCCGGGCTTGACATTCCGACCGCGCGGGGGAATGAACCGGGGACACCTCCACGGAGCCCATCGTGCGTACCCTCTCCCTCCTCGGCCTCTCGCTCCTCCCCACCCTCCTCTTCGGTTGCTCCGGCAAAGATGACTGTGACACGTCCTGCACGGGCGACGCGGACACCGACACGGACACGGATGCGGACACGGATGCCGACTCTGACACGGACGCCGACGCCTCGGTCACCATCACGAGCCCGGCCACGGGCTCCTACGCGTACGCGTTCGACGGGGTGACGATGACCTGGAGCGTCGAAGGCCTCGCGTTGGATCCGAACGGCATCGGCGGGGACAACGCCGATGGCGTCGGCCACGTGCACGTCTACCTGGACAACGAGTACCTGGCGGCGACCGCCGAGACCACCTACACGTACGAGGGCCTCTCCCCTGGCAAGCACGACCTGGCCGTGCGCCTCGCCGAGAACGACCACACCGAGACGAACCTGAACGCATCCTCGGGGATCGGCGTCGAAGTGCTCGACCCGACGGTCGCGATCACGGACCCGGTCATGGACACAACGTTGTCCGTATCCTCCGCCAGCCTCGACATCTCGCTGACCGACTTCACGATCTCGGACGAGGTCGGGATGGCCGCAGCGGTCGGCGAGGGGCACTACCACATCTACGTGGACGGCGTGTACGTCGACTACGGCACCGTGCTCACCGACGCGTTGGTGCCTCGCCTTAGCGAAGGCGCCCACACCATCACGGTGAAGCTCGCGGGCAGCGACCACAGCGAGATCGGCGTCGAGACCTCGGTGGACGTGACCGTCGCCGACGGCGCGCAGTCGATCCTGATCGACGGGTCGCCCTACGTCTCCGAGTACGGCTCGGCATCGGTCCCGCTCGACGTGGACGTCGGGAACTTCAGCCTCGGCAGCGGCCGCGGCTACAACCTGTACCTGGACGACGTGCTCGTCGGGGAGTCCGAGACCTCCGCGGTGACCCTGCGCCACGTGGCCTCCGGCCTGCACTGGCTCGAGGCGCGCTTGCACGACGCCGACGGTGTCGAGACTGGCGCGCGCGACTACATCCGGCTCGACGTGGCGGACGACGCCCGCGACCTGACGATCACGTCGCCCACCGATGGCGAGACGATCAACGGGGACTTCAACCTCCAGGCCACGTCGCAGAACTTCATCTTCGACCCCGGCGCGGTCGGCGGCACGAACACCGACGGCACGGGTCACTTCCACGTCTACATCGACGGCGTCTACTGGACCTACGGCGCCGGCTCCACCACGGTGAGCGGCGTGCCCGCAGGCGAGCACGAGATCCTCATCGAGCTCGTGAACAACGACCACTCCACGGCGACCCCCACGGCGAGCGACGTCATCCACGTGACCGTCAACTAGCCATGCAGCGCTCAGCCGCCGTCGCCCTGGCCTTGTGCGCCGGCGCTGTCGGGCTCGGAGGGGGCTACGTGCTCGCGCAGCGGTCCCCGGCCCCGGCGCCGGTCGCGGCGCTCCCCGACGACCCGGAGATCCCCGTCGCGGCCCAGCGCGACCCCGGCGCGCCAAACGGCATCGCCGCGCTCGCCACCTCCAAGGCCGGCGGGCCGGTTGCCCCAAAGTCGCAGGCTTCCCCGCTGCGCTCGACCACCGTCGAGTTCACGCTCGGCCTCGACGCCGATGGCGCGAAGCGCCAGGCGGACGCCAAGGGGTGCGCCCAGGCTGCGCTCGACGCGGCGCAGGCGGTCCTCGCGGGTGGGACAGAGCCAACGGGGCCGCTGACCACCGCGTCGTGCAGCACCAGCGGTGCGTCCACGCTCTCTGGGCGTCTCCGGCTCGCGGCCCGCCCTACCACCGTGCTCGCCGGCAAGCCGGCGGAAGGCGCGTTCAGCTGCGAGGCGACGCTCCGCTTCCAGGTCTCCGCCCCCCCGCAGGACCTGCACGCGAGCGCGTTCGGCGACAGCATCCCCCTCGCCTGCGCCGACGCTGGCGCGCGGGCGATTGCGACGCTCGCTACCAAGATCTGAACCCTGCGCGCACCGCCTCGGAGCGATGGCCGCGAAGCGATATACTGGTCGGATGATGCTCATCGCGTTGGCCTCCTCCTTGTTCACCCCCAGCGCAATGGCGGGCCCCGTGTTCGCCAGCACGTCGGACGAGATCCTCCTCGACCTGAACGGGAACTGGCCTCGCGCCTACCGGGAGACCACGACGAACGGCTGGGTGATGTTTCACGCCGCCGGCGGCGACTTCAACGTCACGCACGCGCAGGGCGACTACACGGTCGACCACAACGACGACCGCGGGCTCACGGGTCGCACGGACCTGAAGGACCACGACATCCGGCCCTGCCCGGACGGGACCTGGCTCCACGTCGCGACGGCGGACATCAGCGGGGACCACGACTCCTCGTTCGCGTGGCGCTACGACGCCGACTTCAACATCATCCAGAACGGCACCATCGCCGAGAGCACGACGGACGGCAGCAACTTCGTTGACATCGGCTCGGTGTGCGGCGACACCTTCCAGGGGTTCGCCTACGACTACCGGGGCAGCGAGTACGACATCCGCTTCAACGAGGTGAGCGCGCAGGGCACGTTGACCGCCACGCACGTCCTGGCCGACGCGCCGCCGGCCGCCGGCTCCTCCGTCATTCAGACCGAGGACGGCATGTTGACCATGGTCGGCCCCGGGAAGCAAGGGCAGCTGCTCGCGGTCACGTACAACAGCGCGTTCGAGGAGGTCGATTACGTCGTCGCCGAGATCTCGGACGACACGCACGACACGTACTGGCCGCAGACCACCATCCGCGTCGGCGACAACTACATCGTCGCGCACATGACCCGGGAAAACAACGTCACGTGGAACCAGCAAGATGGCGACATCTCGCTGTTGGCGTTCGACCTGGACTGGAACCTGGTCGACCAGCTCCAGCTCTCGCACAACTCCGCCCCGGTCGGCGGCATGCAGCCCTACGTCGTCGACAACGGGGACGGCACCCTGCTGGCGATGTACTCGAAGCAGCTGCAAAACTACGCGTTCACGGTCACACTGACCGACGGCTCGGGCGACGCCGACACGGACAGCGACTCCGATGCCGACAGCGACTCCGACTCGGACACCGACACCGACACCGACACGGATGCCGACAGCGATTCCGACACCGACACGGGGCGGCTGCAGGTGAACGACGACGGCAAGTCCTGTGGGTGCGCGAACGCGCCAAGCGGCGGCGCGGCGCTCGGTGTCGCGCTGGGGCTCGCTGCGCTCGGCACGCGTCGGCGCTCCGCGTAAGCTCCGCGATCGAGACAGCCTTGGGCCGGCGGCCGGTTTCGTGTTAGCCGGGCCCGTCCCCCGGAGTGCTGATGACCGGCCCTGCTTACCGTCGCGTGCTGCTGAAGCTTTCCGGTGAAATGCTGGCGGGCGAGTCCACGACCGGCGACGCCGGCTTCGGAATCACCCCCGAGGTGCTCTTTCGCTTCGCGCGCGAGGTCAAAGAGGTCCACGACGCCGGCGTGCAGATGGGCATCGTCATCGGCGGCGGGAACATCTTCCGAGGGATCGCGGGCAGCGAACGCGGGATGGAGCGCGCGCACGCCGACTACATGGGCATGCTCGCGACCGTCATCAATGCGCTCGCGTTGCAGGACGCCCTGGAGCAAGTGGGCTGCTACACTCGCGTGATGAGCGCGCTCCGCATCGAGCAGGTGTGCGAGCCGTACATCCGCCGGCGGGCGATGGCCCACCTGAACAAGGGCCGCGTGGTCATCTTCGCCGCCGGCACCGGCAACCCGTACTTCTCGACGGACACCGCCGCGACGCTGCGCGCCGCCGAGATCGGGGCCGAGATCATCCTCAAGGGCACGAAGGTCGACGGCGTGTACGACAAGGACCCGAAGAAGCACAAGGACGCCGTCCGCTTCGAGCGCATCTCGCACATCGAGGCGCTCAAGCGCGAGCTGAAGGTGGCGGACACCACCGCGTTCAGCCTGTCGATGGAGAACAACCTGCCGATCATCGTGTTCGACATCTCGCAGCCCGGAAACCTGATGCGCGTGGTGAACGGCGAGGCTGTCGGCACCATCGTCATCTCCCCGCCCAAAGAGCATTGAGCCGCGCGGCTACCGCCGATGAACCTGGAGTAAGCAATGTCTGACGACTACATCAAGGCCATGGCCGACGACATGGTGAAGACCATCGACTCGCTCAAGCGCGAGCTCCTGGGCGTCCGCACCGGCCGCGCCTCGCCCGCCCTCGTCGAGAACCTGCAGGTCGCCGTGCAGAGCTACGGCTCGACGATGCCGCTCCGCGACATCGCGGGCATCACCGCGCCGGACCCGCGCATGATCGTGGTGAACCCCTGGGACAAGGGCACCATCCAGGACATCGAGCGCGCCATCGCGACCGCGGGGCTCGGGTTCAACCCGTCCAACGACGGCGTGGTGGTGCGGATCCCGATCCCGCCGCTCACCGGCGACAGGCGGCAGGGCCTGGTCAAGATCGTGAAGCAGCACGCCGAGGAGGCCCGCGTGCGGGTCCGCGCCGTGCGCCGCGAGTACAACGAGCTGCTCAAGACGCTAAAAGACGACGGGGAGCTGACGGAAGACCAGCTGACGCGGTCGCTGGAGAAGGTGCAGAAGTCCACGGACGAACACGTCAAGAAGGTGGACGACATCTGCGCTGCGAAGGAGAAAGAGGTCCTGGAGGTCTGATGGCCGTCCCGCGCCACATCGCCGTCATCATGGACGGAAACGGGCGCTGGGCCGAGTCGCGCGGGCTGCCCCGGCTGTCGGGGCACGAGGAGGGCGCGAACAGCGTCCGCGAGATCACGCGCGCGTGCCGGGAGAAGGGCGTGCAAGCGCTGACGCTGTACAGCTTCTCGACCGAGAACTGGAAGCGCCCGCCCGACGAGGTGGCGGGGCTGATGGCGCTGCTCGCCCGCTACCTGGTGGAGGAGCGCGCCGAGATCTTGGACAACGGCGTGCGGCTGAGCGCGATCGGGCAGGTGGACAAGCTCCCTGCCCCGGTTCGGTTGGCGCTGAAGGAGCTGATGCACGCGAGCCGGCACAACGCGCAGCCCGGGAAGCCGGGGATGGTGCTCACGCTCGCGCTGTCCTATGGAGGACGCGCCGAGATCGTCGAGGCCGCGCGCACGCTGGCGAAGCAGTGCCAGACGGGTCGGCTGCGCCCCGACGCGATCACCGAGGAGATGTTCTCGGGCGCGCTCGGCACGGCGGGCCTCCCCGACCCCGACTTGCTCATCCGCACCTCCGGCGAGCTGCGGCTGTCGAACTTCTTGCTTTGGCAGCTCGCTTACGCCGAGATGTACGTGACGGAGACGCACTGGCCGGACTTTCGCCGGCCGCAGCTGGACGAGGCGTTGGCCGTGTTCGGCACCCGCGAGCGCCGCTTCGGCAAGACCGGCGCGCAGCTCAAGGCATGACGTGAAGCAGCGCCTGATCGCCGGGCTGACCGGCCTCGCCATCATCCTGCCCGGCATCCTCTGGGGCGGCGTTCCAGCGATCGCCGCGCTGGTGGGGATCGCCCTGCTCATCTGCCTCGAGGAGTTCGCGGGGATGGCCGCCCCCGACCAAAAGAAGCTGGCGCTGGCGGTGCTCGCGCCCCTGGGGCTCGCAATTCACATGGCCTGGACGTGGGCGCCGGACGCCGCGCCCGTGGTCAGCGCGATCGGCACGATGCTGGCGTTGACCGTGCCGATGCTCCGGATCCCGGACGTCGAGGCCGCCGCACGCGTGGCCACCCGCGTCGGCTTTGGCCTCGTGTACGCGCCGCTGATGATGGCCCCGCTGGTGTGGCTGCGCCGCGAGCCGGACGGCCTGGCGCTCGTGTTCCTCGTGCTGGCCGTGACGTGGCTCGGGGACACCGGGGCGTACTTCGCGGGGCGGTTCGCCGGAAAGACCCCGCTGTTCCCGCGGGTGAGCCCGAAGAAGACGCGCGAAGGGGTCGTCGGCGGCGTGGTCGCGTCGGTGATCGGGGCGTGCATCGTCAAGCAGGTCGCCGGGGTGGACATCGGGTGGGGCCCGTTGGTCGCGCTCGCCGTCGTGCTGGACCTCGCGGGCGTCGTCGGCGACCTGGCCGAGAGCTTGCTCAAGCGGGCGTGGGGCGTGAAGGACTCGGGGTGGATCATGCCGGGTCACGGCGGGATCTTGGACCGCGTGGACGCGCTGCTGTTCACCGCGCCGCTGTTGTGGGGCTACATCGTCCTGCGGCACACGTTGGGCTAAGGCGCCTCCCCCGGGTTACCTGGCCGCTCCTTTCCTGACCCCCGGAGCTGACATGGACGCCAAGAAGATCGACGAACTCCTGAAGCTGATGCAGCGCCGCGGCGTGGCTGAGTTCACCTTCGAGCACGAGGGCACCGTGCTCGCAGTCAAGTTCGCGGGCGCGAGCGCGCCGGTCACCTACGCCCCCGTAGCCGCGCCGGTCGCGGCCCCCGCGCCTGCGGCTGCAGCCCCGGCCGCGCCCGCTGCGCGCGCTGGCGGCGTCGTCATCAAGGCGCCGATCGTCGGCACGTTCTACCGCGCGGCGGCCCCCGAGGCGCCCGTGTACGTGAACGTCGGCGACAAGGTCCGCAAGGGCCAAGTTGTCTGCATCGTCGAGGCGATGAAGCTGATGAACCAGATCGAGAGCGACGTAGAAGGCACGGTCGTCGAGGTGCTGATCGAGAACGGCAGCCCGGTGCAGTTCGGGCAGGAGCTGTTCCGCCTCGGACCGGCGTAAGCCATGTTCCGCAAAGTCCTCATCGCCAACCGCGGCGAGATCGCGCTGCGCGTCATCCGCGCCTGCCGCGAGCTCGGGATCCGCACCGTCGCCGTGTACTCCGAGGCCGACAAGCACTCGACGCACGTGCAGTTCGCAGACGAGAGCGTCTGCATCGGCCCGGCGCAAGCGACGAAGTCCTACTTGTCGCTGCCCGCTGTGATCTCCGCCGCGGACATCACGCGCGCGGACGCCGTGCACCCCGGGTACGGGTTCCTCGCCGAGAACGCGACGTTCGCCGAGGCGGTGAACGCCCACGGGATGACGTTCATCGGCCCGTCGCCCGCACACCTGCGCCAGTTTGGCGACAAGCTCTCGGCGAAGGCCGCCGCCCGCGCCGCGGGCTTGCCCCTGCTCCCCGGCAGCCACGGCGCGGTGGAAGACCTGGAGGAGGCCGTCACTGTCGCGCGCGAAGCGGGCTACCCGCTGATGCTGAAGGCCGCCGCTGGCGGGGGCGGCAAGGGCATGCGCATCGTCGAGGACGAGGAGCAGCTCCGCAAGTTCTTCGTGATCACCGCGACCGAGGCCAAGGCCGCCTTCGGCTCGGGCTTGGTGTTCCTGGAGCGGCTGTTGCGCGCCCCGCGGCACGTGGAGGTCCAGGTCGCGGGCGACCGCTTCGGGAACGCGATCCACGTCGGGGACCGCGATTGCTCGATGCAGCGCCGCCACCAGAAGATCATCGAAGAGGCCCCTGCCCCAGACCTGTCGGACTCGCTGCGCGCGCGCATCCTGGCCGCGGCCGCCCGGCTCGTCAGCTCCACCGGCTACGTCACCGTCGGGACCTGCGAGTTCTTGGTCGAAGGCGACGAGTTCTTCTTCCTCGAGGTGAACCCCCGCATCCAGGTCGAGCACCCGGTCTCCGAGATGGTCACGGGCATCGACCTCGTGCAGCTCCAGATCCGGCTCGCGGCCGGCGAGCGTATGCCCATCACGCAAGACCAGGTGCAGGTGCGCGGGCACGCGATCGAGGTCCGCGTGAACGCCGAGGACCCTTGGAAGTTCACGCCGTCCCCCGGGCGCATCACCGGCTACCACGCCCCGGGCGGCCCGGGCGTGCGCGTCGACAGCGCGGTGCACGAGGGCGCGATGGTGCAGCCTTACTACGACTCGCTCGTGGCCAAGCTCATCGTCTACGCGCCGGACCGGGAGGCCGCGATCCGTAAGCTGCTCGGCGCGCTCGACGAGTACGTGGTGGAGGGCATCCGCACGTCCATCCCGCTGCAGAAGCTGCTGTTGGCCGACCCCGCGTTCCGAGAGGTTCGCTTCCACACCCGGTACATCGACGAGTGGCTGAAGACCCGGTGATGCCGAAGCCTGCGTGGATGTGGTAGAGTCACACCGCCCACCCCACACCGGCCCACTCGGCCCCGGAGAATCCATGTCCCAGCTGCTCGTCCGCTCAGCCCTGCTCGCCGCCGCCAGCGCCCTCGCGCTCTCCCTCCCCGCGTTTGCCTCGTCCCACGGCAGCGAAGGCCACGGCAGCGATAGCCACGGCCACGGCAGCGATAGCCACGGCCACGACAGCGATAGCCACGGTCACGGGAGCGACGACGACGACGACGACGCCTCCTGCCCCTGCTTCAGCGAGCACGACCTCAAGAGCGAGTTCCGCCGGGGCGATCTCTGCTACGACTACACCGCCACGTCGACCCACGGGAATGGCACCTACCTGGCGTACTACACGGGACAGGGCAAGGAAGCTGGCGTCGCGGACTGGTACTACACCAATGGCGTGCCCTTCTGCGCGGA
Organism: Bifidobacterium breve; assembly: GCA_943328795.2. Taxonomy (GTDB): domain Bacteria; phylum Myxococcota_A; class UBA796; order UBA796; family SXON01; genus CAIUMM01. Next base: position 23,824 of record CALQBK020000017.1, read on the forward strand.
CGTGAACCTGACCACCGGCGCCGGTGCGTTCGTAGCGCCGATCACCGCCGACGAGTGGGACGCTTGCACCGACATCGTGTTGGAGGTCGCGGAGGACCTCCACATGACGTGCGCCAGCGCGCCGTAGCTCAGGACGTGCCGCGCGCTCCCTGATCAGGGGCAGTACGTCGCGATGAAGGTGCCCGAGCCCTTCAGCTCGCCGTTGCCCTTGCCGGCGACGGACGGCGCAGCGGAGCCCGGGTTCTGGCCCACGAGCGCCCGGAAGTTCACCATGTCGGCCGGGTCTACCCCGGCGTCCTGGAACCCACCGAGCCCGTCGGCCAGGTACACGTGGCTGTCCGCGTCGTGCAGCGCCAGGTCCGCGAACCCGTCCCCGTTCACGTCTCCGCCGGACACCGCCATCGTGCAGCGGCCTTCCCCACAGTAGTCTGCGATCACCATGCGAATGGGGCTGCGTTGCTCTACGGCCGCGGCCCGGGTGTTGTCGGAGAACGCGAACCCGACGTCACCGTCGGGCGTGACGGTCACGCCAAGGTGCGTGGTCTCCAGCATCGCGGGCAACGCCACCGCGGGCATGGCAAGGTCCCGACACTCGGGGTCCGCGCTCTCGGCGTAGGTGACCGCACAGCTCGCGAGATCGCCGCGCTGCAAGCAAGCCGGCGAGAGGAACGCGGTCAAGAACGGGCAGCCCGACGCCGACCCGGAGCCGACCATCACCAACACGCCCTCGAACCCCGTCGGGTCGGGGCTCTCAAACGCCCAGTCCGGGGCGGACGCCCACGACGAGAACCGCGCCGACAGGTCCTCTGTGCTCAAGATCGGCTCGTCGGCGGGCACCGAGCCCATCGTCATCACGCCGGGCGCGCCCACCTCTTCGAGCAGGCTCTCCATGCCGAGCGCTGGGCTCCCGAGCGCCTCGGGGCCAGACCGGAACACCACCTCGTCGCTGCCGAGCGTCTCCGCGACGTCCATGCTGCCGAGCCAGGCCTGGCCGCTCCCGTCCCGCCAGTACAGCATCGCGGTGCCCTCCAACGTCATGCGTGAGCCAAGCAGGATCGGCGAGCTCGCGCCCCCGACCGTGGTGTCGGCCGGCAGCCTCACGGTCGCCGCGCTGGCGCCGAGCACGAACTGCACCGTCGCGAGCGTCACGTCGCCGTCGAAGGTCGGCGTGGTGACCATCAGCAGCGGGTCGCCGTCGGCCTCGACGGGGAGGAGCATCCCGGCTGCACTCGCGCCGGTGACCCCGGCAATGACGCTGCCGTCGTACCACACGTCCGCGCTGCCCACCCCCAGGTCGAACTCTTGCAGGTGCTCGACGCCGTTGTCGTCGACGACGCGGCTCAGCGGAACCCGGCCCCCGCACGTGTCGTCCGCCAGCCCGCGGCCGACCACGACGTCGCCATCCGTGAGGATCGCGCCGGCGTAGACGAGGTCAGCCCCGTCGACGGGGTCCGTGGACAGCGCGGTGCGGTCGCCATCCCCGTGCACCGCCACCCACTCGCCGGTCCCGGCGCCGGCCGACCAGCAGCGCCCAAACAAGCAGATCCCGCGCTCAGTGGCGAGGTCCACGGGCACCTTGACCCGCCCGACCACGCCGGAGGCGGACGCCTCGAGCTCGGTCGGCCCAGCCGCCAGCTCCGCGAGGTCCCACTCGGACATCGACAGCCACGCGGCGCGCGGGCCGTCTCCAGCGACGAAGTCCTTGTCTGGGTGCCAGTTCCGGTCGCGGATCCGCCTGTCGCCTACGCGCAGCGATGACACCGCGCGCCACGGGCCCGTCCCCGTGCTGCTCCCCTCGACCAGGTACATCTGGCTCGGCTCTCCCCGCATCAACGTGGCGGGCCGCGTCTCCGACTTGTCCGTCGCGCCCGGGATCATCCAGATCGCGTTCCCACCGGTCCCGTACGCCTCGATGAACAGCTCCGGCACGCCGTCGTCATCGATGTCCGCGCCGCCACCGGCCACGGCGGTGATGCCGGTGGGGGCGCCCTCCAGGTCCACGCGGCGCAGGGTCGTGAACGTGCCGGAGCTCGCTAGGCCCGACGACGTCGACACGCTCAGCTTGCCCTCCACGAGCTCGGTGGAGGCCGACCAGAACCACGGGTCGGCCGTGGAGGCGCCGGTCTCGAGGTCCGCGGTCGTGAACATGCCAACGAACCCGGTGCCCGCCTCGACTTGGCTCGGTGTGACATCCCCGAGCGTGCGCCACCCGTTGGAGTCATCCCCGTCGAACCAGTAGCCCTTGGAGTCCGCGAGGGTGAGCGTCCAGATCGGGGTCGTCCCGCTCGTCGCCGGGGTGCCCATCGCCAGGACACTGTTGAAAACGCCGACCGCGGGGGTAAAGGTGGGGTTGTTGACGGCCACCCGGAGCGTCTCGGACTCGAAGGTCGACGTGACGTAGGCGATGCCGCTGTCGGTCTCGTAGAGGAGGCCCATCGTCGTGAGGCTCTCAGCCTGGTGCAGCTCGGTGCCCAGCACGGCCAGGTTCTTCCCCGGCGACACGAGCTCGAGCGACTTCTCCAGGCAGGTCGTGCCGTCGGACGGACACGCGCGCATCACCAGGTCGTTGTCGTGTACAGACTGGAGCAGGTCCCAGCGGACGCCGGACGGGTCCATCACGCTCGCCACCTCGGCGCTGCGGATCGCCCCATAGGTCGCCGGATCTGACCCCGTCACTGCGCTGAAGTCCGTCCCACGCAACCGAGCCGACAGCCCGTCCCGGACCTAGATGCTGATCGAGCTGACGCCAAAGGCCGCCCCGTTCATCCGGAGCTCCGCGTCGAGCCGCGCGCCGTCGACCGCTTGCCCAGGCGGCACGGTAGCGGTGATGGCCAGCCGGTCCTCCGCGGGGGCGGTCACCACCGCGTCCAACGACGCCCCCGAGGACAGCCCGACCGTGAACGACTGCCCGACGTAGTCCGAAGCCCCGCCTTCGATGCGCAGGAGGAGCTCGACCGCACCCCCCTCTTCGTCGCTGACCGCTGCGGGCGTCACCGCGATCTCGGCGGCCACCACCGGCGGCGCGAGGTCGCTGGAGGTGTCGTCGCTGTCGGGCGCCGTGTCGTCGGGCCTGGAGTCCTCGTGCTTGTCCTTCGACGTGCCGTCGCTCGACTTGTCCTTCTCGATGCACGCAAGTTGACTGAGCAGCACGTTGGACAACACCAGCAACGACATCGGGACTCCGGCTTCACCGGGGCTATCGGCGGAGGTGCCCGGGCGCTATCGACGATCCGCCGTCTTTCACCCCGTCCCCCGCCCTCGCGCCACCCCGTCGACCGCCCACACAGCGTCCCCCGTTGCGCTGGGCTCCACCCGCCGCACGAGGTCGCCCGACGGCGCGACCAGCAGCGTGCCGTTCGGGATCGCCACGCCGTACCCGATCCGGACCCCGGCGCCGATCTTGGCCCCGTGCCCGATCGCCCCGCCGAGGAAGTACCCGTCGGTGTCCGCCCTGCCCTCGTCGGTGTCCACGCGGATCGTGCGCCCGAACGAGAGGTCGAGCATCGTCGCGGTCATCGCCACGAAGCTGTCTCGGCCGAACACGCACATCTGGAACCCGCCGCCCGAGCTGACGAACGCGCCGGCGTAGAGCACGCACAGGTTCACCATCGCGCCCCGGCCGACCTGGGCGCCGGGCCCAACCACGGCCAAGTTCAGGCTCGCGTAGGCGTCCACCTTGCAGCCGCGGCCGAGCACGCTCCCGCGCACGCACGCGAAGGGGCCGATCTCGACGTCCTCGTCGATCACGCAGGCCTCGATCACCGCGGTGGGGTGGACCTTCGCGCTGCGGGGGATGGGCAAGAGCGCGCGGGCGAGCGCCGCGGGGTGCACGCTCTTCGCGCGCCAGAGCACGGGGAGGACCAGGCCGAGCCGGGCGAACACCCCGCCGGACTCCCACGTCGCGCGGGCGTCCTCCGCCTGGGCCGCCAGCGCCAGCAGGTTCACCCGCGTGACGTGCGACCAGTGCCACAGCTCGTGCACCATCGCGGGGCCGAGCGCGACCTCGCCGCGGTAGGCGTGCGCGAACGCGGGGTGCGGGGCCTTGGCCGGCGTGTGCCGCAGCCCGAGGTCCAGCACGCGCGCGGGTCCGTCAAACCCTGGCGGCTGCCCCGGAGCCCGGATCGCGACGAAGTACAGCCCACGCTCGGGTTGGAGCGGGCTCGTGTCGCGCAAGAAGTCGGGGTCGTCCACCTGCAGCCGGCCGGGCCCGCCGGACGCGAAGCGGCGCAGCAGGTCGGCGGTGAACCACGTGCACGCGCCGAAGCAGAGGTAGGGCTCGTCAACCGGCGCGGCGTCCGCGAGTGTGAGCCCCGCCGCGGCGACCGCCAGCGCTTGCGCCTCGGCGAGCGGGACGTTCAGGATCGGCGTGGCGCCCGGGGCATCCCCGAACGGCCCGAGCTCCCGACCGACTGCGACGCGCACCGCGAACATTCCGCCACATAGCCCGGGACCACGGCGGGCTCGGCGTCGGACGCCAACCCCACGCGCGGGATACCTTCCAAAGATGTCGACCCCGGGCCTCGCGCTCCCAAACCTGCCGGTGAAGGCACTCGAAGAGCTCCTGGACCGCACCCACGTCTGGGTGTACACGGTGGACGCACGGGACCGCTTGCTCTCGGTCAGCCGCAGCATGCTGAACTGCGTCGACTTCGACCTCGAGCAGCTGCCCGACTTGAAGGCCATGGCGCGGCTCTTGTATGGCGACCCTGCGTTCCGCGAGACCGTGCAGCAGGCGCACCGGCGGGCGCTGGCGGGCGACTCGGCCCCCGAGGTGGAGTGGGTGCTCTCGACCCGGAGCCAGGAGCAACGGCAGATCCGGTGGCAGTTCTTGCTCGTCGGCGCGCCGAAGTCGCCGGACCGCGTGCTCGTCGTGGTGGGGGAGGACGTCACTGAGCGACGCAAGCTCGAGCAGTGGGTGCGTCTGCAGAACACCCTGCTCGAGGGCGTGCCAGACGCCGTGATCGTGGCCGACCTGGAGGGGCGCATCATCCACTGGACGGGCGCCGCGGAGACCTTGCTCGGCTACCGCAGCGCGTCGGCGCTCGAACGACCGCTGTCGAACCTGTTCCCGGACGAGTTCGCGCGGCTGCTCATGCTCGACTGGATCCAGACGCTCCGCGCGGACGGCCAAGCGCTGTTCCTGCACGGGCTGCGGCGCGAGAGCGGGGAGATCATCGCGTGCCGAATCCAGGGCACGCGGGTGCAGAACGAGCGCAACCAGACAGTCGGGATCGCCCTCATCTGCTCGCCGGCCTCGGCGGCGGACCTCCCGCGCAATGAGCAGCTCGAGCGCGTGCTCGCGCAGGTCGGCAGCGTCGCCGCGGTGGTGGTGGACGCCGCTGGCGTAGTGCAGAGCTGGAACCGGGCGGCGGAGCGGCTCGGGGGCCTCGGCGGGAGCAAGGCGCTCGGCAAGCAGCTGTTTGACGAGGTGATGTTCACGCCGGACTCGCCGTGGGCCAAGGTGCACGAGAAGCTGGACGCGCGGGGCCGCCACCAGGCCCAGGTGAAGATCACCCGGCCGAACGGGACTGAGGCCATCGCAGACCTCGACGCCATCGCGCTGCGCGAGGGCAAGGTGCTCACCGGCGGCCTGTTTTTCCTCGTCGACCGGTCGGACGCCCAGGCGCTCGCCGGGGAGACGCTCCGCACGAAGACGCGCACGGCCTACGCGATGCTCGGCGAGGGGCTCGCGCGCCGCGTGCTCGACTCCGTGAGCTGGTTCCAGCCGGACCACCGGTTCGTGCTCGCGCACCTCCACGACGTCCGCGCGCTCGCGCGCTTGGTGGCCGCCGGCGCGACGATGCGCGAGTTCGACGTCGCGGCCCGCCACACCCGGCTGGGCGCGCTCGACACGTCGTTCGACGACGTGATGTACCGGCTCGGCGAAGGCGTCCAGCGGCTCGCGTCGTTGGCGGAGGACATCTCGTTGATTGAGCGCTCCGAGCCGGACGCGCCCGGGCCGATCCGCATCGGACGCGAGCTCGAGGCCGCCCGGGAGCTGCTCATCCACCACTTCTCGGGGGACGTGCGGCTCGACCTCACGCTCGAGGACCTGCCTGCTGCGAGCGCGGCGCGCGGCCCGCTCCTCCGCGGGCTGGCGCTCCTGCTGATCGCCGCCGTCGAGAGCTGCCGGGACGCCCAGGCCCCCCGCGTGATGGTGGACGGGCGCCTGCAATCCGGGTGGGTCCAGGTCGAGATCCGGGACAGCGGCGCTGGCTACCCGGTGGACGTACAGTCCCACCTCAACGACAAGGGCTGGCTGTCCCAGCAGCCCGGGTTGGCCCCGCTGCTGCTCGGGCTAGCGCGTGAGTCCCTCCGGCTCGCCGGCGGCAACCTGGAGCTGGAGACGGCCTCCGGGGTGGGCTCCCGCGTCCGGGTGAGCTTCCCGGTCGCCGAGGCGGCCGTGTCGGTCCAGAGCGCGGACGTGCCTCGGCGGCAAGGGCCGCTTCGTGGGCGCGTCCTGCTCGTCGAGGAGGACGACCTGTTGCGGCGCGCGCTCCACCGGTTCCTCGGGGAGCTCCACGAGGTGCAGGCGTTCGGCTCGATGCCAGAGGCCATCGCGCGCCTGGGCGAGTCGCCGTTCGACGCCGCGGTGATCTCGTTCCCGCGGCCCGAAGGCGCCGGCATCCGGCTGCTCGAGCGCTTCGCGGCGGCCGCCCCGTCGCTCCACCGCAACGCCGTCGTCGTCGTCCCGCCCGGCATCAAGCACACCACCCGCGAGCGGCTGATGAGCCAGGGCTCCGTCGTAGTCCCCCGGCCCGTCGACTTCACGCTGCTGCGGTCGGTCCTGCTGCGGATGATGCCGCTCGAGGAGCTCGTCGGGGATCCCGACGGCGTCGAGGCGCTCGAGGCGATCGACGCTGAGCCGATGCGATGAACCGCGAGCGGCTGGAGCCCGTCGAGCCGGCCGACCAGGACACGTTCGTCGACCTGATGGCAGCTACGTTCAACGCCTCCCGTGCCGCGTGCGAGCTGGCAGGAAAGCGCCAGGACCGCCAGTGGGCCGTGGAAGCGCTCCCCTGAGCCCTGCCGGGCCGGACAGCCCCACGCGCCTCGCCGAGGCCCGGGTGATCCGGGACCTGCGCGCGGGCGCCGCCGGCGCGTTCTTGACCGTCTGGAACGGCCTCGCGCCCGACGTCTGGTCCGTGCTGGTCGGGGTGTTCGACGACGACGCGACCGCCCTCGGCTGGGCGACCACGTTCCGCCTCGACCTCGCGACGCGCGTCAGCTCGTTCTCGCTCGACCAGCCGCTCTCGGTCCAGGTCGGGCGCGCCCTGGTCACGCACCTCGCCGCGGGGCTCGATCCCGCGCCGCGCCCGCTCCCGTCGGCGCCGGGGTCCACCCCCGACGAGACGTTGATCAGCCTCCCGCCGTTGGCCCGGCTGCGCTACCTCGCCGACCTGTTCTTTCACGTCGAGCTCGACGGCAGCGGCGCGGACGACATCGCGCTGCTCCGCCTCATGGAGCCCGGGCAACACACCGACGCCCGGCGCACCGCGCAGTCGCTGCTGCAACGGCTGCCCCCGCAGGACGTCCTGCTCTACCCGCCCGGCGCAGCACCTACGCCCCGACAGCACCTGTACCAGCGCCCGCTCGTGGCCGCTGGTGTGCTCGCGTTCGGGCTCTTGGTGCTGCTCGGCATCGGCTTGCGTCCGCACACGGTGGACTGGACGACGTCGGTAGCGCGCCACGCTCGGTTCACCGAGACACCCGGCCCAGACAGCGCGCTGACGCTCGGCGCGAACCCCGACGACGTCTCGCTGACCCTGATCCGCGCGGGCGCCCGGGTCACGCTCGTCGAGATCCCCGACCTCGGGCCGGAGGGCTTGCGGCTGCTCGGCGGCGCGGACGTCGACGCAGGCGGCGACGATGAAGCCGTAGTCGCCGTCTACGTGCGCGACGCCGGGGCGGACGTCACGTTCTGGACGCTCACCCACACGCGCGCCGACTTGCCGGAAGATGCCTCGAGCGGGGGCGCGATCGCGACACACGACGTCGCCGGACACAACGTCGCGGGCTGGTCGGAGGCGGGCGGCAGCTGGATCCTCACGGGGGCCCCAGACGCCGCGGTGCTGGCCACTCAGATCCGGGACAGGCGGGCCGCGAAGGGACCGTGAGCCACCTCGCCGTGGTAGGATACCCGCCCCAACGAGAGTCTTGAATGGCTGATGATCGCAAGTCCGGAAACCAGAACCGCCTTGGTGAGCTGCTCGTCCGGGAGAACCTGATCTCTCCGCTGCAGCTGGCAAAGGCGATGGAGTCCCAGCGCGCCACGGGCACGAAGCTCGGCGCGCAGCTCGCGAAGCTCGGGTACGTCGACGAGAACGAGCTCACGCAGTTCCTATCGAAGCAATACAGCGTCCCTGCAATCAACCTGGCGGACTTCGAGATCGACCCGGAGGTCCTGAAGGTCATCCCGAGGGAGCTGGTCGTCCGCCACCAGGCGATCCCAGTCAGCAAGGCCGGCAACACGCTCATCGTCGCGATGGCCGACCCGTCGAACATCTTCGCGGTCGACGACATCAAGTTCGTGACGAACCTGACCATCGACGTCGTGGTCGCGTCCGAGCAGGCGATCTCCGAGGCGATCGAGCGCTACTACACGGCGAACGTGACGTTCGACGACGTCATGGTCGACTTCAACGAGAGCAGCGAAGAGGGCGTAGAGCTCGCGGGGGACGTGGACGAGGACTTGAACATCCTCGACCTGGAGAAGTCCGCGGGCGACGCGCCGGTCGTGAAGCTCGTCAACCTCGTGCTGCTCGACGCGATCCGCAAGGGCGCGTCGGACATCCACATCGAGCCGTACGAGAAGCAGCTCCGCATCCGGTACCGCATCGACGGGATGCTCTACGAGGTCATGAAGCCCCCCCTGCGGCTCAAGCACGCGATCACCTCGCGCTTGAAGATCATGGCGAACCTGGACATCGCCGAGCGCCGCCTCCCCCAGGACGGGCGCATCAAACTGAAGCTTGGCAAGGGCAAGGAGATGGACTTCCGCGTCTCCATCTGCCCCGTGCTCTGGGGCGAGAAGACCGTCATGCGGCTCCTCGACAAGTCGAACCTGCAGCTCGACATGACGAAGCTCGGGTTCGAAGAGCGCATCCTGCGCGACTTCAAGGCGTCGATCGAGAAGCCCTACGGCATGATCCTGATCACCGGCCCGACGGGGTCCGGTAAGACCACGACGCTGTACTCGACGCTGTCCGAGCTCAACAAGACCTCGCACAACATCTCGACCGCCGAAGACCCCATCGAGTACAACCTCTACGGCATCAACCAGGTGCAGATGCACGAGGAGATCGGCCTGAACTTCGCGGCCTCGCTGCGATGCTTCTTGCGCCAGGACCCAGACGTCATCATGGTCGGCGAGATCCGAGACTTCGAGACCGCCGAAATCGCGGTCAAGGCCGCGCTCACGGGCCACTTGGTGCTCTCGACGCTGCACACCAACGACGCCCCGTCCACCGTCTCGCGCCTCCTGAACATGGGCATCGAGCCGTTCCTGGTCGCCAGCTCGGTCAACCTGATCGGCGCCCAGCGCTTGCTCCGCAAGGTCTGCTACGAGTGCAAGGCCCCGTTCGAGGTGCCGCGGCAGCAGCTGATCGACGTCGGGATCCCGCCCGAGGAGGTCGCAGACATCAAGGCGTTCAAGGGCACCGGCTGCAGGATCTGCAACAACACCGGGTACAAGGGCCGAATCGCCGTCTACGAGATCATGATCTTCAACGAAGAGCTCAAGGAGTTCGTGTTGAACGGCGCGTCGACGTTGGAGTTGAAGCGCGAGGCCGTGCGGCAGGGCATGAAGACCCTGCGCGCCAGCGCGATCACGAAGTTCAAGGAAGGCATGACGACGATCGACGAGATCGTCCGAGTCACTGCGCCGGACTGACCACCCGCGCAGGCCAACCGAGCCGCTCCCGTACCAGCGGGTGCGAGCAGAGGGCGTTTGCGGAGTGAGCGAAGGACGCGTTCGCTGCGTGAACCGCCTTCCAGGGCCATCCCACCCCGCTCAGCTCGGCGTTGTGGATCTTCCCGGGCGGGAGATCGGAGGGGTCAGCGACTTCGTCCAACGAGGCCCGGTCGGCGCGCCAGGTCTCGAGTTCGGCGGCTAAGGGCCCCGGGAGCCCCTTCTTCGCCACGATCTGGCCGAGCGCGTCGAGGTTCTGGTAGGTCCAGGCCTCGATCTCCCAGTGGGGGATGAATCCGACGATCCGTGACCCGTCGACCGTGGCCTCGGAGGCGATGCGCGCCCGGAAGCGGGTGTCCAGAAATCCGGCAAAGGGGCTGGCTTCTCGCTCGCTCCACCTCCTGTCTGCGTCCACGTGCGCGACCACGAGATCGGCGCCGCCGCTCCGAAGCTGCTCGGCGATCTCGCGGCGGACGTCGGTGCCGTCTCGTGAGGGCTTCGCTTCCTTGAAGATCATGTTGAAGAGGTTGCGGGCGCGATCCGAGATCCGGCACCAGGTGATCATCTCGTCGGGGCGCGTGTCGACGTGCTCACCGCTGGTCTTTAGCGCGGCCAGGACCATGGCCCTGAGCGTCGCTTCGCCGCCCGGCCCGTCCTCGCTCAAGACCAGCACCCGCAGGCTCACCAGAGCCCCTCGCGCTTGAGCAGCTCACTCACGTAGGACATGCCGTGGCCCCAGGCTTCGAACAGGCGTTCCGCCTGCTCCATCGAGGGCTTCTCCCAGATCCACTGCCGGCGCCCATTCTCGAGCGTCTTCATCCGGCAGAGCGTGATCGCTCGGCGCACGTCGTCGGCGGAGTCAAAGGAGAGCTCGTCGAGCAGCAGCGGGTTCTGGACGGCGACGATGGACTGGCGATCGCCGATCTCGTCGAGGACGGGGCGCACCCAGCTGTGGTGGAAGCCGTTCACGAGCTCATCGGAGATCAGCGGGGCGGCTTTGTTGACGTTGAGCTGCCAGAAGAGGGCGAGGAGGCGCCTTTGGCCGAAGCTCAGGGCGTCGGCGGCGGGGGCGTAAGAGCCGTCGGGCCAGATGACGCGGATGTCGGCGGAAAAGCAACGATCGACGCCGCCGCGCCGCAGGGACGGACCGGGCTTGACGCCCAGGTCGGACGCTCGGAGCAACGCGGCGACGCTGGCCAGCCAAGTTGAGTCTGCGGCCGACCATCGCTGCTCATCGAGTGCTCTGTCAGGGTCTGGCTCAAGCGCCCACCGCGCCCTGCTGAAGCCGTCCGCTGACCGCTCCAGGAATGCGCTGAAGTCTGGGGAGGGACTACCCCCGGTGAACGAGGCGAATGCCTCGTTCGCCTCATCAAGCCTTCCTACTGCCCACCCAGCCAGCCAGGTTTCGATCAACACTTGTTCCAGCTCCGGCGCCCCCTCGTCAACCATGAACCATGGTGGGGAATCGGGGGTTTCAGCGGTCGCCGGTTGCTTCTCCGCCACCCCGCTTCCACTCCGTTCGCGGTCGCTGCCCCAGGTCCAATCCAGCGACACTCCGTCCTGCGAAAGCTGGCCGACGACGTTCCAGGCGCCGGCATCGCCCTCCTTTTCGCGTCGTGCCACGAGGAGTCGGTACGCGATCGCCAAGGCACCAAACGTTAGCTCGATCTCCACGTCCATCCCGAACCGCTTCAGAAACTCATCGCCCGGGCAAATCAGCGCCACGATCAGCCTCAGCAGCGTGCTCTTCCCACCCCCGTTCTCCCCGATGATGACGTTCATCCCGTCCGCGAACTCTAGCTCGGTCGGACCCAGCAAGTCCCCGAACTTGTGGATGACGAGCCTGCGGAGCCTGAGTCGGGGTTCGGACATGTGGCTCTTTACCCGTTCGCGCCACGGCCCGCCCTACGGCACCACCCGCGCGTCCGCGATCGGCACCCCGGCGTGCCGACCGTCGAGTCGGCCCAGCGGCAGCGCCCCCGGGCCGGCCGGCTCCGCGACCAGGTAGCTGTGTCCATCGAGCTCGACCCGCGTGCCGTCGCCGACCACGTCGAGCCCGACGTACAGGTGGCCCGGGATGTAGAGCAGCGCGGTCGACACCGACGGCGAGTGCGCCCGGACCAGCGCGAGGTACAGCACGGCCTTGCTGTCGCAGTCCCCGCGATCGCCGTCCAGCACGGCCAGCGGGCGCCGGTAGGTGTCCCCGGCGTCGGACCGGCGCTCGTACGGGATCGCCTGTACGAACGCCAACGCGCGCGCCGCGAACGCCTCGTCGCTCTCCAGCGGGCGGGCGAGCGCTTCGGCGACCGGGCCCACCCGGGCTGCGTACTCGACGACGAGCCGGGCGTGCGCAGGCCGGATGAGGCCGTTGGCGTCCTCGTAGCCGTGCTCGAGCAAGAACGCGCCCCGGGCACGCTCGCTGACCGCCTGGGCGGCCGCGAGGGTGGTGTTCGCGCCGTCGGCGGCGGACGAGGCCACGTCGTAGGTCAGCTTGCCGCCCTGGACCGTCACCTCGACGGTGGACACCGCCCGCTCCGAGGCGGGCCGCGCGTCCGCCCAAGCCCGCACCGCGTTCGCCCGCGCCTCGACCAGCTCGTTCACCGGGTGTGCGCCCGACAGCGCGAGGTCTGCGCGGACCGCGTCCAGCGAGAGCGTGAACGACGCCGAGCCGCCCTCGCCCGAGTACGTGTACCGGCGCTCGTCGCCGCGCTGCTCGACGTCCCGCGTCCGCCCGGGCGCCGCCAGCGCGCCAAGCGGAGCGAGCGCGAGCACGGCGAGGCAGGCCCGCCGGGTCACGGCGGTCAGTTGACCGTGATCGACTTCACGATCTTGGTCTTCACGTCGGTCCGGATCTGGGACTGCAGCTTCGTGTACAGCGCGACGTTCTCGGTCTGCTCGTCGCCGTACTCGACCGTCCGCGTGTCCTGCTCGCGCACCTGGTACTTGAAGACCTGGAACTCCAGCGTGGAGGAGTCATCGAACGTGAACCGCCAATGGTGACGATTCGAGACCGTCCCCTTCGACCCGTCCTTGAGCGTAGCGGTCGAGGTGGTGCGCAGCGTGCAGTCGTACATCCACGGCGTCGTGTCGCTGGAGTACGAGCAGTCGATGTCGTCCTGCAGGTTCGCGCCGGGCGTCACGGTGATCGACTTCACGTCCGTCCACGAGGCCGCCTTCTCTGTGCCGTTGGCCTCGACGGAGAGCTTGAGCTTGCTCGCCTCGTCGGTCCAGCCGTCGTCCCCGGAGTAGTCCACGGTGCGCTCGACGCCCTTCACGTGCCCGGCCTTCGACGTGCCGTCAGCGAACGTGATCGTGACGTTGAAGCTGGAGTTGCTGACCACCTTGGGGGCGGGCGGCTCCTCCGGGGGCGGCGGGGCGACCTCGACGGGCGCAGGTTCGGCGGCGACAGGCGGCGGCTCGGGGGCCGGCTCCGGCTTCTTCTTGGCGAAAGCGGGCGACGAGGCGCCCATCAACGCGAGTGCGAGGAGGGCCGACAGAGACAGGAAGCGAGCGGGCGAGGGCATGCGAAGACTCCGACTGCGAAGCTAACCAACGGGGGCCCACCCGGTATTCCCCATCGCCCCCCTTGCCGCCGGCGAGTTCCGGCGGCATCATGATCCTGAGGCTCCCCCCGGGGGCCTCCCGAGGTCGGATGCTGACGGCGCTTCTACTCGTCGGTTGTCTCTCGCCCCAGGTGGGCAGGCCGGAGGCCAGCGACCCCGGGGAGCTCGTGGTGGACGTCGTCGCCCGCGTGCAGGCGCCAGGCGCGCCCGCGGCCTGGGAGGCATCCGCGAGCACCCAGGCCGCCGCGCCGATGCGGCTGATGCCCGGGGAGTGCGTGTCCATGACCGGGGCCGCGCGAGACCCGCTGTCCGAGGCCGTCAAGTCGCTCCGGCTCGAGGGGGCCATCGAGGGCACGCTGCTGCTCGGCACCGACGCCTGGCGCACCGCCGGGGGCTTGCAGACCAACGACCCCGCGTGGACCGTCGCCGACCTGCGCTGGTCCCAGGGGGACACGCTCGGCGAGCGTCGGCTGTCGCGCGCCGTTCGCTTCGGCCCCTCCCCGACGGTCACCGCCGTGACGGTCGACGACGCGGGCATCCACCTCCGCTGGGACCCCCAGTCGGTGGAGGACGCCGAGCTGGCGTTCACCGGGCCCGACGGTGAGCTCCGCTGCGGCGTCGGGCGCGCCGGTGTCGCCTTGCCCGCGTGGATGATGCCGCCCAGCGGCGACGTCCGCCTCCGCTCGACGCACACCCACGAGGAGCAGGCCTCGCGCAACTTGAAGGTGAAGGTCCGGGCCACCATCGAGCGGCTGATCGAGCTGGACACGCCCCCGGCCGAGGTCGCCCCCAGCGCGCTGCCGCCTGCCCCGTTGGGCCCGTCGCTCGGCCCGATCCCCGCCCGTCGCGCCGCCCCCCGCAGGGGCTGAGCGCCTCGACCTTCACGGCCCCGAGGCAGGCGTTGTCCCCGCTGCCCTGACTATCCCGGGCAGGCGACGACCGGGTCCGCCGGGAAGAACGTGCCGACCAGGGCGTCCCACGCCGCGCGGTTGTCGGCGTTCAGACAGCGAAAGGTGGGCAGCGGTGTGCCCGCGTCGCGCGCCTCGGTCTCCAGCAGGTAGCGCACCGCGAGCTCCGCCGTCCCGCGTCTCGCGGATGCCGCCCGGCGGGGGCTCCAGGCCGAGGAGCTCGAACGTGCTGGCGAAGGCCTGCGCGCCGAGCGGGGGGGGCGAAGTCGCGGATCGACATCTCGACCCCGTCGAAGGAGTCCGCGCCGATGTCCGGGTTGGGCGGCTGCCGGGGCTCCGGCGTGTCCGGGACGGTCGGCAACGGGCAGGTGGCGCCGCTTGCGGGACGGCGACGCAGGCGAGGAACAACCACCACATGTCTACACGGGTATCGTGGGGGCAGCCGCGCGGAGGTCGTCAAGACTACCGCTGCGCTACCACCTGCTTGTGGGCTTGCATCGCCGACAGCACGTGGAACACCCACCCGAGCCAGCCCCCCGTGCCGATCCAGAACCCGGGCGTCGCGATCAACCAGAAGATCCCCCACCCCCAGCGCCCGGCGTAGATCTGCCCGACGCCGGGGACAACGAGCGAGAACACAGCAGCGAGACCTGCATCTTTTGGACGAGCGGCCACGGGGCCTCCTTGCGAGCGCAGAAGGTAAGCACGCGCCGGGGGGTTCACCCCACCCACCGCCCCCGCAGCGCGGTGAACCCCTTCCCCGCGGCCTTCGCCATCGACGTCAGGTTGATCGCCCACCACACGCCCTCGGCCCCCCAGCGCGCGGCGAACAGCACGCCAAGCGGCACGCGCAGCGCGTTCAGCGGCACGGACCACAAGAAGATCGGCAACGTCACCCCTGCCCCGGCCAGCACCCCCTCCGCGAGCGCCTCCAGCGCCACGAAGGGCTGCGCCCACGCCAGCGTCCGCGCGTAGATCTCGGCTTGCGTGAGCACCAGCGGATCGTGCGTGAACGCCCCGCAGATCGCAGGCGCCCCGAGCCCAAACACCGCCCCCGCGGCCACCCCCGCCCCGAGCGCCCACGGCAACGCGATCAGCGCGCCGCGGATCGCCTCGCCCGGCTCACCCGCCCCGAGCCGTCGCCCCACGATGCTCGACACCCCCTGCGACAGGCCCAGGAACACCGGGTAGGTCATACCCTCCAGCGCTGAGAACCCAATGCCGAGCGCCGCGTTCACCTCCTTGCCGAGCGGCGAGATCGCAGTGTGCAACAGCGCTGCGTAGACCCCGGAGTACAGCAGCATGTTCACGGAGATGGGCGCGCCGATCCGGAAGATCGCGACGTACGGCCGCAGCACGAGCAGCGCGGGAGAGAGCACGTCCGCCCGGGAGACCCCGAGGTCTCGGCACAGGAGCGCGAGCCCCAGCAAGCTCGCGAGGGTCCGGGCGACGACGGTGGCCACCGCAGTGCCCCCGACGTCGTAGCCGGCGTGGATCATCGCGACGTTCCCGGCGTAGTTCAGCACCGCCGCCAGCACTTGCAGCGCCATCATCACGCGGGTCCGGCCCATCGCGATGAACGTCGCGTCGAGCGTCGGCCCCATCGCCGCCGGGAGCCCGCCGATCAACAGGACCCGCAGGAACGTGATCGCCTTCTCGGCGGTCTCCCCCGTCAGCCCGAGCAGCGCCACCACGCTCGGCGTCAACCCGAGCGCCAGCCCCGCGATCACGAGCCCCACGAACGCCGCGCCGTAGAGCGACCGCACGAAGATCATCCGCCGGCCGACGTCGTCGCGCGCCCCCGTGGCCCGCGCGATCAACGGCCCGCTGCCCGCCGCCACCAGGCAATGCAGCGCGAACGCAGCGATCAGCACGAACACGCAGCTCCCCATGGCGGCCTGCGCAGGCGTCCCGAGCTGGTCGGCCGCGTGCTGGTCGATCACCCGGAACGCGTTGTTGAGCACCGCGCTCGCGGCGGCCGGCAGCGCGAGCCCGAGCAGCTCGCGGTGGGTGACCGCGACGACCCGCCGTTCAGATATTGGTGCGCCGGAAGATGAAGCTCGGCACGGCCTGGATCACCGTCATGATCGGCCACCAGGGCGCGGGCACGTAGCCCTCGACGCTGCCTGCACGCGCGTGGGCCAGGATCCCGGACGCGGCGACATCCGCCTCGATCAGCAGCGGGAGCTTGCCCAGGTTCTTCGTCATGGGCGTAGCGACCGGCCCCGGCTTCACCGTCACGACGGTCACGCCGTAGCGGCTCAGGCGGTTGCGTAGGGCCTCCAAGTACGTCGTCAGCGCGGCCTTCGTCGTGTGGTAGCCCGGGTTCCCGCGGCGCCCGCGGTCCCCCGCGACGCTCGAGATGCCGACGATCGTGCCCGCCCGCCGGGCCTCCATGTACGCGGCGACCGGGTTCAGCCACGCCATCGCGCCGAGCAGGTTCACGGCGACCATGTCGTGGTCCTTCTGGAAGTTGTACTCGCCCTCGGCGACCGCGGGCATCACGCCCGCGTTGTAGATGACCAGGTCCACGTCGCCCAGGTCGGCCCGGATGCGGTCGAACAGCCCGGGGACGCTCCCGTAGTCGGTCACGTCGTGCGCGTAGGTGCGCACGCGCTCGCCGTCAGCGCCCAGGTCTGCGCGGATCCGCGCGAGCTCTGGCTCCCGGCGAGCGAGCGCGGCGACCGTCACCCCCTCTTTGCAGAGTTGACGAACGAGGCACTCCCCGATCCCGGACGAGGCCCCGATGACGATGGCGGTCTTGAAGCTTGGCACGGCCGGCGTCTAACGCGGAGGGCCCACCAGCCCAGTTAAGCCCCCGCGTGCCCCCCGTCGGTCGACTCGCGCCTACCCCCTCCGGGCACCTCCACCTCGGGAACGCGCTCGCCTTCGGCGCAGCGTGGCTCTCGGCGCGTCGGCCGCCCTCGGGCCCTCCGGGCCGCGTCCTCCTCCGCATCGAGGACCTCGACCGCGGGCGCGCTCGCCCCGACGTCGCCGACTCCCAGCGCGACGACTTGCGCTGGCTCGGCCTCGACTGGGACGAGGAGGTCCGCCCGCAGAGCGAGCGCGACTACCCCCTCGACGGCATCCCGACGTACCGCTGCGCCTGCTCCCGCGCGACGCGCCTGTCCTGGGGCTGCCGCTGCCGGTTCTCGCCCCCCGGTCACATTTTGGCCGTCCCATGTCCGAATTTGGAGGGGGGTAAATTCGGACACCCCGGGACCGTGACGTCCGCGGGGTGGCGCTTCCTCGCCCCGCCGGGCCTGGTCACGTTCACCGACCGCGCCCGGGGGGCGCTCACCCTCCCGGCCGACGAGCCGATCCTCCGGCGCGAGAACGGCGAGGCCGCCTACCCGCTGGCGGTGGTGCTCGACGATGCGCGCGACGGGGTCACCGAGGTCGTCCGCGGCGCCGACCTGCTCGACGCCACCCCGGTCCAGGTCCGGTTGCACGAGGCGCTCGGCTTGCCCCTCCCGACCTACCTGCACGTGCCGGTGCTCCTCGGGCCGGACGGTCGCAAGCTGTCAAAATCGCACGGATCCACGGAGCTGCGCGCGCTCCGGGCGGAGGGCTGGAGCCCCGACCAGGTGTGGGCGCTGCTGCTCCCCCTGCTGGGCTGCGAGGGACCGCTCCAGGACGCGGTGCTTGACCCCGCGCGGGTTTCTCGGGGCCCGCACACGATAGGCTCCCCGGATGCCCTTTGACGCCCCTCCGACCCCGGGCCTGCCCACCCGAGTGCCCTCCGAGGCCCTGCGTTGGCGCGTGCCCGCCGGCGCGCTCCCGTTCCTCACCACGGCCGAAGTGCAGCCGCTGGAGGGCATCCTCGGCCAAGCGGCGGGGCTGAACGCGCTGCGCCGCGGCGTCGAGATCGACAGCCCCGGGTACAACGTCTGCGTCGTCGGGCTCTTGTCCACGGGCCGGCTGGGCACCGTGAAGCGCATCCTGGACGACCTGGCGCCGAAGCGCCGAAGCGCGCGGGACTTCGTCTACGTCCGCAATTTCACCGAGCCGAGCCGCCCCTTGCTGCTCATCCTGCCCCCGGGGCGTGGACCCACGTTTCGCAAGGAGCTCTTCAAGCTCGCGACGCAGATGCTCGAGGAGGTCCCGCGGATCTTGCGCTCGGACGACGTGCGGCGCGCGCGCGACCGGCAGGAGGAGTCGGCCGCGATTACCCAGCACAGCTCCATCGCGAAGCTGCAAGACCACGCGCGGGAGCTCGGCTTCATCATCGCAGAGCGCGAGGAGGGCGAGAGCGCGCTGGTGCTGTTCGTCGACGAGCCGCCCGAGGATCCGACCAAGCCCGCTCCGCGCCGCCCCGCCCCCGCCAAGCGCAAGAAGGCGGAGGTCGAGGCCCACGACCGCGCGGAGACGCAGGTCCTCGCCGAGCAGGGCCGCCTGCAGACCGCCCTGCCGGTGGACGAGGTGCTGCGGCGCTTCGAGATCCTGGAGGAGGAGCTGGCTGACGCCGTGGACCTCGCCCGCCAAGCGGTCACCGACACGCTGCGAAAGGTGGCCGAGGCCGAGGAGAAGGCCGTGCGGACCGGCACCGCCGGGGTGATCAGCTCGATGGCGAAGCGCTGGCCTGCCGCGCGCGAGTGGCTCGCCGAGCTGCACGACGAGATGGTGCAGAGCCCGGAGTGGTTCGACGAGGAGGAGCCGGACCACGACAGCCTGTTCTCGGCGTTCTCCGCGAACGCGCTGCACGTCGGCACCGCCGGGAACCGGGGCAGCGAAGAGGTCGACCAGCACGGCGGCGAGGTCAAGAAGGGCCGCACCCGGGACGCACGGCGGGCTGCGCCGATCGTGCTCGCGGCCAACCCGACGTGGCAGAACCTGTTCGGCGGCATCGAGGGCGAGCCCGGCAGCACGGACCACCGCTCGATCCGCGCCGGGTCGCTGGTAGACGCCGACGGCGGGTTCCTGGTCTTGAGCGCCTCCGACATGCTGATGGAGCCGGGCGCCTGGAAGATCCTCAAGCGCACCC
Source organism: Bifidobacterium breve (assembly GCA_943328795.2). Lineage (GTDB taxonomy): Bacteria > Myxococcota_A > UBA796 > UBA796 > SXON01 > CAIUMM01. The sequence goes on from CALQBK020000017.1 coordinate 43,189, forward strand.
TGATGTTCGGAGAGTTCGACATCCAGAACCCCGACTCGGGACAGAGCCCCCTCGTGCTGCGGCCGCAGTCGCTGCGCCTCGACGTCAAGATCATCCTGCTGGCCGACCCGAACACGTACGCCACGCTGTACTACGCAGACCCCGACTTCGCCTCGATCTTCAAGGTGAAGGCCGAGTTCGAGGAGGACACGCCGCTCACCCCGGACGTCGTGGAGCAGCTCGCCGCGTTCATGGCGCGCGTGATCGCCCGCGAGGGCCTCGCGCACCTCACCCGCGACGCCGTGGCCTCCGTCATCGAGTGGGCCGTCCGGGAGGCCGGCGTAGGCGGGCGCATCACGACCGAGCTCGGGACCGTCGCCGACGTGCTCCGCGAGGCCAACTACGAGGCGCGCGGGCGCGTGATCGAGCGCGCCCACGTCGAGCTCGCGCTGCGGGCCCGCCGCGAGCGGGACGACATGCCCGAGAAGCGCGTCCTGGAGTCGATGGAGCGGGGCGCTATCCGCGTCGAGTGCCGCGGGGCCCGGGTCGGCCAGGTGAACGGGCTCGCGGTCTACCACGTCGGTGGCCACGACTTTGGCCGGCCGCTGCGCATCACCTGCACCGCGGGCGCGGGGCGCGCGGGCGTCGTCTCGATCGAGCGGGAGTCCCGGCTCTCGGGGCGCTCGCACGACAAGGGGATGCAGATCCTCACCGGGTGGCTGCGGAGCCGCTTTGGGCAAGCGCAGGCGCTCACCTTCACGGCGGCCATCGCGTTCGAGCAGAGCTACTCGATGGTGGACGGCGACAGCGCGTCGAGCGCCGAGATCTACGTGCTGTTGTCGGCGTTGGCGGAGGTCCCGCTGCGGCAGGACCTCGCCGTGACCGGGTCGGTCAACCAGTTCGGCGAGATCCAGGCCATCGGGGGCGTGAACGAGAAGATCGAGGGGTTCTTCGCCGCGTGCTCGATCGCCGGCCTGACGGGCGACCAGGGCGTGCTCATCCCCGCCGACAACCTGCTCGACCTCTGCGTCTCCGAGCGGGTGCTCGCCGCTTGCGCCGCCGGCACGTTCCACGTGTACGGGGTGCGCCACGTGGACGAGGGCATCCGCATGCTCACGGGCCTCCCCGCCGGCGAACAGGAGCGCGGGGGGTACACGCCGGGCAGCGTCTACGCGCGGGTCGCCGAGCGACTGGACGCGCTCTACCGCGCCAGCCGTCGCAAGTAGTGCGGTACCTCCGGGGCTGCCTGGTCGTCGTCGCCCTGCTGCTGGTGGCGGCCGGCGGCACGTGGGCGTGGGTCTCCCGCTCCGCGCCCGCGGAGACCTACCGAACGGTGCCCGTCGCCCGCACGGACGTCCGGCGCACGGTCTCGGCCACCGGGACGTTGGACGCCGTGACGCGCGTCGAGGTCGGCACGCAGGTGAGCGGCATCCTCGCCGAGGTGCTCGTGGACTTCAACGACCACGTCGTGAAGGACCAGGTGCTCGCGCGCATCGACACGGCGCTGCTCGACGCCGACGTCGCCTCGGCGTCCGCGAAGGTGGCCGAGGCAGCGGCGACTCAGCACCGGCTCCAGCTGGAGGCCGACCGCGTCGGTGCCCTCCGGCAGCGCGAGGCCGCCACCCTGCAGGAGGTCGAGGTGGCGACCGCCGAGCTCGCCGTCGCGGAGGCGCAGCTGCGGACGGCGCAAGTGGGGCTCACCCGCGCGCGCCGGAACCTGGGGTACGCCACCATCACCGCGCCGATCGACGGCACGATCATCCGGCGCGACCTCGACCCGGGCCAGACCGTCAACGCGGGCCTCTCCGCCCCGACGCTGTTCTTGATCGCCGGCGACCTCGCGCACATGCAGATCCTCGTCGCCGTCGACGAGTCCGACATCGGCCAGATCCACGACAAGCAGGCCGCCGAGTTCACCGTGCAGGCCTGGCCGGACCGCACGTTCAACGGCGTGGTCCGCCAGGTGCGGCTGATGTCCAACGCGGAGGAGAGCGTCGTGACCTACACCGTGGTGGTGGACGTCGACAACGCAGACGGCGTGCTGCTCCCCGGCATGACCGCGACCGTGGAGTTCATCGTCGGCGAGGCGAAGGACGCGCTGTGCGTCGCCAACGCGGCGCTGCGGTTCACGCCGGACGGCGCGGGGGAGCCCGCCCGAGGCGGACCGGCGGGGGGGGCGGCGTCGACGGGCGCCCCAGCGGGGGCGAGCGGCGGAGGTCCGGGGGGGCCTGGCGGCGGCCGAGGCGGCCCGGGGGCGAAGCGACGGGGGAAAGAGCCGACCGAGGGGACGGTCTGGGCGCTCGACGGGACCACCGCGAAGCCGCTGCCGGTCAAGGTCGGCCTGCGGGGCACGACGTGCTCGGAGGTGTCGGGAGACGGGGTGACCGAGGGCCTGGCGGTGATCGTGGGGGCGGACCACGCGGCGGCCGGGGGGACGGCGAGCCCGCTGCAGCCAACGGCGGCGCCCAAGCGACCGGGTGGGTTCTAAACAGGATCGCGACGCATCGTAGCGGTCTGATGGCCTAGTCGATCACTGCGACCAGCCGCTCGCCCGCTCCAGCAGCGCCCGCGCCTGCGGGATCGGGCCCTCGTCGCTCAAGTACGCGGCCAGCGTGGGGTCTGCGAGCACGTCGAAGTAGCTCCGCGGCGCGCCGTCGACGAGCACGGTGTCGGCGACGAGGCGGATGCCGTGGCTGTAGTCCGCGTAGTGAACGCCGTGCACGAGGCTGAGCGGCTGGATCGGGCGGCCGTCCAGCCGGTGCCAGCCGTAGATGGCCTCGCGGTCCGGGCTGGCGGACAGCTGGGGGGTCAAGACCAGGTCCTTCTTGGTGCCCGCGACGAGGTCGAGCGTCGACCGCTCGCCGCGCTCCGCTGCGATCCGGTCCCGGCTCTCCAGGATGTACGGCACCGAGCGCATCTCGGGCCCCGCGGGCAACGGGCACGGGTCCAAGTGCAGCGTCGCCGCGGCGTACACGGCGTCGACGATCCGGCGCGTTGGCAGCCCAAACCCGAGCGACTGGGCGATCGCGGCGGCGTCCACGAAGTCCAACGGGACCGGGAGGAAGTCCAGGTCGTCGCCGACCGAGAGGTAGTCGGGGGTGACGAAGACCGTGATGATCGCCCCGGCGGGGCCCGCCAGCGTCACGGCCGAGAGCTCACGCAGGAACGAAGGCACGTTTCCAGCGAGGATCGCGTCCCGCGTCGCGACGTAGCGCTCGTGATCGGGCAGCCCCGCTACCCGGGCGGCGAACGCCGTCCCGTTCTCGGCGTCGAGCGCGCGGGGCGGCAACGGCACCGCGTTCACGTCCATGGCGAAGGCGAGGGTCGTGAGCAGGTGGAGGGTGAGCACGCCGGGACGCTATCCCTACCGGCTCGCGCAACAGCGAAAACCAAGGTGATAATTTTGGTGACTTGCGTCGTCTCGCACCCGTGTGCCGTGCCAATACGGGGCCCTCCACCGGCAGGAATCGTCGTGGGCGCGCACGGTGTCAAAAATGAACCAGCTGCCTTTTAGCTCGGTGACGCCAAGCTTCGTCGAGCCGGCGCTCGCTCGTTGGTCCTCCGCGAGCGGGAGGTTCATCGCCTCGGCCGCGTTCCCGTTGAGGTCGTAGGCCCCGAGCGCGCTCCGGCACTCCGGGAACGAGCCGACCGGGTAGGTGTTGGAGCCGCAGCCGGCCCAACTTCCCCCGTTGCAGCCCGCCGTTTTCGTGCTGCCGGTGCCGCACACCCCCTCGCGGTACGCCGACCCGTAGCTCCAGACTTGGGGATCGTTCGCGTTGCTCGCCGTCCGCATCCGCTGCACGGCGCTGACGTCCGACTGCCCCGCGGCGAGGTCGAACCGGTAGTCCGGCGCCAAGAGCTGGCCTGCGCACGCGCCCTCCCACTCGTGCGCGTCACAGAGGCGCTTGCCTTCGGCCTCGCAGAGCGCCGCCGCGTCCGACGTACGCGTCCACACCACCGGGTACTCGCACGGGATGTCCGGGAACTCGAAGGTGTCGATGCACGCCGGGGCGTCTCCTGGCGCCTGAGTTGCGGGGTCGTACAACGGCACCATGTTGGGGTGGCCGCACAGGCGCTCGGCGGCGGGGTCCGCGTGCACCCCGGCCGCCGCTTCGCGCTGTCGGCATTGCTCCTCGGTCATCGGGTGCCGGGTGACGGCGGGGTTCCCGGTGCCGATGTGGGGCGACGCCGCGAGGATGGCTTGGACGGCACGGACCTGCCCGTCGTCCAAGTGCTGCGCGGTGCGCAGCTTCTCCAGCAACGCCGCCTGCTCCACCGTGACCGTCGGCTCCCCGGCCGCACCCAACACCAAGAGCCCCAACCCCGCCGCGAGGCCGACCCGGGGCCAGCCCCGGCGCTGCGCACACAAGCCGGCTCCAACACCCTGAAATCGCTCGAAGCGGGACGCTCGCTGGCCCCCTCCCGCGCCGTTCCCCGCAGGGTCTGGCGGAGCCGACGTCTGCGGGGGCTTCGCCAGACCGTGCCTTGGAACGGCGCAAAACACCCGCCGATGCCGACGCGA
>CALQBK020000018.1 GCA_943328795.2 Bifidobacterium breve
GAATCCGGTCTTGGCCAGGGCGCTGCAGTGCCGAGCCGACGGGACCGGGCTACTTTCTCCCTCGTGATCCGCTCTACGCTCGCCAGTGTCGCCCGTGGCTTCCTCCGCCAAGTCAGCAACCGTGTTGGGAAGGACGGGCTCTTCGAGCAGCCCGGGGAGCGGCCACCCTCCGCTCCTCTCCCCAGCACGCGCTCACGCGCCGCCCCGCCCGCCGCCCCGGCAAAGGCGCGGAAGGCAGGGGCGAAGCCCGTCACCAGCGCGCGACCGACCGAAGGCTGCACGGTCGTGGACCTCGCAGGCCTCGGCGCCGCGCTCGCCCCAGCGGGAAAGCCGCTGATCGTGAACCACTGGGCGACGTGGTGTGACCCGTGCGTGGACGAGCTGCCTCGGCTCGTCCGGGCGGCGGCGGGGCTCGGCAACACCGCCGAGTTCATCGGCGTCAGCTGGGACCTCTTCGACCACCCGGGGGTGCCGAGCAAGGTCGCAGCGAAGGTCGCGTCGTTCGCCAGCTCCAGCGGTGTTGGGTTCGCTTCGGTGCTGTTCACCGGGCAGCCCGAGGAGCTGTTCCGGGCCTGCGGGCTCGACGTGCACCTCGTCCCCCAGACCATCGTGTTCGCCCCGGACGGCTCGGTCGCCTGGCACAAGAAAGGGATGCTCACTGATGACGACGTGTTCCCGCTGATCGCAGCTGCCAAGGGCGCGAGCGTCGGATGATCGCGCTGCTCGCGCTGCTCGGATGCGCGCCCAAGCCCGCGTCCGTACCCGCCCCTGGTGGCCCACACGCGCTCACCATCCTGCACACCAACGACATCCACGGTCACTTCGAGCCGGAGACCGCCGAGTGGCTCGAAGGTCGGCCCGCCATCGGCGGGTTCGTGCGCCTCGAGCAAGAGGTCCGGGCGCTCCGCGAAGCCCGCGGCAAGCAGAACACGCTCACGCTCGACGGCGGCGACCAGCTCACGGGCACCCCGATCACCGAGATCAACGAGGCCGGCAGCCTCGGCGGGGCGATGCACGCGCTGTTCGACGGCGTTGGCTACGACGGCTGGGCGGTGGGCAACCACGAGTTCGACAAGGGGCTGGACAACCTGTCCCACTACACCGAGAACCACCCCGTTCTCCCGCTCTCGTGCAACCTGCTCAACCTGTCGCGGACGCAGCCGCTGTTGCCCCAACAGGAGCTCTCCCACGTCTACAACATCGCTGGGATGCGCGTCGGCGTGATCGGCGTCACGACGGACAAGCTCGCCGGGCTGATGAACAAGCGTGATTTCGCGCGGCTCACGCTGCTGCCGGAGGCCGAAGGCGTCCAGGCCGAGGTGAACCGCCTGGACCCCGCGACCGACTTGGTCGTCGTGCTGTCGCACATCGGGGTCGAGGCCGACCAAGAGCTCGCCAGCAAGGTGTCTGGGATCGACCTCATCGTCGGCGCTCACTCCCACACTCGGCTCACCAACGCCCTGCACATCGGCGACACCTGGATCGTCCAAGCCGGCAGCTACAACCGCTCCCTGGGCGTCGTGGACCTGGTCGAGCAGGACGACCACATCACCGAGTTCCACTACGAGCTGCGGGACCTGCTGCCCGACACGGCGACGGTGTCCCCCGCGCCCGGGATGCAAGAGCTCGTGGACTCGTACAAGAAGTCCATCGACCGGGTGTACGGTGAGACGGTGTCCAGCTCGAGCGCGCTGCTCGGCCGGTCCTACAACCACGAGAGCGCGCTCGGGCGCTGGATCACCGACGCGCTGCGGGCCCAGTCCGGGGCGGACGTCGCCCTCTACAACGGGAGCGGCCTCCGAGCGGACATCCCCGCTGGCCCGGTGACCCGCCTCACCCTCTTCCAGTGCTTCCCGTTCCAGAACCCCGTGATGCGGTTCCACCTGAGCGGCCAGGAGCTCCTCGGGATCATCCTGCAAAACCTCGCCGCGGACGCCGACGAGAAGCGGGGGTTTTTGTCGACTTCGGGCTTGACGTGGACCTGGCGACGCAACGCCGGGGCGCCCGAGGTGGTGACGTCCAGCGTCGGGGGAAAGCCCCTCGACCTCGCCGCGGACTACACCGTCGCGGCGTCCAGCTTCCTGGTCGAGCAGGCCCAGAAGTACCTGGGGGCAGAGCCACGCGACGTAGAGGCCACGGGCTTCACCGATCTCGACGCCGCGATCGCGTACGCGCAGAAGGGCCCCGTGAAGGACCCAGGCGACCAGCGCGGCGTACCCGCGAAGTAGGGCGATCACCGGAAGTCCCGGCTCGACGCAGCGACCGGAGTGGCCAGCGCCAAGGGCTTGAAGTTCCACGCGATGACGTTCAGCACGTCGCTCGCTTCCCCAGGCGCGCCGCTGCCCACGGTGCGCTCCAGCTTGCCGTACACCTCGACCAGCTGCGCCCCGCGGATCAACGCCCGCTGGCGGTCGTAGACCTTCGGCCACACGACGATGTTGCCGCTCCCCGTCTCGTCTTCGAGCGTCAAGAACACCACGCCGGACGCCGTAGCCGGGCGCTGCCGGTGGGACACGAGCCCCGCGACGCGCACGATCGTCGCCTGCGCGACCTCCTCCAGCCTGCCGAGCCGCGTGAACCCAGCTCGGTCGAGCCGCTCGCGGAGCAGCCCGACCGGGTGCTGGTGCAGCGACAGCCCCGTGGTCGCGAAGTCGTCGAGCACCTCGTCCGTCGGTGACGCCTCGGGCAGCGTGCACTCCTCGACGCGAGGCAACGCTGCGAAGAGCCCAGGCCACAGCCCTGCGACTGCCCAGGACGCGCTCCGGCGATCCTTCCCCGCGAGCAACGACCGGAGAGCATCCGCCCGGGCCAACGACGACAGCTCTCCCTCGCGTAAGTCGGCTCGCCGGACGAGGTCTGGCAGCGAGGCGAACGGCTGGTCCCGCCGCGCCATGGTGATCCGGATCGCGGCCTCCTCTCGGAAGCCCCGCACCAGGCGAAACCCGAGCCGAACCTCGGGCGCCTGGCCGACTGTGCCCTCGAGCGTGCAGTCCCAAGACGAGGTCGCGATGTCAATCTCGCGGACGGTCACTCCGTGCCGCTCGGCGTCTGCCACGAGCGAGCGCGGGGCGTAGAAGCCCATCGGCTGGCTGTTGATCAGCGCGGCCGTGAACGCCGCTGGGTAGTGGCACCGAAGCCACGACGAGATGTAGACGAGGTGGGCGAAGCTCGCCGCGTGGGACTCCGGGAACCCGTACTCGGCGAAGCCCTGAATCTGCTTGAAGATCTGCTCCGCGTACTCGGGCGTGATGCCGTTCTTGCGCATGCCCTCCATCAGGCGTTCGCCGATCTCGGTGAGCCCACCGCGCTTCCGCCACGCGCCCATCGCGCGCCGCAGCTGGTCGGCTTCTCCGGGGGTAAACCCGCCGACCGCGACGGCCATCGCCATCACCTGCTCCTGGAAGATGGGCACGCCCATCGTCCGCTCGAGGATCGGTCGAAGCCGCTCGTCTGCGTACGTGATGGGCTCCTCGCCCGAGCGACGGCGCAGGTACGGGTGCACCATCCCGCCCTGGATCGGGCCCGGCCGGACGATCGCGGTCTCGACCACGAGATCGTAGAAGTTCTTCGGCCGCAGCCGGGGCAACATCGACTGCTGGGCCCGGCTCTCGATCTGGAACACGCCGATGGAGTCCGCGTGCCCGAGCATCGTGTAGACCGCGGAGTCCTCGGCCGGCACGTTCGTGAGATCGAGCACCCGGCCGTGCCAAGACTGGATCATCCGGAACGCCTTGCGGATGGCCGTGAGCATCCCGAGCGCGAGCAGGTCGACCTTGACGAAGCCAAGGTCATCCACGTCGTTCTTGTCCCACTGCAAGACCGTGCGTGCGTTCATCCGGGCGGGCTCGATCGGCGCCGTGTCAATCAGCGGGTCGTCCGAGATCACGAACCCCCCCACGTGGATCGAGGTGTGGCGGGGAAAACCCTGGATCTGCGTAGCGAGGTCCACCAAGTGACCCACCGCCGGGTCCCCCGGCTCAATCCCGGCCTCCTTCAACCTGTCTTGCCACTTGCTCGGCTTCTTGTCGGGCGCATCGGCGTTGTCGCGCGGTCGAGGCTTCGAGCCCGCCGGACCCGACACGGGGTCGAAGCTCCGCGGCGCGGGCTCCTGGGGCTCCGCGTCGTCCGGGCTCATGGACTCGAAGTGCCCGAGCGTCTTCGCCAACGCGTCGACCGCGTCGACCCCGAACCCGAGCGCCTTTCCTACGTCTCTCACGGCCATCTTGCCGCGCCACGCGATGACCTCGTTCACCATCGCCGCCCGGTCACGGCCGTACTTCTGGTAGATGTACTGCAGCACCTCCTCGCGGCGCTCGTGCTCGAAGTCGATGTCGATGTCTGGCGGCTCGCCGCGCTCCTCCGAGATGAAACGCTCAAAAAGCAGGGCCTGCCGGGAAGGGTCGACCGGCGTGACGCCCAGGACGAAGCAGACGGCAGAGTTGGCGGCGCTGCCACGGCCCTGGCAGAGGATGTCGCGGCTGCGGGCGAACTGGACGACGTCGTGGACCGTGAGGAAGTACGACGCGAAATTCAATCGCTCGATGATGCCGAGCTCCCGCTCGACCTGCGTGCGCACCTCCGGCGGTGCCGCGCCACGGTAGCGCCGGTGCATCCCCCGCCGGGTGAGCTCCTCGAGCCACTGCTGGCCGGTGTAGCCCACCGGCACGACCTCGTGCGGGTACTGGTACTTCAGCTCATCGAGAGAAAATGAGCACCTGGACTGGATCTCCAGCGTGCGCTCGACCATCCCGGGCCAGCGGGCGAAGCGGTCCAACATCCGGCCCGGGTCCAACAGCACCCGCTCGGCGTTCGACTGGAGGTCCCGCCCGGCGTTCCCGAGGGTGCGCCCGAGCCGGATGCTCGTCAGCACGTCCTGCAAGCGGCTCCGCGACCGGTCGTGCATCAGCACGTCGTTCGTCGCAACGCAGGGCAGCGACCCTGCTGCCAGCCTCTCCACCCACCCCTCCTCATCCGTGTCCAGCCGCCGACTCACGGCCTGGTAGAGCCTGTCCCCGCACGCCTCCTGCAGCTTGCCAACCGCGTGCTCCGGCCACGCGCCTCGCAACATCACGATGAGCCCGTCGTTCCCGGAGACGAGCCGATCGAACGGGAGCTCGGACCACGCCTTGTCGGGCCGGTAGCCAAGGGGCTCTGGGTCGTCCGACGGGCGCGGGGCCTCGAAAAGCGAGGTGTCGTGCCCCTCGAAGCGCCCGGCCGTCAACAAGCGGCACAGGCTCGCCCAGCCCGCCCGCGACTGCACGAGCACAGCCGCCGACCGACGCTTCCCCCCCTCCTTCACCGTGAGCAGGCTCCCGTGCACCAACGGAAACCCCGCCTTTTTCGCCGAGCGGTGCGCCTGTACTGCGCCGTACAGCCCGTCCCTGTCCGTGAGCGCGAGCGCTGAGAGCCCGAGGTCTTTCGCCTTCTCCACCAGCTCGGCCGGGAACGACGCTCCCTCGCAGAACGAGAAGTTCGACCGGCACACCAGCTCGGCGTAGCCCCGCCGATTCCGACGCTCGGCGCTGACCAGGAGCGGGCTCCCGCCGGGGACCTGCGCACGCCCCCCGTCGAACCAGCCGTGCAAGAGCCACCTGTCCGAGTCCCCGTCTCGGAACACCCAGGCGAGGCGCCCGTCTTCGAGCGTACACACCCAGTAGTCGCGCGCGATCCCTCGGGGCATCCACCACTCCCCTTCGATCCGCTCGGGCCCAGCCGACACGCGGACGTTCACCCAGTCCCGGGCGCCATCCTGCAGCCCGCCGAGCGCCCGCGGGCGGCCGGACGGCGACACGATCACCCGCACCGGGAGCGGCTCGGGGAGCAGGAGCGAAGGACGGGGCCTCGCCCGGGACGCCCCCTCCCCGCCCGGCTCGTGCGCCGCGGCCGGATCCCGCTTCGCCGCTGGCAGCGGCGCCGGCGCGGCGTCGCCCTCGGGCACGGCCACCCAGGCAGCCTCCGGCCGGTGACGATCCGCGAGGCTCGCGTGCACGACGGCCTCCTTCCCCAGCGCGTCCTGCAAGCGAGCGACGAGGTCCGCCAGCGGCTCGGACTGCTCGCTCCGCTCGAACAGCCCCCCTTGGCCTGGACGATACGCGCACGTCTCCGCGACCTCGACCCCGAGCGCCACGACCATCGACTCCAGCCGCACACGCTCGAGCCGCAGCCGCAGCAGCTTGAAGACCCTGTCCGGGCTCCTGCCCGGCGTGCCCAGCCGCACGGGCACGACGAGCTCGCCGGCCTCGAGCCGCAGGCGCACGCGGAGCCGCGTGACGGCCTCTTCGCGCTCTTCGAGCGCCTCCGAGAGGTCGCGCAAGAGGCCGTGCAGCACGAACATCAGCGCGTCCAAGCTGTCGACGGGCTCGGGGAATTCGAGCTCGAAGCGGCGCTCCGGCGGCGCTGGCGGCAGCGGGGGAGCCAAGTCCTCGCGGTGCTCCTCGCCGCGCGCGAGCGCGTAGGCAGGCAGGATCACCCGGCCAAACCGGCCCGTGAGCGACGGCGCAGGCAGCGACCCGAGCGCGCCGAGCGTGCGGATCCCCGCGGACAAGAGAGACTCCATCACCGAAGGCGGCACCTCGGGCAGGTGCTCCTCCGGCCCAAACAGGCGCTCGTCGACGCGGGCGAGCACGCCGAGCGGCAACGGCGCCACGGCGAGCCTCAGGTCCTCGTTGCGGAGCACCCTGTCGCGCGGGCTGTGTCGGGCGAGCAGCAGCGCGATCTCGCGCACCGGCGCCCAGGCGAGCCGCACCGCGTGCCCAAGCCCGACGATCGCCTCCCGCACGGGGCCGAGCAGGTCCGCCCGCCCCTGGACGAGCAGCCCCCCGGGCGGCGCCACCCGCACGTCCGGCGAGAACCGGTGCAAGCACGCCGCCAAGCCCTCCAGGTCGCGCGCCTCGGCGTCCTTCTCAAGCCGCTCCACGAGCAGCCCAGGACAGTGTCCCCGGGCCTCGGCGAGGGTCATCCCCTCGCGCACGTTCTGGGCCGCCGCGAGCGGCGTGACCGTCAACACGCGCTCGCCGCCGTGCGCGACGGCCACGAGCACAGCCGCGCTCTTCTCCGTGTCGACACCGCAGCGGTCGAGCCGGAACCGCGGGAGGTATGCAGCCAAGAAGCCCGTCATCCGCCCACCAACCTCACGCACCGCTCCCCGATCGCTCGGCCATCCCGGGCCCGGCTGCACTCGACCCGCAGGGTATCGGGATCCGCCCACCCCGCAGCCAACAAGCGCAGGCTCGCCGGCACGTCTGGATCCGCCCGCTCGGTGATCGCGATGACCGCTGTTCCCCCCGCCTCCGCAGCCTTGCCGAGCCGCATCCCCGCGCGGCCCGAGAGCGCGAGGTCGAGCAGCACGACGAGCTCCACCGCCCCGGCCCGGGCAGCCTGCTCAGCAGCCCACGCGGCCTGGGCTGGCGGGGGACGCAGCAAGAGCACGGACTCGCACAGCTCCGGCAGGGAAGGCGGGTGAAAGGACTGCGCCGGGTCGATGACGACGACACGTGCCCCCCGTCTCGCGAGCCGACGCATGAGCGGCAAGACGAGCGCCAGCCGCCCGCTCCCCGGCAGCCCTGCGACCTCGCTGATCGCGCCCAACGGCCAGCCGCCGAGCCACGCGTCGAGCGCCGGCGCCTCCATCCCGAGGTGCCCCGGCCGCGCGACCTGCGGGCGCACCATCCTGTCCCGCAGCGACTTCAGGACCAGGGCCTTGTCGGCCACCTGGCGTGCTACAAGCTGTCGTTTCGCGACGTGCGCATCCTCGACCTGGGCATGATCGAGCACGTAAGCGAGGGAGGACATGGGGGCAGCTTACGCTTCGGGTGTGCCGGTGACAATACCAAAAAATGTCCTATTTATAAGTTTGGTGGTCAGGCCGAAGACGCCCCCTACAGCCTCGAAGGCCTACTCCGCTACTCTACAGTTCGGCTCGCTCACCCCGCACCACCTCCGCTACGCGATAGCGGATCGGCATGTCCCACCCCCGCTACTCCACCCGCTTCGACGAAGCCGCGGGCTTCGCCATCGACGCATTCCGGACCAAGGCGCGAAAGGTGACCAACGTGCCGTACATCACCCACTTGTTCGCGGTGTGCGCGCTGGTGGGCGAGTACGGGGGCGACGAGGAGCAGATGATCGCGGCGCTGCTGCACGACTGGCTCGAGGACGTAGACGGGGCCGAGATCGGGACGATCGAGCACAAGTTCGGACACCGGGTTGCGCGCCTGGTCGAGGGGCTCTCGGACAGCACCGCACCGCTGCCGGGGAGCGAGAAGCCCCCTTGGCGCGACCGGAAGGAGCGCTACTTGAGCCACTTAGAGCACGCGCAGGGGGACCTGAAGCTCATCTCTTGCGCGGACAAGCTACACAATTGTCAGACCATCCGCTCGGATCATGCCCAGGTCGGCAACCGCGTGTACGAGCGGTTCACCGGGAAGCAGGACGGCACGCTCTGGTACTACCAGTCGGTGCACGCTGCGCTGGCGACGGGCTGGCACAGCCCGATCTTGGACCGGCTGGGGCGCGAGGTGCGGGCCCTGGTCGAGGTATCGGGAGGCGCAGGTGGTTGAGGTCACGGGCTGTGAGACGGGGAGTAAGCGCTACGACGGCGTCGTCGCGCGCGTGATCGAGGCGGGGGCCAGCTGGTCCACGGCCGAGTGCTTCGACAAGTGTGAGCAGTGCGAGCGGGCGCTGCTCGCCAAGCTCGACGGCGCGCTGATGCGGTTCAAGTCGGTCGACGAGCTGACCGAGGCGATCGAGACGTTGGGGGGCGGGTGACCGACCAAGCTCGCCTGCGCATCGCCGCCGGGATGGGCGCCACCGCCGTGGCCGCCGGGGCGTTCGGCGCACACTTGCTGAAGGACCTCGTGACCCCCGAGCGCCTACTGACGTGGGAGACCGGCGCGCGCTACCACCTCGTCCACGCCGTCGTGCTGCTGGCGTTGGCGCTGTTCCCTGCCCGAACCCACCGCTCGTTCGAGCTCCTGTTCGCGGGCTCGTGCGTGTTCGCCGGGTCCCTCTACCTGCTCGTCTTGCTCAACCAGCCGCTCCTCGGCGCGATCACGCCCATCGGCGGCGTGCTGCTGATCACGGGGTGGGTGACCTTGGGGCTGTCGCGCACAAAGCCGGGGCCTGGATAGCCCAAAGTGTCCGCGAGGCGCAGCCGCAGCGGCACACTTTTGGGGCTCGCTTCGCCCGTCCGGCGAAGGAAGCAGGGCGAAGCAGAATAACTTAGCCCAGGAGGGGCCGCTTGCGGCACATCCTGGGTTAAGGCCCCCCCGCCCGGAGCCCGCATCGAGACGCTTTTTGGAAACACCGAAGGCCTGAAGCCCAGCCAGAACAAGGCCCTCCAAGCGCTCTACCAGCGCCGGGTCCCGGCCAACCGGTTCGTGAGCCCCGAGTTCGCCCGCCGGCTGACCGAGCTCTCGCGAGAGACGGGCAGGCAGATCGGGACGCTCGTGGACCGCACAGGCATCGTGGAGAAGGTCATCATCGGTGATGCCCACCGCCTGTTCATCCCCGACCTCGGGCGAGCCCGCGCGGGCGCTGGGCGCTTCCGCGGCACGCGGCTCATCCACACCCACGTGCGCGGCGAGGGGCTCTCACGGGACGACCTGACCGACCTCGCGCTGCTCCGCTTCGACACGGTCGTGGTGATCCAGGTGGGCGCGGACGGCCTGCCGGGCGAGGTGGAGTACGCGTACCTGCTGCCGCCGCGCAAGGGCGAGGACACCACCCGCGTCGAGCGCTTGCCGTCGGTGCACGGCTGGGACGTCGACTTCCTCGAATTCGTCCGTGACCTCGAGCTGCAATTCGGCGAGGTCGTCAAGGCGCGCGACGTCCAGGGGCGAGAGAGCGCTGTGCTGGTCAGCGTGACGACGCGGGACCCGCGGGGGGCGCGGCGCTCGCTGGCCGAGCTCGCGCGGTTGGCGGACAGCGCCGGGCTCTACGTCGCGGACGAGCAGCTCCAGGTCCGCAAGGCCGTGGACGGACGCACGTTGGTCGGCGAAGGCAAGCTCAAGGAGCTCGTCACCCGCTGCATGCAGCTCGGCGCAGACGTGCTGATCTTCGACCAAGAGCTCTCCCCGAGCCAGCTGCGGAACATCGCGACCGAGACCGACCTGAAGGTGTTGGACCGCACGCAGCTGATCCTCGACATCTTCGCGCAGAGGGCCACCACGCGCGAGGGCAAGCTCCAGGTCGAGCTCGCCCAGCTTCGGTACCGGAAGCCGCGCCTGCAGCTGATGCCCACGGCGATGAGCCGCCTGACAGGCGGGATCGGCGGGCGGGGTCCGGGCGAGACCAAGCTCGAGATCAACCGGCGGCGGTCCGACGAGCGAGAGACGCGGGTCGAGCGGATGCTCGAGGACATCACGAAGGAGCGCGCGATGCGTCGCGACCGGCGCAAGCGGGTCGGCCTGCCGCTCGTCTCGATCGTCGGGTACACGAACGCCGGGAAGTCCACCCTGCTGAACCGGATGACGAACAGCAAGGTCGACGCCGAGGACAAGCTGTTCGCGACCCTGGACCCCACGAGTCGGCGACTGCGGTTCCCCGAGATGCGCGAGATCATCCTGACCGACACGGTCGGGTTCATCCGCAACCTGCCGAAGGACCTCGTGCACGCGTTCCAGAGCACGCTCGACGAGGCCATCGAGGCCGACCTGTTGCTGCACGTCGTGAACGTGGGGGAAGACGACGCCGCGGAGCAGAAGGCCGCGGTGGACAAGGTCCTCGACCAGCTTGGCGCGTCCGGCACACCGTGCTTGCTGGTGTTGAACCAGGTGGACCGAGTGCCGCCCGAGGCGCTCCAGGAGCGGCTCGCCGCGTGGGGCGGCATCCCGGTGTCCGGAAAGACCGGCGAGGGGCTGGACGTGCTCCTGGAGCAGATCGAGCGGACCATCTTCCGGGGGCGCGCCGCGGCGGATTGGGCAGCGCGCGCCGCCGGGGCAGCGGCGGCCGCCCCGATCGACAACGGGGAACAGCCCGATGAAGCAACTGAATTTGACGGACCGTCAGATTTTACTTGAATCCGTCGCCAGGATGAAGTAAAGTCGATGCGCTCCATACAGGAGCATGGAGGATTCTCATGCGTAACCTTACTTTGCTTCTCGCCGCTTTCCCTCTCGTGATGTTCACCGCCTGCACCAGCGGCAAGGACACCGGTGGCACCGAGACCGGTGACACGGACACCGACACGGACACCGACACCGATGCCGACTTCACGATGATCGACTTCTCGGGCAGCTGCGCCGACAACGCCTGCATCTACACGATCACGACGACCAACGAGGCCAGCCTCCTCGAGCTCGACATGACCGAGACGGACGACAGCTACCTGTACCACGAGTACCACGACGAGTTCGGCGCCGGCATGATGAACGCCGACAACTCCTACACGTACGAGCTCGACCTCGCGGCCGTCACCGACATCAACGACGTGGGCCCCGGCACCACCCTGTTCTACGCGGACACCGTCCTCGACGGCACCACGTGGCTCTTCGGCGCGCAGGACTCCGCGGGCACGTACAGCTGCATCGTCACCGGCGACGACCCGGCGTACTACTCCACGGTCTGCACGAACGTGATGTAATTCCCACGCGGACCCCCATGGAGTCCGCAGGGCGAGGGCCTCGGCCCTCAAGCGGCAGCGCGTCCGGTTCGTCCGGGCGCGCTGTTTGCGTCTTGGTGGGGCTCGCCGGCTGCTACCAGTGGCCGATCGTCACGCCCGACCCGCTCGGCACCACCAACCCGGAGATCACCTCCACGACGATCGCCTGCGTGGAGGACGACGCCGAGTGGACGTTCACGGTCAACACCGATGCCTGGACGGGCAACGGCGTGCTCTACCTGTCCGCAGACGGGCAGTACATCGAGCAGCACTCGCTCCCGTCGGTGTCAGCGCCCTCCGACGGGTCGTCGGACAAGCTCGAGCGCACGCTCGACGTGGTGGCGACCTGGCGGGACGTCGAGGCAAACACCTCCACCGCCTTCGGGTGTTCAAGCCCAGACCTCGCTGGCATCATCACAGTCGCCTCGCGCTCGGGCGCCGAGACCACGGACTGCGTCGCGTTCGGGGTGGAACCCGCGCGCTGGTCGAATTGGGACGCGGGGGTGACGTGCGACACCCTGCGGGACACGGGCGACACGGGCGACACCGACTAAAAGAAGCGAGCGCCCAAACTGCGCGCTGCGGCCGCGCCTCGCGCGCACTTGGGGCTAAGGGGTGCTCGGGGCCTTCGCGTCCTTCGGGGGCAGCTCGCCCGGGGCCATCGCGCCGCCCGGGGGGCCCTTGCCATCAGGGGGAGCCATCCCGGCACCGTCCGGCGGGGCTTGGCCCCCCGGGGGCGGTCCGCCACCGGCCGGCAAGTTCGCCAGCGTAGGGCTGTCCGTCGCGAACGCGTTCGGCGCGCCGTCGACGAGCGTGAAGTTCAGCGTCGAGATCGGCTCCTGGCCAACATTGACGTCCACCAGCAGCGCGGACGGCTCGGCGAGCTGCGGGCCGTTGCCCTCGGTGTCCACGAACGCGAGCATGTCGATCTTGCCGAGCCCCTTCGGGACCTCGAGCTCCCAGTGCCCGACCTTCTCCAGCATCATCGCGTGCAAGATGTTCGGCCGACCGTCCGGCCCGACCTGGAAGAAGTCCACGCGGTAGTGCCCCGTGGTCGCGCCGGTGTAGACGAACTCGCCGGAGAGCAACACCCCGGTACCGGCCGGTACGGTGAGGGTAGGCATGCTCGGGGCGCCGCCGCCTGGGCCGCCGGCATCGCCAGGGGGAGGAGGAGGCCCCTGCTCCCCGCCCGCACCCGGGCCGGGAGGGAGCTGCATCCCGGGGCCGGCGCCCTCGGGCACTGCGGTCGGGTCCGGGCAACCAACGAGGAGGAGGGAGAACAACAGCATGAGCGCTCCTTGACAGGCCCCACTAGAGCGGCGCTCTTTCCTCGTCAAGCGTTCACCGAAAAACGAACGAGAGCCCAAACAGCGCCCCGGCTGTCCCCCACGCGGCGTACGCGCCGTACGCGAGCTCTTGCTCCCGCGTCCACGCCGCGTCGACGATCTCCACGGACCCGTACTCATCGACGCGGTCGGCCTGGAGCCGCGCGCCCACCGCCAATCCAACCCCCGCGGCCGCGACGACGCCCGACGCGATCGCCCACGCCGGCGACAACACCCGCCCGCGGCGCGCTTCCAGCGGCTGGGGTGCGGCCGCCATCCCCTCGGGCAGGCCCGTCTGCACGAGCGCCGCCTCGCCCGCCGGCAAGTTCACCGCCTTCCCAAACAACACGGCCCGGCCGTCGAGCGAGACCACCTGGACGACGTGCCAGCCCTCGGGCACCTGCGCCGGCCACCCGTCGACGGTCCGACCATCCACCCGCCCCGCGTCCTGGTTCGTGTCCATCGACAACGACCCTGCGCCGTCCAGCGCCGCGGTCTTCCAGACCTGCTCCAGGGCGGGGCCGAGGCGCGCGTCCCACGTGTCGGGGTCGATCGCCTTGGCCGACGCGAAGAACCGGACCCCGCCGCCGGGCGTGCCGAACTCGGCGACGCCGCCGCGCACCACCAGGTAGTGGGCGACCTGGGCAGGCGCCGCCTCGGAGCACGCCATCGCGGCCTCGGCTTCACCGAGATCGTGGTCGGCCGACGCGAAGTCGGCGGACAGCGCGTGCGCCAAGGCCTGGTCCAACGAGGCGTCCAAGGACGGGCACGCGAACGCCCGCGCGACGAGCAACAAGAACGGGAGTGTCACAGCTTCGCGCTCCAAGACTGGGTGGACATGTCGCAGACGTAGCCGGTCGGCTGGTCTGCCCCAACGGTGATGGTGCGCCGGCAAGACCGGTCACCCAGCGCCGCGACGATCACGTGCTGGCCGTCGGCGACCTGCACACCCGCACGCGGAGTGGAGCCAGACGCCGTGCCGTCGATCTGCAGCGACGCGCCGGCCAAGGTGCACCCAAAGGACAACGGGCGGCGAACGACCGGCGGGGCCGCGTCCGCGGCGACGAGCGCGGCGGGGGTGACGACCGCGGGCACAGGTTGGGCGGCCGTTGGCGGCTCGCTCGCCGGGGGGGCATCCACCGGGCTGGCCGCGTGCTGGCCGGCCTCGATCCGCACCGCAGCGACGTCAGCGGGCTTTTTCCCGGCTGACGACGACGGCGTGGCGGTCGGGTGACCAGGCTCGACGACGGGCGCGAGCACCGGCGCGGGCGCCGGCCCGGGCACCGGCCCGGGCACCGGCGCGGGCACCGGCGCGGGCACCGGCCCGGGCGTCTCCGGCGCTGTGGCGACCTGCCCTGACGGTTCGGGGGCGGCCTCGACCAGTGTCACTGCCTCGGGCGGCGCTGCTACCGGCGCCGGCTCCCCGGCGGGCCAGCGAACCCACGCCACCGCTGCCAGCCCGACGCTCACCAGCCCAGCCGCCACCGCCCCGACGACCGCGACGACGAGCAGCTTCCCGCCGCCTTCGACGGCCGCCGGGGCCGACGTGCGCTTGATTCCCCGCGCCGTGGCCAAGGCCTCGCCCGCGCCGGGCCCCGTCGCCGGCCCGCTCACGATGCCGAGCGACGTGCGGGACGGCAGCTCGGAGGTGTCCATCGTCCGGCTGCGCACCTCGACGATCCCCGGCACGACCGACCGAGCGAGCCGGGCGACGTTCTCGCCCGGGAGCGTCGGCGCCAGCTCGCTGGCCCGCTCCTGGACCTCGGCAGCGGTCGGCCGGTCCTGGGCCTGGAACGCGACCATCCCCCTGAGCAGCGCGTCCGCCCCCGGCGGCAAGCCCAACGGGCGGATCCGCTCGTCCATGAACGCGTCGAGCCGGGCCTTCTCCATCGGCGGGCGCTCGGGCGCCTGGCCGCCCAGGAGCTCGAGCAGCGAGATCCCGAGCGCGTAGACGTCGTACGCGCTGCCGATCGGCTCTTGGACCCAAAACTCGGGCGCCATGTACGCCGGGGTCCCGAAGAAGCCGCTCTGCGTCACGCCCTCGCGGCCAAAGTCCGCGCGAGCAATGCCGAAGTCGAGCACCTTGACGCCCCCGCGCAGCGCGACCACCAAGTTGGCCGGCTTGATGTCCCGGTGCACCACGTTCAGCGGGTTCCCGGTGATCGGCGAGGCTGACGACCACGCAACGTCGAGCGCCCCCGCCGCAGCCGCCACGATCTCGAACGCCGCGCGGGCAGGGAAAGGCGCCTGGCGTGACCGGAGCAGCCGCGCGATCTCCGCGACGTCCGCGCCCTCGATGTACTCCATGATCACCGCAGGGCGCCCCTCGATCTCGGTGAGGTCGAGCACCTGGACGATCCCCTCGTGCGACAAGAGCCCGAGCAGCCGCGCCTCGTCCCGCTGCCGGGCCACCAGGCCCGCGTCCCCTTCCCCCGCGTGCCGCAGGACCTTCACCGCGACGCGGCGCACGAACTGGTCCCGCCCGTGCAGGTTGGCCAGGTACACAGACCCGAAGCCGCCCTTGCCGAGGGTCCCCAAGAATTCCAGCTCCCGTGCCGTGCTCACGCCCGAAACCTACCACAGGCGCGGGCGGCAGGCCCACTGCACGATAGACGACGGCGTGCCCCCGCCTGACCCCGCCAGCGCCGCGCGCGCGGTCCGAGCCGTCCGGATCTTCCTGCCGATCTACCTCGCCGGCGTCTGCACCTTGCTGCTGCCGGCGCTCGCCCGCGTAGGTGGACTCGAGCTGCCCGTGCTCTCCCTGCTCGCGACGGCGAGCGTGGTGGCGATGGCCATCGGGGCGCCGACGTTCCTCGCGTGGCTCGGTCGGCAAGGGCACTACGACGCGCGCAAGGGCCTGCGGTTCCAGCTCGGCGCGGCGCTGCTCCGCAACCAGTACGTGCCCGTGGGCGGCCACGCGGAGGCCACGCAAGCGCCCTCCCCGCTCGGGTCCACGGGCAGAGACGCGGCGAGGGCCGCGTCAGACCTCGAGACGGCCGGGCTCCCGGGCCTCGCGATGAGCCTGCGTGCCGTGGCGAGCGAAGGCGAGATCACGAAGGTCGCGCTCCAGCGCGTCCAGCTCGTCGACCCCGCGGTCGCGGCCGAAGCCGAGCACGAGCTCGGGCGGCTCCGGGACCAGGTCACGCGGCTGTGTGGCCCCTCTCCGGGTGACCCGGAGTCCATCCAGACAGACCTCGACGACCTGCTCAACGGGCTGCGCCGCGCGAACGATCGCATGCGCGGGCGCTGACCTCCCGCGCCTGTTTTTCCGCGGAAAGGCGAACTTCCCCGATATACTCCGCGCGCCCCCAGGTACCCGATGCGCCACTCCGCTCCGCTGTTCGCCCTCCTGCTCGTCCCCACGCTGCTCAGCGCTTGCCGCCGCGACTATGCGCTGCTCGAGGTCGAGGGCGCGCCGCTCACGCTCACGGTCCTGTCCCCGACGTACGGCGAGTACCTGGGCTTGCCCGACGAGTCCGGGGTCCTCACCATCAACGTGACGGGCACCGTGAGCCCGGCGGACGCCCAGGTGCTCGTCAACGGCATCCGGGCCACCGTTGACAGCGCGGGAACGTTCAGCGCGTCGATGCCCTGGGGCTACAACGCGGTGGCGGAGGACCGCGCGTTCGTCGTGGACGTGCAGGCGTTCGACCCCGACGAGACCGTCCGGGAGCTGGTGCCCGTGTTTGACGGCAACGACCCGCGCGACACCGACCCCGGCGCGGTCAACGGGCTCCTGACCCCCACGGGCCTCGACGCGCTCGAGCCCACGGTCGCCGACATGATCGACAGCCTCGGTCTCTGGGACCAGCTCTCCTCCGCGCTGCCGAGCGTGGACACCGACTACGTCGACATCACCCCCACCGGCATCACGTCCACCGGCACGGACGCTGACCTCGCCCCGGCCGAGGACGCCGTCACGCTGTTGATCACGTTCCACGACGTGACGATGACCTCCGACATCTCCGTGCTCGACACCTACACGTTCCCCGTGTCGATCGGGATGGGCGAGGTCACTCTCGGCGCCAACGCCGTCCCCGGGCTCTCCGCAGACGACATGCTCACGCTCTCGCTCACCGACGCGCAGGCCGACATCTCGGGCACCAGCCTGTCCTTCGGCGACTACGAGGTCCCGGACTGGCTGATGGCGCTGCTCGCCGACCCGATCGCGAGCCTGGTCGCAGACCTCGGCGGCTACCTCGCGACCTACGCGCTGGACGCGCTGGGCACCATCGAGCTCGGCGGGCCGTTCAGCTTCTCCACCGATCTCCTCGGCACCGAGCTCTCCGCGCGCCTCGCCGAGGTCGCCGCGACCACGGACGGCGTGAGCCTGGGCGTCACCATCTCCACCGATGGCGACGCGGCCGACGACATGCCCGAGCTCACCGCGCTCACCGCGCAGACCCCCGCCGGGCTCGACTACCAGCTCGGCTTCGCGCTCCACGAGGGCCTGTTCAACACGCTGATCGACGCCACCGTGGCGGACTACCTCGACATCGACATGCAGCTCGAGGGCGAGTACGCCGACCTGCTTGGCGCCGGGATCGCCGGGCTCCCCGGCGGGAACGACATCCCCGAGGACTCCGAGGGCTACTGCATCGGGTTCCACGCTGGCGACGCGCGCGTCGTGCGGCTCACCGGCGGCGTGGGCGACCCGCTCGGCCGGCTTTGGCTGCCGGACATGCAGATCAGCATCCAGACGATCCAGGGCGGCAGCTGCACGGATTGGCTCGACGCGAGCGCGTTCGCGGTCGTCGACCTGGGGCTCAACGGCACCGAGCTCAACCTCGACTTCAACGTCGAGCACGCCACCGTGCTGTACTACGGCGCGTACGAGCAGGACCCGACGATCGACCTCGACGAGGTGGGGGACGACCTCGGCGCGGTGGTCTCCGGGTTTGCGGGGCTCGCGCTCTCGCAGGCGAGCTTCGACCTCGGGGACGTGCTCGGCGGCTTCGGTGACCTCGGCATCACCCTCGACCCGCAGATCGTGTCGGTCGAGCCCCTCGGTGAAGAGGGCCGCTACGGCCTGTTCATGAACGTGTTCTAGCGCCGGCGAATCTTCTCGGGGCCGCCGGCGCGCGCACCCGCCCGTCGGGGTACACTCGCCGTACCGCCTGGAGCTACGCGTGGCCGAAAAGGATCAACTCGAAGCACTCAAGAAGCTGAACGCTCGCGCGAAGTCGACGACCACCGGCACGGCCGGGCCGCTGCCCGAGAGCGGGAAGCCCCTGCACGCCGGCAGCGCGGCTGACCTGCAGGGCAACGTTGGGAACTCTGGGCTCAAGCAGATGATCGAGCAAGAGGCCGGCCAAAAAGCGCCGGCCCCGGCGAAGGACCTGTCCCGGATGAGCCCGAGCGAGGTCTCCGCGAACGCGAAGCAGGCGGGCGAGCACATCGCGAAGCAGCGCGGGGACGCGAAGGGCCCGCAAGCAGCCGCGAAGCCCAAGGATGGCAAGGAGAGCGAGGCGAAGACGAAGGAGGCCGCGACGCTCGAGAAGGAAGCGCAGCGCCACAAGGCGGACGCCGAGCGCGAAAAGAAGGCCGCGAGCGAGAAGAAGGCGGCCGCGAAGGGCGAGAAGAAGGACGCAAAGGCGGACAAGAAGGCCGCCAAGAAGGCCGAAAAGAAGGCGGGTGCTGCTGACAAGAAGGCCGGGAAGCCCGGCGCGGAGGCATCCAAGAAGGCGTCGAACAAGGCGGACAAGAAGGCCGCGAAGGTGGCCGCCGGCAAGGGCAAGGACCCGAAGGACGAGGCGCGCACGGGCGACAAGAAGAAGGTCGCCGCGGCGAAGGACAAGGCGACAGAGAAGGGCGGAAAGAAGGGCAAGGCGGGGAAGGTCGCGACCGCGGACCACACCGAGGCCGAGGTGGCGGACAAGAAGGCGAAGGCCAAGGAGGCGCGGTCGGACGCGACGCACTCGAAGGCGCACGCCGCACGCCAGTCTGCGTCGGCCGGTGGGAAAGAGGGCAAGACCGCCGACGAGTCCAAGGTGAAGGTCGCCGCGAACAAGGAGAAGAAGGCTGTGAAGGCCGAGATCGACGCCGAGCACGGCGAGAAGAAGGTCCTGGACAAGAAGAAGGTCGTCGCCGCCGAGTCGAAGGGTACGAAGAAGGGCGACAAGGCCGACGAGGACAAGAAGCTCGACGGGAAGAAGGGCAAGGAGACCGCCGAGAAGGGCGAGAAGGGCGAGAAGGCCAAGTCCACCCTGGAGGAGAAGAAGGACCCGAAGGCGCTGGCCGCCGCAGCCGTGGCCCAGGCGCGCGCCGACGAGGCCGACCACGCCGCGAAGAAGCTCGCCGGGGTGACCGACGACAAGGAGAAGGCCGAGGCGAAGGCGGACGCTGTCCAAGACCCCGCGAAGAAGGCCACCGCCGCGACCGAGGCCGAGGCCAAGGCGAAGGAAGAGGACGCCACCGCGAACGTCGTCGCCGAGAAGGCGGAGGCGGAGGAGAAGGCGCGCTTGGAGGAGGAGACCCCCGCGAGCTCGCTCACGCTGGAGGAGGTCAGCCGCGCTGCCGATCTCGACCGCGTGGATGGCGACAGGGTCACGCTGATCGGCACCTACGTCCCGCGACCGGCGGCGGGCGGCAACCAGATGCTCGGGCACGTGTCCATCTTGATCGGCAACATGGAGGTGCGCCTCGGGACCGAGACACGCAGCACGGCCGAGCTGCTCCGGCTGTCTGGGGAGCGCGTCGCGGTGACCGGCACGCTCGACCTCAAGCGCGCGTCCGCGCAGCAGTCGGCCGACCCCCACAAGGCTGAGAAGCCCGTGCTCCAACGCCCCGGGGCGGTCGCCCGCAGGTGACGGTACCCCGCGCGGCCCGCTGGTGACGAGCCCCGTGCTGCCGGTGCTGCCGGATCGCTACGTCTGCACCCGGCAGCTCGGCGAAGGCGCCACCGGTATCGTCTACCACGCCGAGGATCGGCTGCTGGAGACCGAGGTCGCGGTCAAGGTGGTCAAGCAGAACCTGGCGCTTCACCGCCGCTTCCGGGCGCGCTTCGCCCGGGAGGTCGCGCTCTCCGCCCGCTTCAGCCACCCCCACGTGATCCCGGTGCACGACGCCGGGGTGCTCGCTACGGGCCAGCCCTACGTCGCTCTGGGCTACGCCGCCGGCGGCTCACTCGCCGAGCTGCTCGCGCTGCGTCCCCCCCTGCAGCCGGTGCTCCTGCTGATCGACGAGGTGCTTGACGCGCTCGCGGCGATCCACGCCCGGCAGCTCCTGCACCAGGACCTAAAGCCCCAGAACGTGTTGCTGTACCCCGGCATCGACGGAAAGCCCCACGTGTGGGTGGCGGACCTTGGCGTCGCGGACGCGATGGCCGAGCTCGTGCGCGACCGCAAGAGCATCTCGGGCACGCCGCCCTACATGGCCCCTGAGCAGCTGCACGGGCGCACCCACGATCTCGGGCCCTGGACCGACCTCTACGCCGTCGGCCTGATGCTCTACGAGACCCTCACGGGCACCCGGGCCCACCCCGGCGAGGGTCGCCTGGAGCTGCTCGAGGCGCGGAACAAGCCCCCACCCGCGCTCGAAGGTGTCCCCGCGGCGCTGGCCGACGTCGTCACCACCTTGCTCGACCCCATCCCCCGGCAGCGGTTCGACCGCGCGGCGGACGTCCGGCGCGCGCTCCGGGACGCCGTCAAGGGCCAGAGCTTCCGCGGCCGCTTCGTCCCGTGGACCCCGAGCACCCGGGGCACGGGCCCGACCACCGCGCGCACCGGGGAGTTCCCCTTGGCAGCGCCGCTCCGGAGCGGCCCGGTGCCGGACGGCACGCTGCGCTGGAACCGCGTCCCCCCCGACCCGATGTCGCCCTCCATGCCGCCCGAGCGCGGCTGGGAGGCGCAGGCCCGCGCCTCGTTGAGCCTGTTCGCGCTGCGCGAGGTCCCGATGGTCGGGCGTGACCGAGAGCGCAAGGTGCTCTGGGACGCCGCGCGCGAGGTGGTAGCGTTGTCCGAGCCCCGCGTGGTGTTGGTGGTCGGCGAGTCGGGGTCCGGGAAGTCGCGGCTGGTGGAGTCGGTCGCGACGATGCTCGACGAGCTCGGGGTGATGGAGGTGACGCGGCTGCGCTACCACGCGCCGGCCGGGGTGGACGACGGGTACCGCGGAGCCGTGCGAGACATCCTCGTCCCGTGGAACGACAACCGCGACGGGATGGAGACGCGCCTCGCGTCCTGGCTCGGGCGTGACCGCCAGGTGCTGCCGAAGGACGTGTACGAGGAGGCCACGCTGCTCGCGCGCTGGTGCGGGTACACGCGGCAAGGCGAGCCCCCCGTGAGCGACGCGATCGGGCTCGCGTTCCTGTACCGACACATGGACGTACGCGCGTGGCGCGGAGGCAGCTGCCTCATCCTGGAAGACGTCCACCACTCCCAGGCCGACGGCGACGGTCTCGCGATCGCGGAGGCGCTGCTGGACCGCACGGTCGGCGAGCGCCCGGTGCTGGTGCTGTGCACGGTGAGCAGCGAAGCCGCAGCACGCGACGAGGGGCTGCGCCGCACGCTCGAGGGCCTGCAGGAGCGCGGCGCGCGACGGCTGGGCTTGCGTCGCCTGAGCCTCGCGGACACGCGCAGGGTGGTCCAGGAGTCGCTCCAGCTGGCGCCGGACCTCGCCCACGACGTCAGCGTGTTCTGTGAAGGCGACCCGCTGGCCGCGGGGCTCTTGCTCCGAGACTGGGCGAGCCGCAGCCTGTTGGTGCTCGGTCCAAAGAACCTCTACGTGCTCCCGGCGAGCTTGCCCCGCGCCGACGCGTTCCCGAGCTCCCCCGAGGTCCTGCTCCGTCGCCGCGTGGATGGCGCCGTGAACTCCTCGGCCGACCCACCCGCAGCCCGGGACGCGCTCACCGCCACCGCGCTCGCCGGCCAACAGCCCCCGGTCGCGCTGATTCGGCGCATGAACGACGCCGGGCTCGACGCGCTGCTCGCCACCGGCCTCGTCGCCGAGCTGCACGGGTACTTGGCGTTCGAGCACGGTCGCATCCAGCAGCTCGTCGCGGAGGACGCGCGGTCGCTGGCCGACGTGCAAGACGTGCACCGCCGGCTCGCGGACGCGTGGGAGGAGCTCGGCACGCAGACCGGCCTCGACGTGGACCTGCCGCACGGCCGCCACCGGCTGCGCTCCGGGGCGCCAGACCGCGCGATCGGGCCGCTGCTCGCGGCGAGTCGCAAGCTCAACGCCGGCGGGCGCGGGGACGCCGTCCGGGCCGCGGCGATGGCCGTGGAGGCCGCGGACCTGGTCGGGCAGCCGACCGCCCGGCTCGAAGCGCGGCGGCTGCACGCCGAGGCGCTGCTCGAGACGGGAGAGCCCGAGCGAGCCCGCCCGCTGCTGGAGCACGCGTTGCGGGAGGTCGAAGGCGACCGCCTCGCCCGGGCTCGGCTTCGGGTGCAGCTCGGCCGCGCAGCCCGGAAGCAGGGCGATGGGGAGATGGCCGAGCGCGAGTTCACCGCCGCGCGGTTGACGTTCGAGGCGCTGCGTGACCGCGCCGGGCTGGTCGAGGTCGCCGTCCAGCGGGCCCGGCTCGCGCGCATGGAGGGCCGCAACGAGGACGCCGCGCGGTACTGGACCGAGGTGCTCCGCATGAACCGCGGGGACTTCTCGATGGAGGCCGAGGCGCTCAACGGCCTCTGCGAGGCGCTCATTCGCATGGGCCGGTTCGAGCACCTCGAGCGCCAGCTCCACCGTCTCGACAGCGTGGCCCGCGCGAGCGGGGACATCCGGCGCATCGCCGACGCGCACGCGACATGGGGCATCCTCCACCTTGAACGCCGGGAGTACGCACAGGCGTCCGAGTTCCTGACCGCCGCTGGCGCGATCGCGGCCACCATCGGCGCCGACCGCTTGCACCTGCGCGCCCGCAGCCTCCTCGCGGACGTGCGCCGGGCCACCGGCGACCTCGATGGCGCCGAGGAGATCATCCGCTGGGCCGCGCGGTTCGCTCGCGAGCGTGGGCAAGACCTGCTCGTGGCGTCCGCCCGCGTGCAGCTCGCGATGTTGGCGCTGGTGCGCGCCGAGCCCCGACGCGTGTTGGAGGAGGTGATCGCGGCCGAGGTCGCGCTCGCGCACTCGCCCCGACACACCCTCTGGCTGCAGATCGGCGTGCTCCGCGCGTGGATCGCCGCCGAGGACAACGACGAGCGGAGCTGCCGCGCGTGGTTCGCGGTGGCCCGAGAGCGGGGCTTGCACACGTCCCAGGCCCCCGACCTGCAGCTCCCGGTGCAGCGCCTGGTGGCCGTCGCCGAGCGCCGGGGGTGGCACGACATCGCCAAGCGCGCGGCCGAGCGCGTGTGGCGGGTGTCCACGGGCGAAGTCGAACTCGAGACGGACGACGAGGACGAGGGGTAGCCGATACATATCGACACATCCGAGGATGTGTCACCCGGCGACGAGGATGCGCCCGTCGTGGATGAAGATCCAGCGGCGCACGGGTTGCCCGCCGTGCTCGTCGAGCTTCCGCGCGTCTCCGGTCGTGCAGTCGACCAGGTTCGCGGCGCCGCCCGAGAGCGCGACCAGCAGCACGGCGTCGGCGTCCTCGGGGGCGGCACGGATGGCGGCCAGGAGCGTCTGCATGCGCCACGCCCTATCCGGCGTTCAAGCTCGCTGGGGTCGCAGGCGCTGCACAACGGCGGATGCATCGGTTCACAATCCGCGGTCCGCAGCCGCGATCGGCGGCTAGCTTCACCCGCATGCCCGACAACGCCCGTCCCCTCGTGCTGCTCGCACACCCGACCCGGCACCTGTTCTTCACCGGCAAGGGTGGCGTCGGCAAGACCTCGATCTCCGCGGCGACCGCCCTCGCGTTGGCGGACGCCGGGCGGCGGGTGCTGCTCGTGAGCACCGACGCCGCGTCGAACCTCGACGAGATGCTCGGGGTCCCGCTCCGCAACACGCCCGTCCCCGTGCCCGGCGCCCCGGGCCTCTGGGTGTTGAACATCGACCCGGACACCGCTGCCGAGTCCTACCGCGAGCGCGTGCTCGCCAAGATGGACGCGGGGAGCACCGAAGCCGCGCGCTCCACCGTCCGGGAGCAGCTCTCCGGCGCCTGCACCACCGAGATCGCGGCGTTCGACGAGTTCGCCGCGCTGCTCGCGGGCGACGCCTCTGGGTACGACCACGTCGTGTTCGACACCGCGCCCACCGGCCACACGCTCCGCCTCCTCAGCTTGCCGAAGGCCTGGACCGGCTTCCTCGCCGGCAACGACCGCGGCGCCTCGTGCCTCGGCCCACACTCCGGCCTGAAGATGCAGGAGGCGAGGTTCCAGGCCGCGATGGCCGCCCTGGCGGACGCGGGGCAGACCACGGTGGTGCTGGTCGCGCGGCCCGACGCGACGACGCTCGAGGAAGCCGGCCGCACGGCGGTGGAGCTCCGGGCGCTCGGGATCGACAGGCAGCAGCTCGTCGTCAACGGCCTGTTCCGGGCGAGCCTGCGCGACGACGCAGTCGCGTGCGCGATCGAGGCACAGGGCCAAGACGCGCTGCGGGCGATGCCGGCGTCGCTGCGCGACCTGCCGCGGGACGACGTGCCGCTCCGTCCGTTCGACACGGTCGGCCTCCCCGCGCTGCGCGCGCTGTTCAGCGGCGACGGCCCCCGATCGGAGCCCGCGCCTACCCCCGCGACGGACGCCCCCGCGCCCGGGCTCGCCGCCTTGGCGGATGAGCTGGCGCTCGCGGGACGGGGCCTGGTCTTGGTGATGGGCAAGGGGGGCGTCGGGAAGACCACGGTAGCGGCGGCGCTGGCGCTTGGCCTGGTGCGCAGGGGCCACTCGGTCCACCTCACCACGACCGACCCCGCCGCGCACCTCCAAGCGGCGCTGGGTGGGACAGTGCCCGGGCTTCGCGTGGACCGGATCGACCCGAAGCTGGAGACCGAGCGGTACATCGCAAAACAGCTGGCCACCCGCGGCCGCGACCTCGACGATGCCGAGCGTGCGCTGCTCCTGGAGGACCTGCGATCGCCATGCACGGAGGAGGTCGCCGTGTTCCACGCGTTCTCGCACGTCGTCGCCGAGGCGAGGAGCGCGTTCGTGGTGCTCGACACTGCGCCCACGGGCCACAGCCTTCTGCTGCTCGACGCGACCGGGGCCTACCACCGGCAGGTGATGCGCACGGTGGACCGCAAGAAGGTCGGGGGCGTGGTCACCCCGTTGATGCGTATCCAAGACCGGGCTTACACCAAGGTGATCCTGGTGACGCTGCCCGAAGTGACGCCCGTGTCGCAGGCCGCGGCGCTCCAGGACGACCTCCGGCGCGCAAACGTGGAGCCGATGGCGTGGGTGCTGAACAAGAGCCTGGTCGCGGCCGGCACCCGTGACCCGCTGCTCGGGGCGCGGCTCGCGGGCGAGCGGCGGCAAGCGGCGCGGATCGCGGACGGGCTCGCCCAGCGGGTGTATACCGTCGCGTGGTTGGTCGAGCCGCCGGTGGGGCTCGTGGCGCTGGGGAAGTTGGTGTAAGCCCACAGTGTGTGCCAGACGCAGCCGTAGCGCGCAATTTGGGCGCGCTTGCGGCACATCCTGGGCTATGAGCCCGGGCCGGCGTAGTACGATGCGCCAATGGCCCGGTCTACCCGCATCACCTGGGGAAAGTGGGACTGCACCAGCTGCAGCATGATCGGGATCTCCGCCGAGCCGCCGCCGGGCCAGCGGCGACAGCCGCGCCGGACAAGCTCAGTGCCAGGGCTGCGGGGCTGGACGGCAGGACGTTTCACTGAGACCTGCGACGACGTCTGCAGCCCCAACTCCCACACCGAGCGCTACGAGTACACGATCGACTGGGACGCGACGGTCGTCGCGGTTCACCGAGAGTGAGGCTCGTCGACGCCGCCCTCGGGCCCCCGGAAGCCGGGAGCCTCGGGGAGAAGATCGGTGAGCTGTGGGCCGAGTTGCTCGCCGACCCCGGAGACCTCGGCGTTCGGATGGTGCTCGCGGACGCGCTGACCGCGGCGGGCGACCCGCAGGGAGAGTTCATCGCGCTCCAGCTGGCGGACGATGCAGCGCCGAACTTGGCCGCCCGGTCCGCCGCGACGCGGCTCCTCGCGGCGAACATCGGCTCCTGGGCCCGGGGCATCCCGGGGGACGTCTCGGGCGAGTGGGTGTTCCGGCGCGGATTCCTTAGCGAGGTGACGCTCCACTTGGAGGAGCTTGAACGGGCCACCCTCGAAGCCCCCGCGTGGCGCACGGTGGACACACTGACCATCGATCGTGCGCGCGGCTACGGCGCTCTGCTGGACCGGATGCCACTGCTCGAGCGGCTCTCGGTGCGCGGGGGGGCACCGGGGCCCGGCGGCCCTTGGCCGAGCGTGCGGGTCCTGGCGCAAGGCTGGGAAGCGGGCCTACCCGACCTCTCCCTGTTCCCGAACCTGGAGCTCTGGATCTGCGCGCTGCCGAAGGTCATCCATGTTGGCAAGGCGCTCGCCAGAGTGTATCGCTTCGCCGCCAAAGCGAGGCTCACTGCGCTCGCCCTGTGCGTCGGGCCCCACGAGGTGGACCACGCGGTGGGCGAAGGCGAGGGCGTCGACGAGCTTCCCCCCTTTGGTCGTGCGCCAATCACGCAGCTGCGGGTCCTCGAGGCCTTCCTCCAGCGGCGGGCAATGAACGGGCTCCCTCACCTCCTGCGCATCTCCCACGGGCCGTGCGACCTTCGGGGCCACGGGTGGGTCGTCGAGCTCGACGACAAGAATCGCCCGGAAGCCCGCCTCGATTGGGCGGGTGGAGAGTCGTGGGAATACGCACTGCTTGGCCCACTCCTGGCGGCCCTGCAACGAGCGGGCGTCTGGCACGCCGAGATCCACCGGGGGCAGCTCGACGATGCGTTTGTCGGGCTGATCGAGGACCTGGGGATACCCGGGATCTGGGTCACCGTGGACGGTGCCCCGGTGGACCTCGGCGCCCCGCCCTACAAGTCCCGCACGAACTCGTAGTAGTCGCCGAAGTGCACGCGGTTCACCTGCTTGCCCATCTTGATGAGCTCGCGGGCGATCGCCTCGATCGCGTGGGGCATGCCCACCGGCTCGCGCCGCGCGCTCGCGATGATGCACGCGTTGATCGCCGCGTTGACGATGGCGCCGCCGGCGATGGTGAACTGCGCAGAGAGGTAGTTGAGGTCGAGGTCCGGCCCCCGCGGCGCGTAGGGCGGGAACGCGTGGTCCCAGAGCCGACGCCGCTGCTCGGGGCTTGGCATCGGGAACTCCACGACGGCGCCAAACCGGCGCAAGAACGCCTCGTCGATGTTCTCTTGCAAGTTGGTCGTGAGGATTGCGCACCCCTCGAACACCTCCAAGCGTTGCAGGAGGAAGCTGACTTCCTGGTTTGCGAAGCGATCCTGCGCCTGCTTGACCTCGCCGCGCGACCCAAACAACGCATCGGCCTCGTCGAACAGGATTACGGCGGTGCCGCCCTCCGCCGCGTCGAAGATCTCGCGCAGGTTCTTCTCGGTCTCGCCGACCCACCGGCTGATGACGCTGGAGAGGTCGACGCGGAACATGTCGAGCCCGAGCGCGCCGGCGATGACCTCGGCGGCCATGGTCTTGCCAGTACCGGGGCCGCCCGAGAACAGCGCCTTGATGCCGTAGCCACGCGGGCGCACCTTGTTGGCCCCCCAGCGGTGGTACACCTGCTCCTGCTCCGACAGGTACGAGATCAAGTGGTCGAGCTGCTTTTCGACCTTCTGCGTGATGATGAGGTCGCTCATCGAGTAGCGAGGCACCACGTGTTGGGCCAACCCACGGAACTCGGGCCGAGACCCCTCGCGCGCGGCCGCCCAGATGGTCTCCAGGCTTGGCTCGCGCCCGCCGGCCTCGGCCTCGGCGCGGTCCATGACCCGCTGGATCGTGGTGCCGCCGACCGAGTAGAACCGCTCGGCGATGTCCTTCGCCAGCGCGACGTCCCACCCCCGCTGGTCCAGCGCCGCGCCCCACGCCTCGTTGCGCTCTTCGAGGGTCGAGCGCGCGACTTGCACTGTCACGCTCGTGCGGTCCGCCCCGAGCAAGAGCCCGAGCGCACGCCGGTCGCTGCCACCCACCAACACGGGGTACGGCAGCCGAGTCAACGCTCCGCCCAACGCGAGCAGCTGGTTGCGCAGCGCGGGGTCCTCCTGCGCGCTGGCGACGTTGATCACGAACGGCAACGCCCCCGCCAACCGGAGCTCGCGGATCAAGTCCCCCGGCTCCTCCAAGTAGGCCTTGCAGCGGTCGAGGTCGACCTGGACCAGCGGGCGCCCACACGTGCGCGCGACGGCCTGGGCCACGCCTTCGCGCAGGCCCTGCGTCCCGCCGATGATCGCGACGGTGATCGGCTTCTGCAAAGAGTTGCCGAGCTCCTCGATGCGTTGCCGCGTCGGCGCCGGGATGAACGGCTCGAGATCGGTGGAGATCGGGTTGAACCCGACGGACTCGGGCAGCTCCTCTTCCTCGAGCAGCCAACGCAGCAGCCGGGGCGCGGGGTGCAGGCGCCGGGAGGTGTGGGTCTCGGTGCCCTCCGAGGGGTGGAGGAGCAACAAGCGGTGCCGGATCAGCGGGCCGCCGGGCATCAGCCGGGCCTGGAGCGCGAGGCGCTGCCGGCGCTCGGCGCGCAGCACCCGGGTCGTCATGTCGACCGTCAGGTACGCTTGGTTCAGGTTGTCGTTCAGGTACGCGAAGATGCGGGCGTACCCGGCGGAGATCTCAGGGGCGAGGGCGAGGAGGATCAGGTCCGCGTCGTCGCCGTCCAGGTCGAACGCAGCGCGGAGGCGGGCGAAGCGCCCGTCGGGCGCGTCACGCAGCGCGGTGGAGGCCGCCACGGCGTCCTCGAGCCCGTCCGGCCCGGTGACGTAGTCGATCTCGCCGTGCGCGCGGAGGAGCGCGTCCACCTCGTCGTCCGTGATCACCGACCCCCAGAACTGGCCCTTCGCGCGCATGGATGGCCGGGCCCGCTGCCGACGAACGGCGCGCAGCAGCAGGAGGTCGGTGCGGCGCAGCCGACGGGCGAGCTCTTCGAAGACGGTCATGTGCCCAAGCTAACGGGTTCAGCGATAACCCCCTCCCCATGCCCTCCCTCGTCGAGCCCTACGCCGCCTTCTTCGCGCCCGAGCACCACGCCTTCGAGAGCGAAGCTGCCGCGTTCGCCAGCCGGGACGGGGCACGGGGCGACATCCACGCGCGCGTGCGGGCGCTTGGCCGGGCAGGCCTGCTTGACGCCGTCGGTCGCGGGGACGTCCGGACCCTCGCGGTGCGCCGGGGGCAGCTCGCGTACGCCGACGCGATGGACGACCTCGCGTTCATCGTCCAGGAGCTCGGGGGGTTCCCGCTGGAGCGCGCAGGGGCCGAGCCCGAGCTGCTTGCGCGGGTCCGCGCGGGGGACGCCGTCGTGGTGTTCGGGATGACCGAGCCCGGCGCGGGCAGCGACGTCGCCGCGATGTCCACCCTCGCGGAGCGTGACGGCCACGGCTACCGTGTCACGGGGCTCAAGCACTTCATCTCGAACGCCCCGGAGGCCGACCACGCGGTCGTGTTCGCGAAGCTGGACGGCAAGATCGCGGCGTTCCTGGTCGACGCGCCGGCGACCGAAGCCCAGGCGGTGAGCGGCCACTCGATCGGCCGGCTGGTGCTGGACGCCGCACCGGCGCGACTGTTGGCAGCGCGCGGCGGCGCGCTCGCGCTCGGGACCCTGGAGCGCTGCCGCCCGACCGTCGGGCTCGCGGCCTGGGGGCTGGCGCGACACGGGTTCGACGAGACGGTCGGCCACCTGAAGTCCCGGGTGCAGTTCGGCCGGCCGCTGGCGGAGCAGCCGGTGGTCCAGTCCCGCGTCGCGGACATGGCGCTCGACCTGGAGCAGGCCGCCCTGGCCGCGCTCTGGGCGTGCTGGACCCGCGACGTGACGCCCGCCGACCAGCGCACTGGCTACATGAGCGCGGTCGGAAAGCTCACGGCCACCGAGGCCTGCGGGCGCGTCCTCGACCAGTGCGTGCAGCTCCAAGGCGGCCTCGGGGTCGAGGAGTCGAGCCTCGTGCAGCGCCTGTGGCGCGAGGCCCGGCCGCTGCGCATCTACGAGGGCGCGACGGACGTGCTCAAGACCGTGATCGCGGAGCGCTGGCTGGGGTGACCGGCGCTTGGGCCAAGCTCCCGCGGTAGTGACGGATCTCCATCCGGACGTTGGCCCCCAGGCCGAGCATCTCGTCGACCAGCGCAGGTTGATCCTCGATGACGAAGTTCACGTAGTCAAACTTGGCCCAGGTCCGAAAGCTGCCGAGGAACCCCTCCCCCAGCCCGGCGCGCAGGACCTTGAACGGGAACGCGCCGGGGAAGTCCGGCGCGAAGATCGCGGCGGCAACCACCTCGCCGTCGATCTCGGCGTAGCGCGCGAACCGAACGTCCGACCCCCGCCAGCGCGCGATGAGCCCGGGAGCGATGCCCGTCGCCTGCTCCACGCGCGCCTCGTCCTCGGCGCCGACGGGCTTCGTCGCGATCGTCGCGCCCACCGCGGCCCAGGGGATGCGCAGCGCGGTGGACGGGTACGCCTCCCGAAGGCCCATGCGCGAGTAAAGCGCGATCGCTGACGCGTTCTCCGGCTTCACGTTCAAGCACCACGACGTGCACCCGGCCGCCCGCCCGATGTCCGCCGCGGCGAGCATCAGCTGCTCCCCGATGCGCCGCCCCCGCGCGCCCGGCGCGACCACCAGCTGTCGCACATAGGTGACGCCGGTCAGCAGCTGGTAGTACACGTACCCCAGCGGCGCAGCGTCCTCGGCGATGAGCATCGTCGGCACCAGGTCCCGCGCGAACGCCTCCGGGGTCGGCGTCGGGTCGTCGACGGCCAGCTCGGGCAGCAGGCGCACGAAGGTCGCGTAGTCTGCGGGGGTAGCAGGGCGGAGCTGCACGGTCAGTCCGGCCGCGCCTCTGACCGCGCCTCGCACACCGAGTACTCAGTCGCGCACGTGCACGGGTAGTCGTTCCAGGCCGACCCGCTCCAGCGCACCATCCCGCAGTCCTCCTCGGTCGTCGTGTCCACGCACTCCCCGCCGTGGCTGTTGTTCGGCTCCCCGCTCGACCAGTTGGTGTAGGTGACCGGCGAGCCATCCGCCCACCCCCACGTGCCCTCCACCGCGGAGTCCGTGAACCCGATCCACCACGCTGGCCCCGACGGGTAGGTGAGCACCGTGGCCTCCACCCACTCGCCCTCGGCGGCCGAGTCAAAGGTCACCAGGCGGTAGCCGTACACCGCGCACGCGTCGTCGGACGCCTGCCAGTCCAGCGCCGCCTGGCAAAACATGTAGGCGTGGTCGGTGTCGGGCCACCAGCCGACGTCGCAGGGGCACACCCCGCCGCCGTCCGCTACACCGTCGCAGTCGTCGTCCAATGTGTTGCATGTCTCGGTCGCGGCCGGGCTCACCGCCGGGTCGTAGTCGTCACAGTCCCCGGAGGTCGTGCTCCAGCTCTCGCTCGGGCAGCCCTCTGAGGGCTGGTTGGCGTCCCCGTAGCCATCGGCGTCGAAGTCCCGGTAGATCGTGCCCATCCCGTCTGCGTCCACCGCCCCGTCGCAGTCGTTGTCGACCGCGTCGCAGGGGTCGCTCGCGCCGGGGTGCACGGCGCCGTCGGCGTCGTCACAGTCGCCGCCGTCCAGCGCGAACCCCGGGCTCCCGGCGCACCCGTCCATCGCGTCGTCCCCGTAGCCATCCCCGTCGCGGTCCCGGAAGCCGGGCTCGTCCACGCCGTTGTCGACCGCTCCGTCGCAGTCCTGGTCGACGCCGTCGCACACCTCGGCCGCGCCGGGGTGCACCTCCGGGTCGGCGGGATCGCAGTCTTCGCCGTTCGGAGTGCCGTCATGGTCGGAGTCGGCCGACTCGTCCTTGAACCCGGGGCTGCAGCCGACGAGCACGAAGAGGGCCAGCGAGCGGAAGAAGGAGGCGGGGGAGGAGGGGTTCATGTCGCGAGTGTAGCCGGCCGGTCCCAAGCGCGCGGCCGCCCGGCGCGTCACGCTGGCTGGCGACGCGACCGACACATGTATCATGGCGACGCATGTGTCAGATCAGCTCGCGACCCCTACTGCGGGGCCTCGAACCACTGGCCGAACCCGAACACCGTTTCGGTGTCGACGGTGAGCCGCTGCACGAGCGATCCGTCGGGCGCAGACTGGTCGACGACGCCGACGGACGAGAACACGGTGAGGGTGTTGTCGTTCGGGAGCCGCAGCGCGTCACCCATGAACGATACAAGTTGACACGACTCGGAGCCGTATGTCCGCTCCGCCGACACATCGTCGCCCACGATGGCCAAGTCGACGGCCTGCGAGCAAGTCTGCAGCGACGCGTCAGAGCCCTTGTTGCGGTTGAACACCAGCAAGCCGTCCGCCGTGGCGACCACCGAGTGCGGGCGCCCCAGCAGCGGCGGCTCTTGGCGGGGCACGATGACTTGGGCGTCCGACGTGCCGGCCGACCACACCTCTGCTCCGGTCGCGCGGTCGATCCGAAACACCCCGTCGTTGAAGGTGGCAGTGACGAGGAAGTCTTCCCCTGCAGGATCGTAGCTGATCCAGTTGACGTGGGACCAGTCGCCGACCTCCGGGTCGGGCAGGTACCAGCCCGCCAGCCACTCGACGGAGAGGTCCGGCGTGTGCTCGTCGAAGCTGCCCCAGACACGCCGCGACGTCCCGTCCGCCGCGACCTCCAGGATGGTGTCGCCCAGCAGCTTGACGGGCACGCCGCCGTCGTCGAACTCGCGCACCTCCCATCCCAGCGCGCCCCAGCCGCCGTCCGGCAGCGGCACGAAGCTCGTGTGGATGCCGTTCACGACGACGGTGGAGACGAGCTCGCCGTCGAGGCCCACCGTAGCGATCACCCCCGGCTCCCCTTCCCCCTGTGCTTGGCCGGCGAACTCGATCCCCCGGCCATCAGCGGTAAGGAATGCGTGCTCGACCTGGCTGACGCCGAGCCGGGAAGGGTCGATGTGCCACGACCACACGACCTCGCCTGACTCGTCGGTCACGATCAGCCACCGGCTGATGCCGTCAACCGCCGCCAGCACCGTGAAGCCGCCGTCGACGAGGTCGACCTGGGGCGTGTCTGCATAGACGTCCGGCGTGTCGTTGGCGAGCGCCCCGGCCTGCCCTGTGACGGTGTCGCTGCACGTGATGCCGTCTGGGGCCTCCACCTCCACGCTGAGCTCGTAGGCGGCGCCCTGGAGGATGCCCCAGGCCAGGTGCTCGTGTGCGGTCGCCGGTTCGTCCCACGGGGTGGCGCGCCGCACGCCGTTGCCGTTGTCGTAGACCGCCCGGCTGCGGACCGCCTCGGGCGTGGTCCATGTCACCCGCGCAACGGTGCCGATCGCGGTGTTCTCTAGGACCGGGGCGTCAATCCCGGCGGGCAAGCAGGCGATGGCCGCAGTGTCCTCGCTGTCGAGGGGCGTTCCCGGGGGCTTCCCCACGCAGCCGGCGAGCGCGAAGAGCGCCCCGCCTGCGCACAGGGGGCCAGCGAGGTGAGCACGATGTCGGCGGAGGGGGGCAGCAGGCAGCAATCGTCAACCGTGGGTGCGCGACTATACCCACCGATCGGCAAGGGCCGCCGAACGGCCGGCGAGCGCGTCTACGCCTGCGTTTCCGGCGCGAGTACACCCGCGCGAATTAGAGCCGGCGGATGCCCTTGAACGTCGCCGAACGCCTCCTCCTGCGCCTCGGCGCGATCCTGGTCACCCTCGCGATGGCCACGGGGCTGTTGATCGGGCTGTTCCCGACCGTGGAGCTGATCCTGTCCGCGCACTTGGCGGCGACGACCGCCGGGATCTTCATGATCGCGGTCGGCGCCGGGCTGCACAAGCTGCGGCTGTCCGACGGCGAGCGCCTGTGGCTCGTGCGCGCGATGGCGGGCTCGGGCTACCTGAACTGGATCGCGACGATGCTCGGCGCGCTGTTGAGCACGCACTTGCTCACGCCGGTGCACGGGGCTGGGGGCGCGGGGATGGCGAGCGAAGCGGTGGTCGCCGCGCTGTTGAGCACGATGGTGGTGTGCACGTTCACGTCCCTGTGGCTCTTGGTGAGGGGCACGCGGGCTGGGTGACGCGGACCTACCGCCACGCGCGTCATTTCGGGAGTGTAGACCCCGTGAAAGCCGCGGATGGGCGGCCTCGGCCGGTCCCGCGATAGACTCCCCCGCCCCCGGGATCCCGCGTGAACCTCGCCCGCTACTTCCTCGACCACAACCTGGAGCACCGCGCCAACAAGGTCGCCGTGCGGTACACCCCACCCACGGACGGTCCGCTCGGCGGCCCCGAACAACAGTGGACCTTCGCGGACATGTACGCGTGGTCAAACCGGGTCGGCAACCACCTGCGCGCGCTCGGCACCCGGGAGGAGGACCGCGTGCTGTTCGCGTTAACCGACACACCGGCGTTCGCCGCGCACTGGTTCGGCGCGCTGCGCATCGGCGCCGTCGTCGCGATGATGAACCCGGGCGTGACCGCGGAGGACTGGGCGTACTACCTTGCCTATAGCCGCGCAGCGGTGTTGGTTACCGAGCGGTGCTTCGCCGACGCGTTCGCGGCCGAGATCGCGTTCGCCCTGCACCGCGGGCAGCTCCGTGGCGTGATCGTCGTCGACGCCCCGCTGGACCTGGCCGCCCAGGCCACGCTGGGGGACACGTGCGCCACGGCGGACAGCTCGCCGGACGACCCCTCGGTCTGGCTGTTCTCCTCGGGCTCGACCGGGAAGCCGAAGGCGTGCATGCACGTGAACGGCGATTTCGTGTTCAACACGGAGAACTACGCGAAGAAGGTGCTCGGGATCCGGGAAGACGACGTCACGCTCGGCGTGCCGAAGCTGTTCTTCGGCTACGCGACCGGCACGAACCTGATGTTCCCCTGGGCCATCGGCGCGACGACGTGCCTGTTCTCCGAGCGCGCGACGCCCGAGACGATGCTCACGCACATCGCCCGGTACAAGCCCACGATCCTGACAAACGTCCCGACGATGATCCACCGAATGCTGGAGCATCCCCTGTGCGCGGCGACCGACCTCTCCTCGCTGCGCATGGTGCTCTCCGCCGGCGAGGCGCTGCCCGCCGAGCTGTACCGGCGCTGGGTCGACCGTACGGGCGTCGAGATCCTCGACGGCATCGGCTCGGCCGAGCTGTTCCACATCTACCTGTCGAACCGGCCCGGCGCGGTGAAGCTCGGCACGCTCGGCACCCCGGTGCCCGGCTACACGCTACGGCTGGTCGACGGCAACGGGGCGGACGTGCCCCCCGGCGATATCGGCACGCTGCTGGTCGGGACCGACGACGCCTACGCGGGCGCCTCCAACGCGTTCGGCTACCACCGCGACCGCGCCAAGTCCCGGGACACCTTCCGCGGGGCGTGGACCGCGACGGGTGACCAGCTGCGCGTCGACGAGGACGGCTACTACGTGTACTGCGGCCGCGGCGACGACCTGCTGAAGATCGGCGGGGTCTACGTGTCGCCGACCGAGGTCGAGAACTGCTTGCTGACGCACCCGAGCGTACGCGAGGCCGCGATCGTCGGCGTCGAGAAGGACGGGCTCGTGACCTCCGTCGCCTGCGTCGTCGTCACGGCCGAGACGCCTGGGCTCGACCGCGAGATCCAGGACCACGTGAAGCTCCGCCTCGCGCCGTACAAGTACCCACGTTTCGTGCGCTTTTACGAGGTCCTCCCCCGCAACGACCGCGGGAAGGTCGCCCGCAACGAGCTGAAGCGCGCGCTGGTCGGGACCCTGTGAGCACGCCGCAGCGCCTGGGCGAGCGCACCTCCCCCGCGTCCGGGCTCGCCGGTCGGTGGGCCATCCTCCCCGTCGGGAGCTGCGAGGCCCACGGGCCCCACCTGCCGCTGGACACCGACGTCCGCATCGCCGAGGAGACCGCGCTGCGCGCAGCCCGGTCGCTCGACGCAGTCGTGCTCCCGGCGCTGCCCTACGGCGTGACCGAGTACGCCGGCGCGTTCGACGGCACGCTCTCGGTCCCCGCCGCCGTCGTGATCGCCAGCATCGACGCGGTCGCCCGCGCAGCCGTGCGCAAGGGCGCGGTCGGCGTCGCGATCACCAACGCGCACTTCGAGCCCGCGCACATCGACGCCATCTTCGCTGCCGTCGCGGGGCTCGCGGATCTCGGCGCGCCCGTCGTGTTCCCCAACGTCGCGTCCCGGCGCTACGCCGGCCGGCTCGGCGAAGAGTTCCCCACCGGGGCGTGCCACGCGGGCGACTACGAGTCGAGCATGATCCTGGCGCTGCGCCCGGACCTGGTCGACCAGCCGACGATGCACGCGCTCCCTGCCGTGCCGATCAACCTGGCGGGCGCGATGCGCGCGGGCGCCAAGGACTTCGTCGAGGCCGGCGGCACCGACGCCTACTTCGGGTGGCCCGCACGGTCGGCGGCCGCGACCGGCGAGGCGCTGCTCGACACCCTCGCGGCGATCGTCGTCGAAGCGGTGAGCGCGGTCCCCCGTTGACGCCCGGGCGGGCAACGCGGGAGCTGCAAGCAGCCGGGCTGATCGCAGCGCTCACCGTCGCGCGGCTGGTGGTGGCCGCGAAGCTGCCGTTGGTCGACGACGAGGCGTACTACTGGACCTGGTCGACCCGCCTCGCGGCCGGGTACTACGACCACCCGCCGGCGGTCGCGTGGGTGATCGCGGCCGGCACGGCGGTGTTCGGGAAGACCGCCCTCGGGGTGCGCGGCGCCGGGATCGTGCTCACCGCCCTCGGGTCGGTCGCGCTGCTGCCGCTGGTGGAGTCCCCGTTGCTGCTGGCCGCGATCCTCGGCGGAATGCCGTTGTTCGCGCTCGGCGGCTTGCTCGCGACGCCGGACGTCCCGCTGCTCGCGGGCTGGATGGTGGCGGTCGCCGGGCTCGGGCGGGGGGCGCTCGACGGGCGCCTGCGGTGGGCGGTGCTGGCGGGGCTCGGCGGCGGGCTCGCGCTGATGGGCAAGTACACCGGCGCCGGGCTGTGGCCGCTCGCGACCGTGGCGCTGCTGGCGGCTGCCTCGCGCGCGACGTTGGCGGCGACCGCGGGGCGGCTCGCGATCGCCATCTGCGTGATGGGCGTCGTGGCGCTGCCGAACCTCGCGTGGGAGCGCGACCACGGCTGGGTCAGCGTGCTCTTCCAGCTCCACCACGGGCTCGCGGCTACGGCGGCGCCCGGGCTGCGCGGGGGGGCGGAGTTCCTCGGGGCGCAGCTTGGCCTCGCCTCCCCGGTGCTGTTCTTCGCGGGGCTGATCGCCGCCGGGCGGATGGCGCGGCCGGGGCTCCTCTCCCGCGGGCCCGTCGCGCTGCTCGCGTTGGCGACGAGCGCGCCCGTGCTCGGCTTCTTCACGTTCGCCGCGACGCGCTCGCGGCCCGAGGTGAACTGGGCGGCGCCGGCCTTCGTGGGGTTCGCGCTGCTGCTGGCCGGGCCGAAGGGCTCGCCCCCGTCGCCCCGCGCGAGCCGGGCGGCGTGGGTCGGCGTCGGGGTCGCGGCCGCCTTGAGCGTGCTCGTCACCGCCCACGCGTTCCACCCGTTCCTGCGCATCCCGAAGGACCCGGTCGGCCGGCTCGGCGAAGGCGCGCAGATGGCCGACTCGGTGCGCGCGTGGGGCGTCGAGCGCGTGTGGACCACGCGCTACCAGGAGGCCGCGCTGTTGCTCTGGTACGACGAGGGCCTCCAGGTCACGACCGTGCCCGACGTCGACCGCACCGACCAGTTCGACGTCTGGCGGCTCGAGGACCCCGCGTGGCCCCCCCAGCTCTTCGTGCGCCCGTATCGCTCGGGCGAGCCGACCGTTATCGACGCCACCTGCACCCGGGGCAGCCCGAACGTGGTGAGCGAGCACTGGGACGACGGCACGGCAAAGGCGCGCTGGCAAGTGTACGAGGTCACCGACTGCCGGTGATGGGGGGAGGTTGACGATCGCGATCGACCTGACCCCTGGCCCCCTTGGCTACGGGCAGTCCGAGCCGTCGCAATCCTGGTCGATCCCATCGGCGCAAACCTCCGACTCGTCCGGGCTCACGCCTCCGTCTGCGTCATCACAGTCGCCGCAGAACCCGGTGACGCCGTCGATGTCGGCGTCCTCGTTCTCAGACGATGGGCCCAGGGTGATGACCTGGACGAAGAGCGCGGTGGTCGACACCGTGCCAGGGCAGGTGAAGCCCAACGGGCACCACCCGATGGGAACCAGCCCCGACTGCTCCGAGAGGTCGGGGGCGCCGTCCCAGTTCTGGA
This sequence comes from Bifidobacterium breve, assembly GCA_943328795.2. Taxonomy (GTDB): domain Bacteria; phylum Myxococcota_A; class UBA796; order UBA796; family SXON01; genus CAIUMM01. The sequence goes on from CALQBK020000018.1 coordinate 38,088, forward strand.
ACATGTCGTCCGTCGTGACGGCCACGAAATAGTAGCGACCGGCGACGATGTCCGCGTCAAGGGCCCCGGAGCTGGCCCAGGTATCGTACGTGTTGTCGCTCCAGCAGGATGCACCAGACGAAGCGGCGATCTGGGTGTAGGTGCCCGTGAGCGATGTGGCCTCGTAGACCCACCAGCCCCCGCACACGCTCCACAACACCGCGTCCCCGTACATCTGGACCTCCTCGATCCGGGCGTTCCCGGTAGCGTAGTAGTAGTTTCCAAACGTTCCGTCGTGTTGGCCATACTCGAGGTAGCTGGTGTCCCCGAAGTTCGCGGTGAACGAGCCGGTCTGCCCGGAGGCGTCGGTGTACCCGTCCACGTCGTTGTCCACCCCATCGCAGACCTCGATGGCGCCGGTGTAGATCCGCGCGTCCGAGTCGTCAGGATCGGTGCAGTCGTACTCCCCGTCTCCATCCACGTCGATCGTGTCGTCCACCACCGCGGTGCAATCGTTGTCCACGCCGTCGCAGATTTCCGTCGCGTCCGGGTTGACGGTCCCAAGCGCCTCGTCGCAGTCGCCCGCCCGTGCCACGTGGCCGGCGGGCGCATCGCACGAAATGGTGCTGCCGGTCGCTCCGCCGTAGCCGTCCGAATCCGCGTCCGGGTACCAGGTCGTCTCGCCTGTCGCGCCCGCTTCGTCTGTGTGGCCATCGCAGTCGTCGTCAACGCCGTTGCACGCCTCGATCGCGGCCGGGCTGACCGCCCCGTTTGCTTCGTCGCAGTCCCCGTGCTGTCCGACGTAGCCATCCGGCGCGTCACAGGCCTGCGCGCTGGTCGTGCCCCCGTAGCCGTCCCCATCCGTGTCCGCGTACCACCACGTCTCGCCCGCCGCGCCGGCCTCGTCGGTGGTTCCGTCGCAGTCGTCGTCGATGCCGTTGCACGACTCGGTCCCGGACGGGTTGACGAACCGGTTCGTGTCGTCGCAATCGCCGCCCTGCGCGATGGAGCCGTCGGGCGCATCGCACGATTCGGCGATCAAGGCCCCGCCAAAGTCATCCGAATCCGCGTCCGCGTACCAGGCGGTCTCCCCCGCCGCCCCCGCCTCATCGGTCCCACCATCGCAGTTGTCGTCGATGCCGTTGCACGCCTCGCCCGCCCCGGGGCTCACCGCCCCGTTCAGGTCGTTGCAGTCCGTTGCGTCCGCGACAAAGCCGTCGGGCTGTGCGCAAGCCTGGACATCCGAAGCCCCAGCGACGCCGTACCCATCGTCGTCCGCGTCAACGTGCCACAAGGTCGCGTCCACCGCGTCGTCCTCGTCAACGCTGCCGTCGCAGTCATTGTCGACACCGTCACAGGCCTCCGCGTCTGGAACGCACGCCACGTCATCCGGCGCAGAGTCGAGCGGGGCCGCCCCGTCCCCTTTCGGCTGGCAGGCGGTCAGGCCGAAGCCGACGAACAACAAACCAAAGCGCATAAATTTTGACGACATGCGCGAAGGCACCATGCGGGTCCTCACGCCGTCACCTCTACGCGAGCGAAACCTCCTCCCCCGCCGAAAGCCTTCGTCGTCACCCGAATCCCCGGGAGCGAGGGGGTGACCGCGACCGAGAAAGGCGAGGAATTCTGGGAGTTGGCGCTCGCGATCGAGCTGACCCCTGGCCTGCAAGTTCGCCACCGGACGATCGGCCCCGAAGGCGCGAAGGGCAGAAGCAGGGGTTGGTGGCGGCGCTCGCCGTCGTGCCTGATCCACCCAGCACCAACGCGCGCGACCCGCGCCGACGCCTGGATCCGACCTTCGAGCCTTCGTGGCAAAGTCGCTATGGTCCAAGCCCGCGGCGACCGGCAAAGCAGCTATACATACCGCCCGAGCGGAAGGAATCGGCGGCGCTCTCCCGCTCGGCGGACATGCGCTACCCTCACGAAAGGCCACTCGCGCCCGGCCCGCTCTAAAGCTACACTCGCCAGATGCCTGGTGCCGCCGTCGCCCGCGTCTCCTACCGCGAGTACCTCGCTGCCGAGGAGCAGAGCGACGTAAAGCATGAGTACTGCGATGGCGTCGTCGTCGCGATGGCGGGGGGCACCCCGGACCACTCGCGGCTCAAGAGCAACCTGCTGTTCCGCCTCAGCGTGGCGCTGGATGGAAAGCCGTGTCGGCCGTTCGACTCCGACCTGCGCGTTCGGGTTCCCGCGACAGGACTGGTCACATACCCCGACGTGAGCGTCATCTGCGGGACGTTCCAGCCTGACGCCGAAGACTCGAGCGCCGCGACCAACCCGACGGCGCTGTTCGAAGTCCTGTCGCCCTCCACAGCGGGCTACGACCATGGCGAGAAGTTCGACCACTACGCGAAGCTCCCGTCGTTGGCCGCGTACGTCCTGGTCGACCACACCCGCCCCCACGTGGACCTGTACACGCGGAGCTCAGACGGCAGCTGGGCGCGCAGAGGCTACGGCCCGGGCGAACGTGTCCTGGTCGACGCGATAGGCGTTTCGCTCGTGGTGGACGAGATCTACGAGGGGTGGGCTGCGCTGCGCGAGACGTTGCGTGCGGCGACTGCGGCACGGTAGGGTGATAGACCGCGGGGCGAGGTGCCCGTGCCCGTCCCCGTGATCTGCGCCCCCCTGCGCACCCCTATCGGCCGCTTCGGCGGCGGCCTCGCTGACGTCCGCTCGGACGACCTGGCGGCGCTCGTGCTGAAGTCCGTGGTCGAGCGCACCGGGGTCGACCCCGCGTCGATCGACGAGGTGATCCTCGGCTGCGCGAACCAGGCGGGCGAGGACAACCGCAACGTGGCCCGGATGGCGAGCCTGTTGGCTGGCTTGCCGCAGAGCGTGCCCGGGTACACCGTCAACCGGCTGTGCGCGTCCGGGCTCGAGGCGGTGAACAACGCGGCTCGAATGATCCGCACCGGCGACGCCACGCGCGTGCTCGTCGGCGGCGTGGAGTCGATGTCGCGGGCACCGTACGCGATGCCTCGCGGGGCCGTCGCTCCGAAGTTCGGCAACCTCACGATCTACGACACGTCGCTCGGGTGGCGTTTTCCGAACCCGAAGATGGAGGCCCTGTTCCCGCTCGAGGGCATGGGCGAGACCGCGGAGAACCTGGTGGAGCGCCACGGCATCACGCGGGTGGACCAGGACGCGTTCGCCGTCGAGAGTCACCGCCGGGCCGTAGCGGCCGAGGCCAGCGGCGCGTTCGACGCCGAGCGCATCGCCGTCCCGCGCGGCAAGCTCGAGCCGCTGGTGAAAGACGAGGGCCCGCGCGCTGACAGCACGATGGAGGGCCTCGCGCGGCTCAAGCCCGCGTTCCGGCAGGGCGGGACCGTGACGGCCGGCAACTCCAGCACGCTCAACGACGGCGCCGCCGCCATGCTCGTCGTGGACGAGGCGCACAGCGCGGGGCTCAACCCGGTCGCGCGGATCCTTGGCTGCGCGAGCGCCGGGGTCGACCCGCGCGTGATGGGCATCGGCCCGGTCCCGGCGATCCGCAAGCTGCTGGAGCGGGCGGGGATGGGCGTCGACCAGGTCGACCTGTTCGAGCTCAACGAGGCGTTTGCGGCCCAGTCGCTCGCGGTGGTCCGTGAGCTCGGCCTGGACCTCGCGCGGGTGAACGTCAACGGCGGGGCGATCGCGCTCGGGCACCCGCTCGGGTCGTCCGGCGCCCGCATCCTCGCCACGTTGATCTACGCGCTGCGGGCCCGCGGCAAGCGGTACGGCGTCGCCAGCCTGTGCGTCGGCGTCGGCCAAGGTGTGGCCACGCTGATCGAGGTGCTCTGATGCTCGTGCAGCGGTTCGACATCGACCGCATCGCGGTCCTCGTGCTGAACCACCCGCCGGCCAACGGGTACAGCCACGCGATGCACAAGGAGCTCGACGCCCACGTGGTCGACATCCGGATGGACGACGGCATCGACGTCATCGTGATCCGGGGCGAAGGCGAGGCGTTCTTCTGCGCCGGCGCCGACATCGGGTACCTGCGCTCGCTCACGCCCGAGCAGAAGTACAGCTTCTGCCTGCACGCGAACGAGACGCTGCTGCGCCTGGAGAACACCCCGAAGCTCGTGATCGCCGCGCTGAACGGCCACTGCGTCGGCGGCGGGCTCGAGATCGCGCTCGCGTGCGACCTGCGGATCGGGCGCACCGGGACAGCGAAGCCAGACCGCATCGGGCTCCCCGAGGTCTCCCTCGGGGTGCTGCCGGGCACGGGCGGCACACAGCGCCTCACCCGGCTGCTCGGGCGCGCCAAGGCGCTCGAGATGATGATCGAGGGGCGAAACCTGGCGATGCACGAGGCCGTGGCGTTGGGCCTCGTCCACCAGGCGACGCCCGCGGAGGGCTGGTGGCCCCGGGTGCTCGACTACGCGCGGACGTTCTGCCGGCCCCACAAGTCCGCCGCCGCGGTCGGCCTGATCAAGCGCGCGGTGCTCGGTGGCGCTGACCTGCCGCTCGAGAGCGGCCTCGCGCTCGAGCGCGAGCTCCCACAGCGGCTGTTCGCCGGGCCCGACGCCCGCGAGGGCCTCGCCGCGTTCCTGGAGAAGCGCCCCCCGGTGTTCGACGGCGCCCCCCGCCCGAGCGCCCCGTCAGCGCCGTCCGCGCCAACCCCCGCCGCGCAGGCGGCCCGGCCCGACTCTGCCGCCTCGTTGCCGCCTCCCCCGGCGCACGTCGCCCCGACCGAGCCCCGGCCCTCGGCCTCGGAGTTCCTGGCCCGTCGCGAGTTGACCGGTCGGGAGTTGGCCGGTCACGAGACCCAAGTCGCCCGCATCGCCCCCAGCGCCCCCAGCGCCGAAAACGCACCGTCCAGCCAACGCCCCTCGACACCCCGCACCTCGGGCGGCCGACCGACCGAAGAGGGCTTCTTCGAGGGCGCGTTCGACTCCCCGACCGGCCGGTCCCGCAGCACCGCCGCGTCGCTCGACGTCGAGCGGGCCCTCGGGAACGTGAAGGACGCGGTGCTGAACCTCGTGCCCCGCACCCTCGTCGAGGAGTGGATGCTGGTCCCCGTCCGCCGTGACGGAGACGTGCTGACGGTCGCGATGGCCGATCCCTCGAAGACCGGCGGCATCAAGGCCGTGGAAGAAGAGACCGGCCTCTCGGTCAAGGTCGTTGGTACGACCCAGGCCGAGATCGTCAGCGCGATCACTCGCTATTACCGGGCTTGACCGCCCAATCAGAAGGAGCTCCATGTCCTCGTCCGCCATTCGCCAGATCGCCGTCATCGGCGCCGGGACCATGGGTCACGGCATCGCCCACGTCTCAGCGCTCGCCGGCTACTCGGTCCAGCTCTACGATATCGACCAGGCCCGCGTCAGCGCCGGCCTCGGGAAGGTGAAGAGCAACTTGGACAAGGGGGTCGAGAAGGGCAAGCTCGCCGCCGAGGACCGGGACCGCGCCATCGCGTTGATCGCGGGCACGACCCAACTCGGCGACCTGTCTGGGGCCGACCTCGTGATCGAGGCCGTGCCGGAGAAGATCGAGCTCAAGCAGGCGTTGTTCGGCCAGCTCGAGGGCACCTGTGCCGCCAGTGCGATCTTCGCGACCAACACCAGCTCCTTGTCGATCGCGCGGATCGCGTCCGGGCTCCGCGACCCCGGGCGCGTGGTCGGCACGCACTTCTTCAACCCCGTGCACATCATGACGCTGCTCGAGCTGGTGGTGCACGCTGGCACCCGGGAGGACGTGCGCGCCGCGGTGTTGGAGTACGGCGCGCGCATCGGCAAGGAGTGCATCGTCGTGAACGACGCCCCCGGGTTCGCGACGAGCCGGCTCGGCGTGTGCCTCGGGATGGAGGCCATCCGCATGGTCGAGCAGGGCGTAGCGAGCCCCGAGGACATCGACAAGGCGATGTCGCTTGGGTACCGCCACCCGGTTGGCCCGTTGCGGCTCACCGACATGGTTGGGTTGGACGTCCGGATGAACATTGGGGACTACCTGGCGCGCGAGCTGAACAACCCGGCGTTCGAGCCCCCTGCGCTGATGCGCAAGATGGTGGCGGAGGGGAAGTTGGGGCAGAAGTCCGGCGAGGGGTTTTACCGCTGGTAGGTGGCTGATCCGCCGCCGTCCCAAGCCAAGGAACTGCCGCAAGCGGCTCCGGCTGCGCCTCGCGCACGCTGTGGGTTAGGCTCACACCGTCCGCTGCGCCGCCCGCGCGGCCATCCCAACGCTCCGCGGCTCGGCGCCAGCGTCCAAGCTCGCGAGCTCCCGGTGCGTCCGGGCCAACGCCTCGACGTCCCGCTCGAGGAGCGATGCGTGTTGGTCCACGGCGGTGAGCAACGTTGGGTCCTCGCTCGCGAGGTCCAGGCGCGCGAGGTCGACCGCGAGCGACTTCACCGTCTGCCGGAACGACTCGATGCGCGCGTGGGTTCGGTCGGCGGCGGCCGCCAGCGCTAGGGCCTTCTCGAGCCGGTTCCCCGCCGCGCGCGCGTTGTTGCGCCACAGGTCGGCAGCCTCCGGGTCCGTCGTCGCCGCCGCGCGGGCGTCGAGCGCCGCGATCTCGGCGCGCAGCGCGTCCAAGTCCATCCCGCTGCCGTCGGCCAAGCCGGCCAGCCGCACCACCTCGGTGAGCCCCTCACCCAGCCGAGCCGCCAGCTTGGGTTGGTTGTGCCGGGCGAGCCCAGCGACCAGGCGGGCGACGAGCTCGCCGATGTCCGCCACCGACTCGGGGACCGGCCGGGACTGCGAGGTGGGGCGCGGCGGGCTCACGGCTCTCTTGACCTTCTCCCGCTCGGCGGCGAGGAGCGGGTCCGGCAGCAGGTCGGACTGGCGGGCCGAGATCGCTCCCCGCTGCTGTCGACGCAAGAACCCGGTGGCGATGCCCATCCCCCAGAAGATCGCGGTCGCGGCGATCGGCACGCCCATGTGGGCGTCATTGAGCACCTGGAGCGCGCCCATGAACGACAGCGTCGCGCCGTACGGGATCAGGCGGCGAAGGAGCCAAGGGCCCGGCGCCATCGCGTCGTCGAGCGCGCGATCTGCCTCGCGGCGGTCATTGCGGGTAGGTCGTTCCATCCGGGTCGGCTATCGCGGGGCGGGGGTGTGCTAAGCCCACGAGCGGCGAGTCACGTGTCGTCCTCCCCGTCGCAATTCGAGTCCACGCCATCGCCGGTCGCTTCGGCGGCGTCCGGCGATCGGCTGTCGTCCACGTCGTCGCAGTCACCGTCTGCCGGGCTGAACCCGTCGCCATCGTTGTCCGCCGTGGACTCGGTGTCCATGCCGACGAACCCGTCACTGGACGCGCTCTTGCCCATTGCACAGCCGCCCATGGCCGCCACCGCGACCACGAGCACCAGCACGTTCGCTAGGCGCGGCGCCGGGCACAGCCCGGCTCGGTCACAGAACGGGCAGATGGCGTCGCGCGTACGCACCAACTCACCACACGAGGGGCATGTCCAGAGCACTTTGGCCTTCGTCCTCCCCGTCAGCGTAACACGGCGAACAGTCCGCACTTCCGGATCCCGGGTAAGCTGCCGCCATGTCACCGCCCGCCCAAGAGCCCTTTGTCCCCCTCGAGCGGTACCTCGAAGACGAGGAGCTATCGGCGAATAAGCATGAGTATTGGAATGGCACAGTCGTTGCGCTGGCCGGCGGCACGATGGCGCATGCCCGCGTCGTGACGAACCTCGGGGGCATCCTGTTCGCGGCGCTGAAGGGGAAGCCGTGCCGGCCGTTCAACGACGCGCAGCGCATCGTGGTCCGGGAGACTGGCGTTTGAACCTACCCGGACCACAGCGTCATCTGCGGCGCACCACAGCGGGACGACAGGGACCGGCACGGGGCCACCAACCCGAAGGTGCTGTTCGAGGTGTTGAGCGAGTCGACCGCTGGCTACGATCAAGGGGAGAAGTTCGACCACTACGCGACGTTGCCGTCGCTGGAAGCCTATGTCCTGGTGGACAGCCGGCGCGCGAACGTGGTCCTGAACACCCGCGCGGGCGACGGGTGGCTGCGGCGTGTCTACGGCGCGCCCGACACGCTCCGGATCGACGCGATTGACGTCGAGCTCGTGGTGGCGGAGCTGTACGAGGGGTGGGCGGAGCTGGTGTGAGGGGGCGGGGGGCCGGCCCGGGCGCTGCGCAAACAAATGGGCCCCAACATCCTGAAATCGCTTGAAGCGGGACGCTCGCTGGCCCCCTCCCGCGCCGTTCCCCGCAGGGTCTGGCGGAGCCGACGTCTTCGGCGGTTTCGCCAGACCGTGCCTTGGAACGGCGCAAAAGACCCGCCGATGCCGACGC
>CALQBK020000019.1 GCA_943328795.2 Bifidobacterium breve
CCTACCTGAAGCCCCGCGTGGTCGAGTTCATTCGCGTGAACAAGAACGTCATCCTGAACCTCTTCCGCACGGCCCTGCTCCAAGAGTTGGATCTTGGCGCGTTCGGGTTCTACTCCGCGCTGGTGAGCTCGGAGTTCTTGCTGATCGAAGAGGGCACGAGCGACCGCGTGCTGTACCGCACGGCGGGCTCGCTGATCGGCTACTCGCACGACTTCTACACGGCCCTGCCGAAGACCCTCGAGCGGGTCGACAAGTTCAAGGAGTTCGTGCGCCGCGTCAACGCAGAGGTCCCTGGCGCCGAGCAAGGCGACAAGATCTGGCAGCAGTGGTTCGACAAGTTCGAGCGCTTGCTCCAGCCCCTCGGCAAGATCGCCGAGGAGCTCGAGAAGACGGTAGAGGCGCAGCGCTGAGCGAGCTGTCACGTTTCCAAAAACAAGCCACCCGCCCTTCGGACACTTTTTGGTCGTTTCGTGTCCGAATTTGGAGGGGGCAAATTCGGACACGACTTCGTGGGGCTCGCCACACGGACCAGGCGGCTGGGCGCCGAGCGCCACGACGGTGGCGCTGTCCCGGAGATTCAAGGGTCGGCGCTCAAGCCGCCCGTTTGAGCCCGCCGTGGAGCCAGTCCCGCGCATCATGAAGCAGGTCGTCGGCCTGGGCGCTCGTCACCCACCGGTGCAACATCCGCAGGTCGATCTTTAGCAGGTCGCCGATCTCCGAAGCCCACAATCCGGAGGAGCTCCGCAGCCACCAGGCCAGGAGCCTCCGATCCCTCGTTCCGCCCCGGCTCTCGTCCAGCAACGTCGCTGGGTGCATGCGGAACCACCTTGCCACCTGTATGATCGCGGTCTCGGCGGCCGGCTCGGCGAGCAGACGACGGGAGACCACACGGCGCCGTCCGAGCCACGATGCGCAGTACGCAAGATATCGCTGGAAGCCTCCGAATTCCGTAATCAGGTCGTCAGGCCGCAACCAGCTCGGGCGCGCCCCAGACCACGCCGCGTGGCTGGTCTGCCAGCCCAGATCCAGCTCGGAGAGGTCTCTGAAACGGGGCGCCGGGTTGGCGTGGATGTAGAACGCGAGGTGCAACAAGTACGCTCGGCTGTCGACGTGCCGACGCCAGAAGGGGCGCACGAACAGGGGCCCTTGCTGGTGGTGCAGCACGTTCCGGAACCGGGCGACTGGCCCCAGGACGTCGCGCATCATGTTGGCCAGGGCGGACTCGCTCGGGGCGCGTATGAGGAGGTGCGCGTGGCTGGTCATCAAAGCGAACGCCAGGATCGAGCCGCCGTGGTCCTCGACCTTCGCAAGTCGATCCGTGAAGTCGTTCACGATCACGTGGTCGTCGAAGAGCGCGAGGTCACGCGAGGTCTTGACGCCGACATGGAAGATCAAGTCGTCCGTGGAAAAAGCCTTGAACATTGTGGGTCCCGGGACCGACGCTAACTCGCGACCCGGAACTGGCAAGCACAGGATCGGACACATTTTGGTCGATCCTTGTCCGAATTTGAAGGGGGTAAATTCGGACATCGAAAGGCCAAAAAATGTCCCAATCGTTAACTACTGGCCTTTTACCAGGACTACCCCTCCACCACCTCGTCCCACCACCGGGTGAACCCCTCGGTGTCCACCAACGCCCGCGCGCGCTCCCGCATCACGCTGCGCACGAGCTCGATCCCGTGGGCCTCCAGACCCCCGAGCAGCTCACGCGCGCTGCGGCCCCCGCTCGCCGCCATCGCGGACGTGAGCATCGCCTCGAACTGCTCGACCAGCGCCTCTTGCCCAGCGATCCCCCGCACCAGCGCCGCGCCTGTGGCTACGAGCGAGTCGGGGTCGAGCTTCTCGACCTCTGCGGCGAGCTGGTGCATCTCGGTCGCCAAGAGCACGTCCAGCCCGTGGGCCCGCCACGCGCCGTAGTCGGCGACGAGCGCGGGATTGCACAGGTGGTCGGCCATCTTCTCAACGAGCCTCTGGACCCCGGCGTCCATGAACTCGCGGGCGCGGGCCTCGACCTGCGCCTCGAACTCCTCGCCTACAAAGTTCTGAATTCCTTCGCCGAGCTTCTGCAGGCCCCTGAACCCGCCGAGACCCCCGAATCCGCCCGCCATCCGTTGCGCGGCAGCCGGGGGCTTGAGCTTGCGCGCGAAGGCGACGAGCAGGTCCTGGAACAGGTTGCGGAGCAACAGCCGGGCGGTGTTGTGGTCCAGCAAGCGCCCGACCAGCTCGCGGTCGGGCACGTAGGGGCGCGAGAGCACGTCCCGCAGGGGCTCGCGCAGCTCCGCGGGCACGGTGGGCCTGCCGGTCGGCACCCGGCTGCGGGCGTCCGAGACCCGCGCGCGAAAGAAGGCTTCGACTTGGGGGTCGGCGGCGGCCTGCCGCGCGGTGGCAGCCAGCTGGCGGGCCAACCAGGCGGGGTCAACCAGCTCGGTGATCGGCCTGTCCAGCAGGTCGTCCAGCATCAGGTCGACGAGGCGATCGGTGCCGCCGGCGAGCAATCGTTCGCGGGCGGCGGGGGTCACGCCGTGGCTCCGGCGACGGCCCCGCTCACGTCGCTGCTCCGGCGTCCGCGTCGGCCTCGTCAAGGGCCTCCGCGAGGATGGGGGAGGGCCGCCCGACGTGGGTCACCCACAGCTGGTGGATCGCCCGTGTGGCCGCGACGTGCAAGAGCCGGCGCGGGTAGTCGCGTGCGGGGTAGGCGGCGGCGGAGACGTCCACCAGCACAACATAGTCGAATTCCAAGCCCTTGACCTGGCCGATGTCGACGACGTCGATGCCGGGGGTGAAGCTGAAGGTCTGGTCCTCGATCAGCCGGACGTCCGGAATCTCCATGCGCGTGAAGCCCTCGTAGTAGAGCTCGGCCATGGTGGGGGTCGGGGCGAGGACCGCGATCGACGCGTTGGGCTCGTCGCGCACCAGGAGGCGCAGCGCCCTGCCGACGGTGTCGACGCAGGCGCCGTGGTCCGGGAAGTCGAACACGGGGACGGGCTCGCCTTCGCGCATGGTCAGCGGCGGGGCGTCGTCCTCGGCGAGCGTGCCAAGCAAGCGGCGCGCGAACGTCGTGATGGTGCGCGTGGAGCGGTAGCTGACCTTGAGGCTCGAGAGCGCGGTCGGGCGCACCCCGAGGGACGTCAGCAGGTCCGTCCACGACAACGAGCCGCCCGTGGCCGAGATGTGCTGCTGCGTGTCGCCCGCGAGGGTGATGCACTTGTTCTTGTCGCACGCGCCCAACAGCACGGCGACCTCCATCGGGCTGAAGTCCTGGACCTCGTCCACCGCGAGGTGCGCGAGCTTGATCGGGCCGGACTTGCTCCGCATCTCGCCGACCCGGAGCTGCCAGGCGCGCAAGAGGATCGCGTCGTCCTCCTCGTCGAGCCAGGGCTCGGCACCCTTCTCGCGGTCCTCGAGCGCGGCGATCTGCGCCTGCTGCTGCTTCGTCCACGACATGATCTCGTCCATCTGCTCGCTGGTGAACCCGTCGAGGGTCTCGAGCAGCGAGCGGTCGCCGAGCAGGTGCTTCCAGTCTTCGAGCGCGCTGTGACCCGTCGCGGGCGCCTTCCGCGTGCGGACGACCTGCTCGAGCAGCGCGTGAAGCCCGGGGTGGAGCTTCAGCCGGCTCACGGCGCCGGGGGTGTTCGCGTTGTTGTGGCCCGGCAGGTGAGGGAAGTGCCGGCCGACGAGCTTCCGGGACCACTCGGACCAGGTGACCACCTGCACGCCCTCGACGCCTAGCGCGGGGAGCACCTTCGAGACGTAGTCCCGCAGGGCACGGCCCCAGACGACGACCAGCATCTTCGACGGTGCGAAGCGGGCCGGGGCGTTGAAGGCGAGCCACGCGATGCGGTGCAGCGCCACGGTCGTCTTACCGGAGCCCGCGCCGCCGCGGATGACGACAGGGCCGGCGTCCGGCCTGGAGATCAGCTCGAACTGCTCGGGATCGATGAGCGCCGCGATGTCGGGCAAGTGCTTGTCCGTACGGTGCGCCTTGCCGCTACCAAGCCGCACGTCTGCGGTGCCGACCCGGCGGGCGCCGACGCCGATGGCCAGGCTCGGGATGACGGCCTGCAGCGCTTCCCAGCCTGCGCGGCCGCGTACGAACGTGCCCTGGGGCGCCGCGATCCGCTGGAGCTGCCCGTCCATCACCGAGAGGGTGCGGCGGACCTGGACAACGCCCTCGACCTCCCGCTCGCCGATGGCCTCGGTGTAGTCGTCACCCTCTTGGTAGCAGTAGAAGATCCGCGCGATCGGCGCGTGGCGCCAGTCCACGATGCGCACGCCGTCGCCGATGCGGGTGCAGCGGCCCAGGAACACGTCGGTCTGCTTGCCCTCGGCCTTGACCTTCAGGTGCGCGAAGTAGGGGTTCTCGGGGTCCACCCGCGCTTCTTGCTTCCCGCGGCGGATCTGGTCGAGCACGCGCCCTTGGTTCGCATAGTGCTGCTCCAACGCGGCCTTGTCCTCGTTCTTCGCCGAGCGCATCTCCTGCTGGATGCGCTGCATCTCCTCGATGATGTCATCCGGCCGGGCGCCAACCGCGGGCGGCTGGTTGATGAGCTTCTCGCGATTGACGGCGAGGAGCTGCTCTTCTTCGGTGATGATCGGGGACGGGGGCGGGGCTGGGTTCGACATCGGCGCGCGGCTATCCCGGTTCAGGCCCCACGGGTGCACTACTCGTCGGCGACGGTCGCCCAAAACACGCTCAGCGCGGACTCCCGAGTCGCGATCGCTTCGGTGCTTAGCACCTTGGAGCGCTGCATGTCCGCGTAGTGGGTGACCTCGTACCCGGCGGTCTTCCGGTTCCGTTTGAGCACCCAGATCGACCGGTCTGGCATGTCGGCGACCACCAGCCCGAGCGCACCATCAACGGCGTGGGTGACATCGTTGAGCGTGTGGGGGAAGAAGGCGCGGGGCATGTCCGGCTGTAACGGGGCGCTACAGGAATCCGCGAGGTCGCGGGGCGCTCCCCTTGCCGCGCTGGGTATCCGTCCCTACATCCGGGGCATCCAAGCAACCGCTTGGGTCGGCGGCAAGCCGGTACAGGTCGCGACTGTCGCAGTTCGCGTCTTGACCGGCCTCGACTGGGGATTAACCTTCCCCGGTCCAGGCAGGCGTATCGCCGGTTCAATCGGTTCAACCTAAAAAACTCAGCACATCCCGCCTACCAGCGCACAAGAAGGAAGAGACATGGGCAAGATTATCGGCATCGACCTCGGCACGACCAACTCGGTAGTGGCGATCATGGAGGGCGATTCGCCCACCGTCATCATCAACGAAGAGGGCGCCCGCACCACCCCCTCCGTCGTCGGCTTCAACAAGGACGGCGAGCGGCTCGTCGGTGCGACGGCCCGTCGCCAGGCGATCACGAACCCCACCCGCACCGTGTACTCGATCAAGCGGTTCATGGGCCAGCGCTGGGAGGAGGCCGAGAAGGAGGGCAAGCGCGTGCCGTACAAGGTCGTCCGCAACGGCGACCTGATGAAGGTCGGCATCGACGACAAGGAGTTCAGCGCCCCTGAGATCTCCGCGATGATTTTGCAGAAGCTCAAGCGCGAGGCGGAGAAGTACCTTGGCCAGCCGGTCACCGAGGCGGTCATCACCGTCCCCGCGTACTTCAACGACGCACAGCGCCAGGCCACGAAGGACGCCGGTAAAATCGCCGGGCTCGACGTCAAGCGCATCATCAACGAACCTACGGCCGCGGCGCTCGCGTACGGCTTCGGCAAGAAGAAGAAGGACCAGACCATCGCCGTGTACGACTTTGGCGGCGGCACCTTCGACATCTCCATCCTGGACGTGGGCGACAACGTGGTCGAGGTGCGCAGCACCAACGGCGACACGCACCTCGGCGGGGACGACGTCGACAACCTGCTCATCGACTGGATGGTCAAGGAGTTCAAGACCGAGACCGGCATCGACGTCCAGAACGACAAGATGGTGCTCCAGCGCCTGAAGGACGCCGCGGAGAAGGCGAAGATCGAGCTCTCGTCGAGCCAGTCGGCCGCGATCTCGCTGCCGTTCCTCTCGATGGACGCCTCCGGCCCCCGGCACCTCGAGCGTACGCTCCCCCGCGCCCGGTTCGAGCAGATGATCGAGCCCATCATCGACCGCACGCTCGAGCCCTGCCGCCAGGCGCTCAAGGACGCGAAGGTCACCGCCGGCGACGTCCACGAGATCCTGCTGGTTGGCGGCTCCACGCGCATCCCGCTCGTGCAGGCCAAGGTGAAGGCGCTGTTCGGCAAGGAGCCGAACCGCACCGTGAACCCGGACGAGGTCGTCGCGCTCGGCGCGGCCGTCCAGGGTGGCGTGCTCGGCGGCGACGTCACGGACATGCTCTTGCTCGACGTCACCCCGCTCTCGCTGGGCATCGAGACCTTGGGCGGTGTCCACACCGTGCTGATCTCGCGCAACACCACGATCCCCACGTCGAAGAGCGAGATCTTCTCCACCGCGGCGGACAGCCAGACGGCCGTCGACGTCCACGTGTTCCAGGGCGAGCGCCCCCTCGCGAAGGACAACCGCCTCCTCGGGGACTTCCGGCTGGACGGCATCTCGCCGGCCCCGCGCGGCGTCCCCCAGGTCGAGGTCACGTTCGACATCGACGCGAACGGCATCCTGAACGTGCGCGCGAAGGACAAGGCGACCGGGCGTGAGCAGAAGATCACGATCACGTCGTCGTCTGGCCTGTCGAAGGAGGACGTCGAAAAGCTCGTCCGCGAGGCCGCTGCGAACGAGACCACGGACAAGGCGAAGCGCGAGCTCATCGAGGAGCGCAACAAGCTCGACAACATGGTCTACCAGGCCTCGAAGTCGCTCGCCGAGAACAAGGACAAGCTCACCCCCGACAGCGTGCAGAAGCTCGAAGCCGCGCTCGGCGACGCCCGCGCTGCGCTGGACAGCGACGATGTTGGCCGGGTCAAGGCCGCGTTCGACGCCCTCACGAAGGCGACCCACGACCTCTCGTCCTCGATGTACCAGGGCGGTGCCGAAGGCGGCGCTGGCGGGGCTCCCCCCCCGGCTGGCGGCAAGGGCAAGGACGAAGCAATCGACGTCCCCTTCGAAGAGTCCAACTAGCACTCCGCCTGTCCGCCGGGCTGACCGTCCGGCGGACTCACCCGGGAATTCATGTCGAAGCGTGACTATTACGCAGTCCTCGAGGTCGTGAAGACGGCGTCGGACGCTGACATCAAGAAGGCTTTCCGCGCCCTCGCGATGAAGCACCACCCCGACCGGAACCCCGGCGATAAGGCTGCGGAGGCCAAGTTCAAGGAGGCCGCCGAGGCCTACGAGGTGCTGTCCGACGCCGAGAAGCGGGCGACGTATGACCGTTTTGGTCACGAGGGCCTCCGTGGGCAAGGGATGGGCGGCGGGTTCCAGAACGCGGAGGACGTGTTCTCCCAGTTCGGGGACCTGTTCGGCGAGCTGTTCGGGGGCGGGCGGCAGCGCGGCGGGCGCGCGGGCCCGCGACGGGGTGCAGACCTCGAGTACGTGCTCGCCGTCGAGTTCATGGACGCCGCGAAGGGCTGCGAGCAGGAGATCCAGGTCCCGAAGCACGGGTTCTGCGAGACCTGCAGCGGGACTGGCGCGAAGGCGGGGTCCGAGCCCGTCACCTGCGACCTGTGCAAGGGCGCGGGCGAGGTGATGCAGCGCCAGGCGTTCTTCCAGATCCGCACGGCCTGCCCGCGTTGCAGCGGGTCGGGGAAGACCATCAAGGACCCGTGCGGCTCGTGCAGCGGCAGCGGGCGCCAGCGCGTGAGCGACAAGCTGAAGGTCACCATCCCCGCGGGGGTGGACGACGGCATGCAGCTCCGGCTCGGCGGCAAGGGAGACATCGGCGAGAAGGGCGCTCCCAACGGTGACCTCTACGTGACGATCCGGCTGAAGGAGCACCCCGTGTTCCGGCGCGACGGCGTTCACGTGCTCTGCACCGTCCCGATGAGCTTCCCCACGGCGTGCCTCGGGGGAAAAATCACCATCCCGACGATCGACGGGGACGTCCCGCACGAGATCGAGGCGGGCACCCCGTCGGGCAAGATCGTGGTCCTCCGCGGGAAGGGCATCACGTCGGTCCAAGGGCGTGGCCGCGGCGATCAGCACGTGCAGCTGGTCGTAGCCGTACCGAAGGCGCTCGGCGCCCGGGAGGAGGAGCTCGTTCGAGAGCTGGCTGCAGTGCACGACGACAAGGTCCGCGAGAAGTCGTTCTGGGACGACCTGAAGACGAAGTTCAACTTCTGATACGGTCGTTCGCTGGCCCCCGCTCCAGGCTGCCCAGTTGGCCGCGCCCCTGGTACACTGTGGACGTGCACAGCACTTCGCACAGCTGGCTCCTGGTCCGGCCCGTTTTCGGGGGGTCAGGCGCGTGGGCGCCTGCGCTGCTCGGCTTGGCCACGGCGTGCCACCCGCTTGGTTCGCTCGAGGGGTCGGACACGGCGCCAACCGACGAGGGCGTCGAGCGCATCGCGGTGTCTCCGCTCGACTTGGACTTCGGCGACGTCGAGTTCGGGGACGTCGTCGAGCAGGTGTTCACGATCCACAACCTCGGCGACACGACGGTCTACGTCAGCGGGCAAGGCGACCCCTACGGAGACGCCGGGTTCGAGGTCCAGGCGCCGGCTGTAGCCGAGCTCGCGCCCGGGACGGACCTCGACGTCACCGTGCGGTTCAGCCCGACGGGGGACACGCTGGCGGAGGCGCAGCTGCTGGTCGCGCCCGCGGACGCCGTGGTGCGCTTGGCCGGCCTCGGGCGCGCGCCGGTCCTGGAGGTCGGGGACGTGAACGGCCCGGACGTGGTCTTGGGCTGCTCGGGGGAGGGCACGATCGCGGTGGCTAACGCGGGCTCACGCACGCTGTCACTGTACGACGCGACGTCCACGGCCGCGCCTTTCGACGTCGTCTCGTGGCCGGGAGCGCTGGAGCCCGGGCAGTCCGGCGAGGTGCGGTTCCTGTTCACCCCGACGGCGGGGGGCTCGGCGGAGTCGGCGGTGGTGCTGACCACGAGCGATCCGGCGGGCTCCACGAGCGTGCCGGTGTCGGCGCTCGGGTACGAGGGGGAGGGGGTGACCGAGTCGTTCACGTTCTCGCCGACGAACCCGACCGACATCTTGTTCGTCGTGGACGGCTCGTCGATCGGGCCGTACGCCTCGCGGGTGAACGGCGCGGCGGAGGCCTACGTGGACGCGCTCCGGGCGGCGAACGTCGACTTCCAGCTCACGGCGGTCTCGAGCGGCGCTCCGTGCCCGCCGTCACCGGCCTACGCGCAGCGCTCCGACACCGCGCTGCGGGCGAGCACCGTGCTGTCGCGGGCGTTCGCGGGCGGCGGCGGGAGCTTGGACGACGACCTCTTGGCCTTGGCGCTCGAGTCCATCGACCGCTCGGGCTCGTCCGGCTGCCTCTCGGGCTTCCGCCGGGCTGATGCAGACCTGGAGATCGTCGTCGTCGCGCTCGGGCCGAGCGGGGCGGACGTCGAGGGGGAGCTGGCCCGCCTGCAGGCGGGCGCCGGCGGTGTCGTCCGAGTCGACGCGCTCGTGCCGACGACGGGCAGCTGTGGCACCCGCGCGGACGACTACCTCGCGATCGCGTCGGCGGTCTCCGGCTCTGGCGAGGACATCTGCGAGTCGGACTGGACGTCGGCGTTCGACACCTTCGCGCAGCTGCCCGGGGGCGTAGAGGCCGTTCGATACCCGCTGGCGGAGGTGCCCGTGCCCTCCACCCTCACCGTGAGCGTCGGCGGCGTGCTGCACACGGGCTGGACCTTGGACGAGCCGAGCAACGAGCTCGTGTTCGACTCGGGGGACTTCGCGCTCGGGGCGCAAGTGGACATCGGCTACGTCGCGGCGGTCGCCTGCGAGTGACGCCCTAGCCGGCCGGACGGATAGGGGGGCGGCGGAGTGAGCCGCCGTGAACATCGCCTTCGTCGCTGCTGAAGTTGCGCCCTGGTCCAAGACGGGTGGCCTTGGGGACGTGTGCGGGGCCCTGCCCCGGGCGCTCGCTGCCCGTGGGCACCGTGTGATCACGGTCAGCCCGCGCTACCGGGACTACCCCGACGCGTGGGATACCGGCGTTCGCAGTCGGATTCACCTTTTCGGCCAAGACCACGAGGTCGCGTTCTTCCACGCTGCTGCGGCCACCGATGGCGGCACGTGCCACCACTTGTTTGTCGACCACCCGAGCTTTCGGCGCTCGGGCATCTACGGCGACGCAAGCGGGGCATACGCGGACAACTTGTTCCGCTTCGCGCTGCTCTCCCGCGCGGGCATCGAGGCCGCGGCGCTCGTCCCGTTGTTTGGGCGTGACGCCGCGGGCGACCCGGGGGGCGAGCCGCCATTCGCCGCCGGCAAGAACAACGGCCGCGGCCCAGAGCCGCTCGGCGAGGACGTCGTCTTCCACGTGAACGACTGGCATACCGCGCTGGTGCCTCTGTACCTGGAGGCGCTCTACCGCCCCGCCGGCCGGTTCACCCGCGCGGCGACGGTGCTCGGGATCCACAACGCGGGGCACCAGGGCAACTTCGCGGCGCACAAGTTCGCCGGGCTGGACATCTCGACCCGGTGGTGGCCGCACGTCGACATGGACGGCCAGGTCAACCTGCTCAAGACCGGTGCGGTGCTCGCGGACAAGCTCGTAGCGGTCTCGCCGACGTACGCCCGCGAGGTGTGCGGCGAGCTCGGCTTCGGGCTCGGCGGGGTGTTCAGCGCGCGCGGTCGTGACCTGGTCGGCATCGTGAACGGCATCGGCGAGGACTGGAGCCCCGCGACGGACGTGAACCTCGCGCGCACGTTCACCGCGGACGACCTCGCTGGGAAGCTGGAGTGCAAGCGCGCGTTGCAGCGCGAGCTCGGCCTCGCTCAACGGGACGTGCCGATCCTGGCGCTCATCGCGCGGCTGGACCCGCAGAAGGGCGTGGACCTCGTGATGCAGGCGTTGCCGTGGCTGATGCAGCAGGACATCCAGCTCGTCCTGCTGGGCAGCGGCAACAAGGCGCTCGAGCAGCAGATGCGCGAGATGGAGTGGGCGAACCCGGAGAAGGCGCGCGGCTGGGTGGGGTTCAACGAGGCGCTGGCGCACCGCATCGAGGCGGGGGCAGACCTGTTCCTCATGCCGTCGCGGTTTGAGCCGTGCGGGCTCAACCAGCTCTACTCGCTGCGGTATGGCACGGTGCCCATCGTGCACGCCACCGGGGGCCTGGCGGACACGGTGGAGACGCTGGACCCGGCGCGCGACCGGGGAACCGGCTGGGCGTTCCGGCACTTCAGCGTGGAGTCGTTCGTCGACGCGATGGGGTGGGCGCTCTTGACGTGGTGGAAGTTCCCGGAGGCATGGGCGGCGATGCAGCAGCGCGGGATGCGCCAAGACTGGAGCTGGACGCGCAGCGCGGCCGCCTACGAGCGCGTGTATGCCGAGGTGCTCGGGCGTAGGGCATGAGCGATCCCACGTCCCGTGGCGCGATCAAGGCGCTCGGGGCGCAGCTCGACGCGGATCCGGCGTTGCGGGCGACGTGGGTGGCGCGCGCGGAGGCCCGCGGCGTGACGGTGGCCCCTGATCTGCCCGGCAAGAAGCTCGTGCGGCTCGTGCTCGACCGCGCGGCGGACGCCCAGGTGCGCACGAACCCCATCGCGCGGGACGAGGCGTTCACGTGCTCTCACTGCGCTCGCGCCGTGCCGCTGGGCGGCAAGCGGCCGCGGGACCACTGCCCGTGGTGCCTGCACTCGCGCCACGTCGACGTCGTCCCGGGGGACCGCGCCGCCACGTGCGGCGGGCTGCTGGTGCCCGTCGCGCTGCACCCCGGGGACAAGAGCCTCGACATCGTCTACCGCTGCGCCGCCTGCGGGGCCGAGCGCAGGAATCGCGTGCTGGACGACCTGGACATGCCCGACAGCCCGTCGGCGGTCCGCGCCCTGGTCCGCGCTCCGGATGTCACGCAGCTCAGAGACTGAGAATCGTTCTATCGGGGCCTGACTCACGCAATCATGTTCGTCCGTGGCGCGAATGTTCGTTCGAATGTTTACGGCGTGTTCGGGTTTGGAGTAGGTAAAACGCCGATAGTTTACTTTTCGTCCTTCGATTTAGGCTTGGCACGGCGGTTGCTTTACTCCAAGGCATCTCCCCCAAACCCCTTCGAGGTACACCATGGCACTCTTCTTCGCACTCTTCCTCGGCCCCGCAGAGACCTGGCAGGACGCGTACCGGCTGGAGCTGGCGGACCCTACCACCGCGACGCAGCTGCCCGCGCACCCGGGTGATGTCGGCTGGTTCGCGCAGCAGAACGAGCAGCGGCACTTCGACGCGGTGGTGAGCACCGCGGTGGCGCAAGGCGAGCCCGGCGATGTCGAGATGGCGTGCTCGGTGCCGAGCGCGGCGCAGGACCTGCGGTTCCGGCAGGCGACCGCCCGGGTGGAGGCGGCGATGGAGTGCACCGACCGCGCGGGCTGCGGCGAGCTGGCGAAGGCCGTCCACGAGCTGCGGGGCGCCTGCTTGGACCTGTCCGTGTGGCAGGCGTCCAACGCGGTGGACGTCGAGGAGGAGATGACCGAGGTCGCGGGGATGGCCTCGCTGTAGAGGCCCCGGTCAGGTGCCCAGGAGCGCGTCGTCGTCGCGGAGGAAAGGGCGGACCTGCTTGATGATCAGCTGGCCGTCCGCCTCGACCTTCCACTCGGTGTCGAGCAAGATCGTCGTCCCGCTTGGCGCCTCGACGTCGAGCGGGAACGTGTCTTGGATTTCCGAGAGCAGCTCGGAGAGCTCGGTCACCTCGGCGTCGTCGAGCACCCACTCGCCGGACTCGCGCTCGCTCGAGGTGTCCACCCGCAGGATCTTGGTGACCTCGCCGTCGGTGATCGTGACCAGCGTTGTCTCCGGGTACACCCCGGCGGGCGCTGACACGACGTCGTACTCGCCCACCTGCGCCTCCACCAAGAAGCGGTCGTCCTCCGCCCCCGGGTTCCCGGTGAACGCCACCGCGTTCGCCTGCTCGTCCTCCACACGCGTGTACGCGAGCACGCCCATCGCCGTCAGCCCGTGGTCGATGCCGTACCAGTCGCGCTCCTCGAACGCGCCCATCGTCCAAAGCGACGCCCACACCGTCGTCAGCGCGGCGGTCACGGTGCGCTCGTCGTCCTTGTCCGGGTCGCAGAGCGACGGGCCCGTGGCGTCGCCGTCCACCTCGTCCGCGACGCACGCCGACTCGCTCGTGTAGAGCCCGGCGCCCGAGAACTCCAGCGCGTCCTCGGCGTTCGAGCTCGAGCGGAACCGCAGCATCACGGTGTCGTCGCCGTGCACGATCCGCGCCTCGTCGACCACCGCTGCGATGGTCTCCGCGTCCACGTCCGACGCCATGATCGCGTCCCGCAGCGCCTGGAGCTTCTCCCGCCGCACGCCGGCGTCCGACCGGAAGGTCGTGTCCGCGAGCCAGGCGTCGAGGGTGTCCTGGAACGTCGCTTCCATCTCTCCCGCACCGAGGTCCACGGTCCACGTGTGGGAGCGCATGAACTGGTCGTAGTAGTAGAACGGCACGAGGAACCCCGGGAGCTGGTACTCCGACGGGATGCGCTGGTAGAGCGTCGCGAGGTTCGACCCCTTCGCGCCGTAGCGCGCGAGGTTGGTGGCTCGCTCGCCCTCGGTGCCTGTCGGCGCCTCCAGCAGCGGCTCGAGCGCTTGCCACTCCATGTCGGGCGTGGGGATGCTCACCGGGTCCGGCCGGATGGCGTCCCACCAGGCCTGCGCCTCCTCCTCGGTCGCGGCGCTGATCGACCAGTCCTCGGCGCCGCAGGTGAACCGGACGAGCTGCCCCTCCCAGCTCGCCAGCGTCGTGAACGGGTCCGCGATGAAGCAGTTCGGCGTGCCCCGGGCCGCGGCGCGGACGTTGACGTGCGAGAGCGCCCCCTGGCGCGTCCCCGTCACCACCCCAGCGACCACGCGCTCCAGGTCGAGCGGGGCCTCGTCGAGCACCAGCACGTCCTGGTAGCCATAGTCCCCGGCCTCGGTCGCGGCGTCGAGCTCGTCCAGCGTGTACATCCGCACGGTGCCGTAGCCGGTGGCCTCGGTGTAGGGCTCGTAGCTCACGTCGCTGTCGACGTTTCGGATCTCGAACGGCGCGTTGACCCAGGTCGCGGCCGTCGCCTCCTGCGTCTCGGTGTACGGCACGTACACCAGGTCGGCGACCTGGAAGCGCTCGGTGAGCGCCGTCCAGGCCTCGGTCACCTGGGCCAGCGTAGGCGTGGTGGTCGCGTCAGCGGGCTTCTCCCACACGATGAAGCTGTACCAGGTGGTGCCGTCGGCGTCCTGGCGCTCGCTGATGTCCCCGGCGTAGTACGTCCGGTTTGCGCCGTCGGTCACCATCGTGCCGTACTCGTCCCAGGTGAGCCCCGCGTAGAGGTCGGGGAACGCCTGGGTGAGCATGTCGTAGTGGAGCGGGAAGATGTTCTGGTTCACGAACAGCGTAGGCAGCGGCGCGTCGTCTTGCGCGGGCGTCATGTAGGACGCGAGCCGCACCACGTCGTCGGTTGCGGCGGGCCCGGCGATCACGTTCCAGGTGGGGTTGTCCGGGATGCTGTGCAAGCACACGGTGATGCCGAGCGCAGCGTTCACGTCGTCGCACGGGCCCGGGGCGTACGACCCCGGGCCCGTGCAGCCGAGGAGCGCCGTCAGCAACGCCGTGGCGAACATCACGCGCGCCGGCGCCGCGTGGCCAGCGCAGCTCCGAGCCCGGCCAGCGCCGCGATCGCCGAGGGCGCCGCCGAGGCCGACGCACAGCCGGTCTTCGAGGTGGGCGCGTCCTTCACGAGCGTGACGCACGCCTCGGGGGAGGTCCCGAGCTCAGAGCCGTCGCCCAGGTACTGGGTGACCGCGTAGCAGGCCTCTTGGCCGTCCTCGGCGTAGAACGAGTCGACGGTGGAGCCGTTGCCGAGGCCGCTGGTGATGGCGACCCCGTCGCGCAGGAGCGTGAAGATCGCGCCCGCCGGGTCGGGGACCAGCGTGCGCGTGACGGCGACGCTGGCGACGTCGCTGTCGGCGGGGAGGCTGGCGCCGTCGATGACGAGGCCCGGCGCGCCGGAGACGGCGAACCCGTCGCTGCCCGTGCGAAACGTGCTCGACAGCGCGCCAAAATCGACCTGGGTGGCGGTCAAAACGTAGGTGGTGTCCGGCGCGAGCACGAGCGCGGACAGCCAGTAGACGCCCGTCGTGCTGGGGCTCACCACGAGCGTCGTCGCGGGCCCGGCGTCGGGCGTGAGCGTCACGGTGATGTCGGACGCGCCGCAGTCTGCGTTGACCAGCATCGCGGGGACCGTGGCCGGGGGCACATCCTCGCTGCCGTCCTGGGGCACGAGGTCGGTCGGGTACGCGCCGTAGCAGAAGACGTCGCCCGAGGCGGTGTCCATCGCGGGGGCAGCGTTTGCAAGACGGGAGAGCAGGAGCAAGGAGAGCATGCGGGCCTCGTGTTGCCAGTTGGCGTTGCAACCATCATGCCATGAAACGGGGATGCGGTCGGCAGGCGGTTTTCGTCGATGTCCGCTCGGCACGCGACGCCGGTGCGCGACGCGCGGGTCGCGGTGTGGTAGGGCGCGCGATGCCTGTCGCCCCCTTCCAGCCGGCCGACGCCGAGACCGCGTTGACGGTCCTCGACGCGTTGGTCGCCGACCCGCTGCTGCTCGCGACGATCCCGGAGTCGACGCGCTTGCGGCTGTTGATCGCCGCGGGGCGCGTGTCGCGACCCGGGCGCGACGTGGTGACCGCCTCGGGCCGCGCCCACCGCAAGGCGAGGAAGCGGGCCGAGGTGGAGGAGGACCGCGCGATGGTCGACACGAGCGGGCTCCGCCGACAGCGCCAGGCCCCCGTCTACACGCCGCTCTGGCTGGAGCGCCTGCCGCCGGGCACCACGGACGCCGCCGACGGCGAGGCCCCCGCCGATCCCCCGCGCTTGAACCGCGCCCGCGCCTGCTACGTCTGCAAGGAGCCCTACACCCAGCTCCACGCGTACTACGACGCGATGTGCACCTCCTGCGGGGACTTCAGCTACCGGAAGCGCAGCCAGACGGCGGACGTCACCGGCCGCGTCGCCCTGGTCACCGGCGGCCGGCTGAAGATCGGTTTCCAGTGCGCCATCGCCCTGCTGCGAGCCGGCGCCCGCGTGGTGGTCACCACGCGCTTCCCCCACGACGCCGCGCGCCGCTTCGCCGCCGAGCCGGACCTCGCGACGTTCGCGTCCCGCCTGCAGATCCACGGCTTGGACCTTCGACACGCGCCGACGGTCGAGCGGTTCTGCCAGCACCTGTGCGACACCCTCCCGCAGCTCGACCTGCTGATCAACAACGCGTGCCAGACGGTTCGCCGACCTCCCGGGTTCTACCAGCACTTGAAGCCGCTCGAGGAGCTGGACCGCGCGCAGCTCGCCCCGGCGGAGCGCGCACTGCTCGCCGAGGCGTCAAACCTGCACCCCGTCGCGGCGATCGCCCGTGACGGCGGAGAGGGGGCGGACCTGTTCCCGCCGCCGGACGCGCTGTTCCCGGCCGGGCGGCTCGACGAGGACCTGCAGCAGGTCGACCTCCGCACGATGAACAGCTGGCGCTTGAAGCTCGCGGACGTCCCGACGGACGAGCTGCTCGAGGTGCAGCTGGTCAACGCGATCGCGCCGTTCATCCTGAACAGCAAGCTGAAGCCCCTGCTGCTGCGCGGCAACACCGGCGACCGCCACATCGTGAACGTGAGCGCGATGGAGGGCCAGTTCTACCGGACGACCAAGACGGACCGACACCCGCACACGAACATGGCGAAGGCCGCGTTGAACATGCTCACGCGCACCTCCGCGCCCGACTACCGCAAGGACGGCATCTACATGAACGCCGTCGACACCGGCTGGGTGACCGACGAGGACCCCGCTGCGCACGTAGAGCGCAAGGTCGAGGAGGGGTTCCAGCCGCCGTTGGACATCATCGACGGCGCGGCCCGGATCTTGGACCCGTACTTCGTAGGCCTGAACACGGGGCAGCACACGTGGGGCCAGTTCCTGAAGGACTACAAGCCTTCGCCCTGGTGAAAGGACGTCTCGCGGTCACCGAGGCCGACGCCGGGCCAGCAGGGCGACGAGGCCGGCGAAGCCGGACAGCCAGGAGGCCGCGGCGGGCGTCGTCGCGCAGCCAGTGCGCTCCAGGGTCGTGCACGCGGGGCCGGCGCTGAGCGCGCTACCGTCGCCGAGGTACTGGTTCAGCGTGTAGCAGGCGTCGGAGTGGTTGCTAGCGGTGAACTCGTCCAGCAGCACCTGGTCGTCTACGCCCGCGCGGACAAGGTCGCCGTCGCGAGAGAGCGTGAACGGCGCGCCGAACGGATCGGGAGCCGTGACCACCTCGAGGCTCACCGTGGCGTTTTTGCCCGACAGCGTCGAGCCGGCGACATCGACCGTAGGCTCGCCGTCGAGCGGGAGCACCGGCCCGTCGCCTGTCTGAAAGACTGCGTACGCGCCCGTCGCCTGCAGGGTGTAGGTCGCGTTGGCCTCGAGCTCCAGCCCCTCCAGCGGGTACAGGCCGCCCAGGACAACGTCCACGCCTATGCCGTGCAGCCCGCCGCCGTCCTGCGAGAGCGTGACCTCGACGATGCCCGTGCCGCACGACGTGTCGACCACCATGTACGGCACGGCGTCCGGCGACACGCCGTCGCTGCCGTCGATCGGCACCAGCGCGGTGACGACGGGCCCCGCGCACTCGTAGTACAGCGCCGCTTCTAGGGGCTCGGGGGCTGGCGGGGAGGGGAACACGGGCGGCGGGGCTGCGCCGTCGTAACTGGAGGGTCCTCGGGATACAACGGTCGGTCTGAACCCCGCACCAGGACAGAACCCGCGCCATGCGGAACCGCACGTTGATGATCGTGGTCTTCCTCCTCCTGTCGGTGGTGGTGGTGTTCGTGGCGCTCAACCAGCAGGGGCTGCGCCCCGCGCGGCAGGTCACGTTCTCGGAGCTCGTCAAGCTCGTCGAGCAGCAGCAGGTCCAGGGGCTCACCCTCAAGGGGGGCGACATCAGCGGGACGCTCACCGACGGGAGCCGGTTCACGTCGACGGGGCCGGGAGAGTCGGAGTACTACGAGGCCTTCTTCGCGAAGAACGGCATCACGCCGAACTACGAGGCCGCGAGCGACGGGATGTGGATCGACGCCGCGTTCGAGTTCGCGATGCTGGTGGCGGTCGTCGCGATGTTCATGGTGTTCATGCGCCAAGTGCAGGCGGGCAACGGGCGCGCGATGAGCTTCGGGAAGACTCAGGCTCGGCTGCAGGGCGAGCAAGGGAAGCGGGTCACGTTCGCGGACGTAGCGGGCGCGGACGAGGCGAAGGAGGAGCTGGAGGAGATCATCCACTTCCTCAAGGACCCGCGCAAGTTCACGCGCCTCGGCGGCCGGATCCCGAAGGGCGTGCTGCTGATGGGCGGCCCCGGCACCGGGAAGACGCTGCTGGCGCGCGCCGTCGCGGGGGAGGCGGGGGTGCCGTTCTTCTCGATCTCGGGCTCCGAGTTCGTCGAGATGTTCGTCGGGGTGGGCGCTAGCAGGGTTCGTGACCTGTTCGAGCAGGCGAAGAAGCACGCCCCGTGCATCATCTTCATCGACGAGATCGACGCGGTCGGGCGCCACCGCGGAAACGGGATGGGCGGCGGGCAAGACGAGCGCGAGCAGACGCTGAACCAGCTGTTGGTCGAGATGGACGGGTTCGACTCCACCGAAGGCGTCATCCTGGTCGCCGCGACAAACCGCCCGGACGTGCTGGACCCCGCGCTGCTCCGCCCCGGGCGCTTCGACCGCCGGGTGGTCGTCGCTTCACCGGACGTGCGCGGGCGCACCGGGATCCTGGCCGTTCACGCCCGGCGCGTGCCGCTCTCGGCAGACGTGGACCTGGACCGCCTGGCGCGGGCGTGCGTCGGGTTCTCGGGGGCCGACTTGGAGAACCTGGTGAACGAGGCCGCGCTCCTCGCCGCCCGCCACGACAAGCGCAAGGTCGAGATGGCGGACCTCGAGTCCGCGAAGGACAAGGTCGCGATGGGCGCCGAGCGCCGCTCGCTCGTCATCAGCGACGACCAACGGAAGCACTCGGCGTACCACGAGGCCGGGCACGCGCTGGTCTCCCGCCTCTTGCCAGAGGCCGACCCGGTGAACCGCATCTCGATCGTGCCCCGCTCCCGCACCCTGGGGGTGACCCAGTTCAGCCCGCTGGAGGAGGCGAGCAACCAGACGTTCACGAAGCTCAATACGATGATCGTGATCTTCATGGGCGGTCGCGCGGCCGAGGAGGTGATCTTCGGCACCTACGACACCGGGGCGTCGGACGACCTGAAGCGCGCGACGCGCATCGCCCAGGCGATCGTCTGCGAGCTCGGGATGAGCGAGGCGCTCGGCCCTGTCGTGCTCGGCGAGCGGGAGGAGAGCAGCTTCCTCGGCCGGGAGTACTCGCGCCGCTCCCAAGACTACTCCGAGGCCACCGCGCAGCGGATCGACGACGAGGTCAAGCGCCTCCTGACCGACGGGTACGCGCGGGCGAGGGAGCTCCTGGTCGGCAACCTGCACGTGCTCCACAAGGTCGCGCAGGTGCTGTTGGAGCGCGAGACGATCGACGGGAACGAGTTCGAGCGCATCGTGGACGCGCTGAACCCGGCGGGGGTCGAGGGGGCCTGATGCAGATCCTGGGCATCCTCAACATCACGCCGGACTCGTTCTCGGACGGGGGGCGGGTGCTCCGCGCGGGCGGGCGACCGAACGTCGCGGAGGCCGTGCGGCTGGCGGAGCGGATGATCGCGGACGGCGCGCACGCGGTGGACGTCGGCGGGGTGTCGACCCGACCCGGGGCGGCGGACGTCGGCGTGCAGGAAGAGCTGGACCGCGTGATCCCGGTGGTCGAGGCGCTGCGCGGCCTCGACGTGTGGGTGGACACGTCCCGGGGCGAGGTCGCGCGCGCGGCCCTGGCCGCCGGGGCGTGCGCGGTGAACGATCAGCGGGCCGGGGCCGACCCCGACGTGCTGGCCGCCGTCGCCGAAGCCGGCTGCCGGTACGTGCTGATGCACAACCGGGGGACGCCGCAGACGATGCGCGCGCTGGCGCAGTACGCGGATGTGTGCAGCGAGGTGTGGGGCCAGCTGGACGCGTTGGCGGCCCGGGCCGTGGACGCCGGGGTGCGCCGGGACAAGCTGGTGCTCGACCCGGGGATCGGGTTTGCGAAGACAGCCGCCCACTCGCTCGACGTGCTGCGGGAGCTCCCGGAGCGGGTCCCGCGGACGGCCCTCCCGGTGCTCGTCGGCGCCTCGCGGAAGTCGTTCCTGGGCGGCATCACCGGCCGCGCCGATCCCGGAGACCGCCTGCCCGGCTCGCTCGCCGTTGCCATCCACGCCCGGCGCGCGGGCGTCGCGTGGGTCCGCGTCCACGACGTCGCGGCGACCCGTGACGCGCTGCTGGTCGCCGCTGCGCTGGAGCCGCAGTGAGCGCCGTCCTCGCCTGGTTCGACAACCTCCGCTGGAGCGACGCGCTCGACATCGCGCTGCTGTGGTTCCTGCTGTACCGCATCCTGCTGCTCCTGCGCGGCACGCGCGCGATCCAGAGCCTCCTCGGGCTGCTCGTCGTGCTCGTGGTCTTCTTCGTGTCCGGGCGCTTCCAGCTCTACGCGCTCCACTGGATGCTGGAGAACTTCTTCGTCTACATCGTGCTGGCGGTGATCATCTTGTTCCAGGCGGACATCAAGCGCGGGCTCGCGACCGCGGGCGTGCGGCTCTTTCCGAGCTTCAAGGGAAAGCCCGACACCGGCGCGACGGAGGAGATCATCCGCGCGTCGTTCCAGATGGCGAGCCGCCGGATCGGGGCGTTGATCGCGCTCGAGCGGCAAGCGAGCCTCGATGACTACGCCGACTCCGGCCAGCGGCTCGACGCGCGGGTCTCGGGCGACCTGTTGTTCGCGATCTTCCACCCCACGTCGCCGTTGCACGACGGCGCCGTGGTGGTGCAGCAGGGCAGGCTCGTCGCCGCGAAGGTGTTCTTGCCGCTGAGCCTCTCGCGGGAGGTGTCGCGGTTCTACGGCACGCGCCACCGGGCGGCGATCGGGCTCACCGAGGAGACCGACGCCGTCGTGGTCATCGTCTCCGAGGAGCGAGGCACCGTCGCGGTCGTGGTCGCCGGCGAGGTGATCCCGGTCGCGGACGGCAACGAGCTGCGGCTTCGGCTGCTCGACTTCTTCCAGGCGGACGCGCGTCGGCCGAAGGCGGCGACCTCGTGACCACCACCTCGCGCAAGGCCATGGCGCTCGACGAGCTGCGCGCGCTGCTGTTCGACAATTGGCCGTACAAGCTCATCACGCTCTGCTTCGCGATGCTCACGTGGGCGTACGTCCAGTCAGAGCAGATCGTCGAGGAGCACGTGCGCGTGCGGATCGAGTGGACGATGCCGGACGGCCTGGTCGCGGTGGAGACCCCGCTTGAGTCGGCGACGGTGACCGTCGCAGGCGTTCAAGCGTTGATGCGGAACATGCGCCCTGTCGACCTGGTGCTGCCCATCGATCTCTCGGGCGCGCGGGAGGGCGACGCGACGGTTGACTTGGCCGACCGCCCGATCCGCGGCTTGCCGTCGGAGGTGCGCGTCGTCTCGATAAACCCCGGGACGCTGCGGGTCGAGCTCGACCGGATGCTGAAGCGGCGGGTCAAGGTCACGCCGCTGTTGAAGGGGGATCCGGCGGAGGGCTTCGTGGTCAAGCAGGTGACCGTCTCGCCGGACCACGTCGACATCAGCGGGCCGGCCAAGCTGGTGCGCGCGCTCACCGAGGTGACCACCGAGGACGTCGACGTGACGGGGCTTCACGAGGACGCCGATCTCGAGGTCGGGCTCGGGCTCTCAAAAAGCAGCGCCATGCGGGTCGTGCGGCCTGGCCCGATCGCCGTGAGCATCCACGTGTCCTCCACGATCCGCGAGCGGCTGTTCGACTCGGTGCCCGTGGTGGTCCGGGGGGAGCGTTATGTCGCGAGCTCGAACGTGCTCAACGTGACGGTGGAGGGCCCCGAGGCCATGGTCGGCGCGCTGAAGCCCGACGCCATCTCGGTGATGGTCTACGCGCCCGACGACTTCACAGAGCCCGAGGGCGACGCGCGGGACGGGCCGGACGGCCTGCGGTTCGAGGTGCTCGGCGTAGAGTCGCCGGTCCGCGTCTCCCGCGTCGAACCGGCCACGGTGCACGTTGTCGCGAAGGTGGTGCCATGAGCGTTGTGTTTGGAACGGACGGCGTCCGCGGGCGCGTCGGGGTTGAGATCGACGGCGCGCTCGCCTGGTGGGTGGGCTTCGGGGCGGCACAGGCGCTCGGCCCGGGCGTGCTCGCCGTGGCCCGGGACACCCGCCCTTCTGGCCCGGCGCTCGCCCAGGCGGTCATCGCGGGCGCGCTCGCAGGCGGGGCCGACGTCGTTGACCTCGGGATCGCGCCGACCCCCGCGCTCGGCTGGGTCGTCCGCGAGCGGGGCTACGCCGGCGGCGTGATGGTCACCGCGTCGCACAACCTCGCCGCGGACAATGGGCTGAAGGTGCTGATGCGCGGCGGCGAGAAGGCGAACGCACAGGTGCGCGCGCGGATCGAGGCCGAGCTCGCGCGGAGCGCAACCCCTGTCTCTGGCGGTCCGCGCGGGCGCTGTCTCCCCGCGCCCGACCTCGGGACGTGGCAGCCCTGCGCGGGCCTCGACCTCCACGGCGTGCACGTCGTGTTCGACGGGGCGAATGGCGCCTGCCACGACGTAGGGCCCGAGCGCCTCCGCGCAGCCGGGGCCCGGGTCACCGCGATCGGAACGGGCGACGGCGCGCGCATCAACAAGGACTGCGGTGCGACCCACCCTGACGTGCTCGCCGCGGCGGCCGTTCAACACGACGCCGACGTCGGAATCGCCGTGGATGGGGACGGCGACCGCCTCGCGATCACGCTGCGCACGGGCCGAGCTGCGGTCACGATGGACGGCGACGCGATGTTGTGGGCGCTCGCGGAGGGCCTCGGCGCGGGCAACGTGGTGATTGGCACGATCATGTCGAACCTCGGCTTGCAGCGCGGCCTGGAGGCTGCCGGCGTGCGTTTCGTGCGGACAGCGGTGGGCGACGCCGAGGTGTGGGACGGCATGGTGGCCAACAACGCCCGCTTTGGCGGAGAGCCCAGCGGCCACCTGATGTTCCGGGGCCAGGCGGACGACCCTGTTGGGTCTTGCGGGCTGTTCACCGCCGCCCGGGTGCTCGGCATCGGCGTCGATCGCCTGCGCGCGCGGGTCGCCGAGTACCGCCCGGCCATCCAGCGCCACGCGAGCGTACGCGTCGCCGACGCGCACGGCGTGACCATCGGCGACGCCGGCCTAAAGCCCGCTGTCGCTGCCCTCGTCGCGCCGACCGCCGACGCGATCGCTGTCCGCGGAGGTCGCGTCGTGGTCCGCCCGAGCGGGACCGAGCCGATCATCCGGGTGATGGTCGAGCACGAGGTAGAGCGGGAGGCCGACTCTGGCTTGGCCGACCTCGTCCAACTCTTGAAAGGAAAGCAGCTATGAACGGAATCTCCCACCGCCGGCTCGGCGTGAACGTCGACCACGTCGCGACCCTCCGCCAAGCGCGCCAGGCCCGGTACCCGGATCCGCTGGCGGCGGCGCTGGTCGCTGAGCGCGCCGGGGCCTCGCAGATCACGGTGCACATCCGCGGCGACCGGCGACACATCCAGGAGCGCGACATCGTGCGCCTCGCCGAGAGCGTCCAGACGCTGCTGAACGTCGAGGCTGCCACGACGAGCGAGATGGAGGAGATCCTGCTGCGCACGCGGCCACACCGCGTCACGCTCGTCGCCGAGCGGCCGGGGGAGGTGACCAC
This sequence comes from Bifidobacterium breve, assembly GCA_943328795.2. Classification (GTDB taxonomy): domain Bacteria; phylum Myxococcota_A; class UBA796; order UBA796; family SXON01; genus CAIUMM01. Next base: position 23,812 of record CALQBK020000019.1, read on the forward strand.
CGAAGGCGGGCTCGACGTCGCCAGCCAGGCAGACGTCGTGGCCGCTTTCTGCGCGCGGCTGCACGCAGCGGGCATCCACACCGCGCTGTTCATCGACCCCGACACTGCGCAGGTGGACGCCAGCGCGATCCCCGGCGTCGACATGGTGGAGCTGAACACCGCCCGGTACGCCGAGGAGGGCGGGCGAGAGCTCGGCCGCCTGGCGCGCGCGACCGAGCGGGCCCGTAGCCTCGGCCTGGCGGTGGCCGCTGGGCATGGGCTCACGCTGCACAACCTCCGCGCCCTCGCTGTCGCTGCGCCCGAGATCGAGGAGTACAACATCGGCCACGCGCTGATCGCGGACGCCGTGTTCCTCGGGCTCGAGACCAGCGTCCGACGCTACCTGGAGCTCCTCGCGTGAGCTCCCCGCGCCGTCCTGGCTGGGTCCAGTCGGCCGCGGGGGTCCGCGCCGTGGACCGGATGCTGATCGACGGCGTGGGGGTGCCCGAGCTCGTGCTGATGGAGCAGGCCGGGCACGGCGTCGCCGACGCGATCCGCGCTTGGTCGGCCACCCTCGGCCTCGATCGCCCGTCCGCCCTGGTCGTGTGCGGCGGCGGGAACAACGGCGGGGATGGCTACGTGATCGCGCGGCACCTCGCCCTCGCCGGCTGGGACGTGCGGTGCCTCGCGGCGCTCCCCCCGCAGTCGCCCTCGTGCCGCGTCTTCCACGATCTTGCCGAGCGGTTCGGCTTGCTCGGGGACCTCGCGGCGCCCGACATCGTCGTCGACGCGGTGTTCGGGACCGGCCAGCGCCCCGGCACGCCGGACTTCGGCTGGAGCCGCTGGGCGAACGCCCGCCTCGTCGCAGTGGACGTGCCGACCGGCGTTGACGCTGACACCGGCCGTGTCGTCGGGGTGTGCCCGGCCCGGGTGGATCGCGTCGTGACCATCGGGCGCGCGAAGCCCTTCTTGTTTGCGGGGAGCTGGGGGACCAGCGGCTCGGCGGGCGGGCGGGCGCGGTGGGAGGGCGACTGGGATCTCGTCGACATCGGGTTCGACCTCGGTGGCGCGAGGGGCGTCCCCGTGGCCAGGCTGGAGGTCTCCGTAGCGGCCCCGCCGCTCGGGGCGTCGGCGAACAAGTGGGACCGGGGCCACGTCGCTGTGATCGCGGGCGCCGAGGGCACGCTGGGGGCCGCGGTGCTGTGCTGCCGGGGCGTCATGCGGGCGGGTGCCGGGCTGGTGACGCTGTTCGGGAGCGCCGCCGCGTACCCGGGTCTGCCTGCCGAGGTGATGATCGCGCCGGGGCTGCCGGGGGAGGGGCGCTTCGACGCGATCGTCGTGGGGCCGGGGGTGGGTCGTGGACGGGACGCCGAGCTCCGCCGCTTGTGGGCGACGAGCCCGCTCCCGATGGTGGTGGACGCCGACGCGCTGCGCATCGAGGGCCTCGCGAGCGTCGAGCCGGCTGGCTTGCGGCTCTTGACGCCCCACGCCGGCGAGGCGGCCGCGTGGCTCGGCGTCTCCCGCGCCGACGTGGACGATGACCGCCTCGGGATCGCCGGCCGCTTGCGGGGGGCCCGGACCGCCGCGGTGCTGAAGGGCGAGTGTCCGCTCGTCACGGGCGACGTCCCGACGGTCTTCGAGGGCCGCTGCGCTACGCTCGGGACAGCCGGCAGCGGCGACGTGCTGGCGGGGATCTGCGGGGCGCTGCTGGCGTCGCTGCGCCCGGCCTCGGTCGAGGACGTCGAGCGCGCCGCGCGGATGGCGGTGAGCATGCACCTCGCTGCCGGGCGGTCGCTGCGGGTCGGCGCGCTCGCGAGCGAGATCGCAGACGCGGTGCGGCGGTGAGCGAGTCCGAGGCCATCGCCGCGGCGCGGGCGCTGCTCCCCGGCGCTGCGTGGGTGCCGTACGCGTTCAGCGGGCTCCCGTTCGTAGGCGGGCTCGCGGCCGGCGCGTGCGGGGAGCCCCGGGTGTGGCTCGTCGCCGCGCTGTGGGGCGCGGGGATGGCCGGGTGCTGGGGCGACTTCAACCCGCTCGGCGCGGTGCAGTGGGTGGTCGGCGGCGTCGGGTTGGCCGCGGCCGGCTGGGCGTGCTTCCGCGGGGGGCAGCGGCGACGGTACTGGCTCGTTGGCCCGCCGCTGGCGCTGATCTTGGGGCTCGGGCTGCGCGCGGCGCCGGTCGCTGGGCTCACGGCCGGCACGCTCGGGGGCCCGGCGCTCGTCGAGCTGGCGCTCGCCCGGGCCGAGGCCGGCGAGGTGGACGAGGGCATCGTGTACGCCGAGGCGGGGATGCAGCTCTCGGGCGGCTCGCCCACGGACGAGGCGAGCGCCGCCCTGGTGCTCGCCTCGCTCTACGCGGCCGAGGGGGACTGCGACAGCGCGGTCACCCGCGCGCGGATCGCCCACGCCACCCTCGGGCCGTCGCTGCCCAACCTCGACGAGGCGATCAAGAGCTGCTTCCAGCTGCGAGGGCCGTGACAGGGACGTGGGCCCGGGTTCGAGCCTTGCTGCCCGAGCCCCGCCCCGCGTCGATCCAGGCGTCCGCCGTCGTCTCGGTGGTGTGCCTCGCGGTGTTCGGCGCGCTCGCGGCGCAGCATCCGGGGCTGCGTTTCGTGGACTTCATCCGCTTCTCCGAGCGCGCGCAGGAGCTGGCGCGCGGCGAGCACGTGGTCGACCCGCTGTACCCGGTCGGGTACCCGGCGGTGCTCACCGGCTTGGTGCTCGCGGCGGGCCACGCGCTCGTGGTCGGGAAGGTGCTCTCGGTGCTGTCCGCTGGTTGGCTCGCGTACGCGGTGGCGTCCCAGCTCGGCGCCGGGGCAGCCCTGTTCGTCCTGTCCTCGCACGCCGTGCTGGTGAGCGCGAGCACCGAAGGCACGGACGCCCCCGCGTGCGCGCTGGCGCTCTCCGCGATCCTGCTGGCCCACCGGCCCCGGCTGGCCGCTACGCTCGTCGGGCTCGCGGTGCTCGTCCGGTACACCGCGATCGCTGCCGTGCCGGTCGTCTTGCTGTTGTCCGCCCGGCGTGGGTGGACGCTCGCTACGCTCGCCGTCGTCACGTCGCCGCACTGGCTGATGGCGCTGCTCACCGGGGCCTCGCCCTTTCCGGACCAGTCTGAGAACATGGCTATCGGGGCTGGGCACGCCGTCTCCTTGTTGACGCTGGATACGCTGTCCCGCTGGCCGGCGGGGGTGGTGCACGCGTTGTCGAGCGGGCTTCACGAGCCGGCGGTCGCCGTTGGCGTAGCGGGCCTGGCGCATGGCGCCGTCCGTCGCGATCGGCTGGCGCTGGGGATCCTCGGCTACTTGGCGCTCCACGCCGCCGGGCTCGGGCTCGGCTTCGCGAACGGTCGGCTCGCGTTGCCGATCTCCGCTTGTGCCGGTTGCGGCGCCGCGTGGCTGCTGCGCGACCGGCTCGCCCTCGTCGTCGCGCTCGGGATCGGGCTCGTCAACGCGACGATCCCAGCCGAGAACGACGAGGAGGCCAGCCGCGCCGGCCTCGTGGCCGAGCTCCTCACCGGCGAGCCGCCGGGGCCAGTGTTCACGACATCCGCGTGGCTCTACCGCGTCGACGGCGCCTGGATTGACGGTGGCGTCCAGCTGAGCTCGCTCGGGCCGGCGCAGGCGCTCACGCCGGACTCGGTGAAGGCCAACATGGTAGCGCGCGGGTCGACGCTGCTAGCCCTCGACGTGTCGCGGACCCGCCGGGCGTCCCCGCGCCTGGAGCCGCTGCTGTCTGGCAAGCCGCCGCCGGGCTGGACCTCGCTCGGGCACCCGCGGGGCTGGCGTGTCTGGCGGTTGGACGAGACCGCGGCGGGCCCTTGAAGGGCTGCCCTACCCCGCGATCCGGATGCCGAAACCCTGTTGCTCCCGGCCGAGGTACGGCGCGCCGAACGCGTCCCGGACGTAGCCCCCTGCGCCCCCGTCGAACACGATCAGGCTGCCGAAGCCGGTAGCCAGCATGTCGTGCTGGATCGAGAGGCCGGTGTGCGAGTGCGCGACGATGAACCAGGCGGTGCCGTCGCAGATGCCGAGCGCGAGGTGCACCCCGAGCTTCAGCTGCGGGGCGTCGAACCCCCCGCCGCCGCTCTCGAAGCGCTGGACCTCGTGCAGGTCGCTCCCCGGGACGGCCGCGCCTCGCTCCAGCAGCAGCGCGCCACCCCCGCAAAGGTCCACGAGAGCGTTGTCCGGCGAGCCGAACGCGGCCTGCAGCGCCGACATGCCCGGCGTACCCCCGCGCCCGCCCGTCCGTGCGATCCGGATCGTGCCGTCGGCGAGCACGGCCACCGCGCCCCGCCGCTGGCCCTTCTCTACGCCCCAGCTGTCGAGCGCGCCGCGTCGAACGACCGGGCCTGCGGGGACCCGCACGCCGCGGGTCCGCACCTCGTACAGGAACGTGCCGCTCGACACGATGTCGTACCCGCCGGGGCCGATCGGCTGCTCACCGAGCGGGCGGTCGGGGTTGGACTCCGTCAGGGTGTTCAGGACCTGGAGCGAGCCGATCGCGTGCACGGTGTATCCGAGCCCACGCAGGCGCTTCTCGTCGGGCCGTGCGGCGCGAGGGTGGCCACGGCGGGCCTCGTTCCGATTGTCCCAGCGCGCAGCGGCGAGCTGCGAACCCGTGAACCGGCCGGTCGCGCTCTGCCACTGCTCCTCCATCGGACCTGGCTGGTGCTCGGAGTTCAGCGGTTGGACGAGGGTGGGCTTTGGGTTCATCGCAGCTGGCTGGACACTACCACGGATTGCGCCACGCGCAGGGCTAGTCCTCGTCGACGTCCCGGGGGCCGGGGCGCAGTAGGCGAGCCAGGCTCTCAACCTCTTCGGCGGCTACCGGGGTCTCGGTCCCATACCCCGCGGCGTCGTCCGGATCCCCGAGGGCGCGCAGGTCCTTCAGCGTCGGCAGATCCGCCAGGCTCCGCAGGCCAAAGAGCTCAAGGAACGCCGGCGTGGTCGCCCAGGCGAGCGGGCGCCCCGGCTCGTCCGAGCGGCCGTCCGCGCGCACGAGCCCTCGCTCGGCCAGCATCCGGAGCACGCCGCCGCAGTCGACGCCGCGGATGTCGTCCAGCACGCCCTTCGTGACCGGCTGTCGGAACGCGACGATAGCGAGCGTCTCGTTCGCCGCGCGCGTGAGGCGGAAGGGCTTTCCGCCACGCAGCGCCGCCACCCACACGGCGAGCCGAGCGTCCGTCCGGAGCTGCCAGCCGTCCCCGACCTGGGCGAGGCGGACGCCCGCGTTCGTGTGCAGGAGGCGGTGCTCGAGCGCGGCCAGCGCGCCGCTGACATGGCGCTCGGGTTGACCGAGGGCCGTCGAGAGCTGGTGCAGCGTGACGGGACCCGGGACCGCGAACAGGCAGGCCTCGACGGCGGCGACGATGCGGTCCAGTGGGCACTGCGCGCCGGTCACCGGCTCCGCGGGAGCCCCAGGGCGCAGCGAGACGACGTTCGGGAGGTCGACCTCCTCGCTCTCGTCGTCGTCGTCGCTCACTCGTTCACCGGGTCGAGGTCAGCCTCGACGAGCGCGTGGGTGTCGACGTCCTCCGCCCGAACAAGCGCACGGATCCGAATCGAGCCGAGGTGGACGAGCTGCTTGATGTCGACATAGCCGCGCCGCGCCATCTCCAGGCACGCGAGGAAGGTGAAGACCTTCCGGGGACGGGTGGCCGCGATCGCGAGCAGCTCCCCGACCGTGTGCTCCGTGCCGTCCGACAGGTGGGTGAGCACCTCCCGGACGACGTCGACGAGCCGCATCGGCTCTCGCGTGACCTGGTGCACCGGCGCGGGGAGCGCGCGCTTGCCCGCGAGGTCGTAGTACAGGCGGAGCAGGCCAAACGCGTCCAGGTCGGTGTCGAGCGGCTGCTCCTCCGGCAGGATCGGCACCGGCGGGCGAGTGAAGACGTCCCGCCCCAGCCGCGGCATCGCGTCCAGGTCGAGCGCGCCTTGCCGGTACCGCTCGTACTCGAGCAGGCGGCGCTGCAGGCGTTCGCGGGGGTCGCCCTCCTCTTCGTCGTCGTCCGCCGGCCCCGGGGTCCGCGGGAGCAGCTCGCGGACCTTCAGCTGGCACAGGGTGGCCGCCATCAGGAGGTAGTCGCCTGCCTCATCGACGTCCACGACGTCGGAGTCGCGGAGCGCCGCCAGGTACGCATCGCAGATCCGGGCGACGGGGATGGCGCGCACATCGACACCTTCCCGGCGAACCAGGAAGAGGAGCAGGTCGAGCGGGCCGTCGTAGACGCCGATGTGAACGGCGGGAGCGACAAGCCTGGGCTCGGAGTGCGCGAGCGCGAGGGGCATGGGAGGCCTGGGGGTGCCCTCGGGAAAGGGCAGGGGGGAGGTCAATCGTATCAAATTCCTGCGTTCGCACAAGGCCTGGGATCGTCGCCGGGCTACTTTTGTTCGGGTTCACCGAGCATGCGCGCGCGCGTCGCCTTGACATCGCTTGCCGCTGCGATAGTCGCGCGGGCTAACTTCACGGAGATTTTCGACATGGCTCATCACAAGGACGCGATCAAGCGCATTCGCACCAGTCAGGAAGCGCGCGCTCGCAACCGCGCCGGGCGTTCGCGCATGCGCACCCAGCTTCGCGACATCCGCGAGAAGATCGAGAGCGGCGACGCCGCGGCGGCGACGGCCTCGCTCCCCGCGACGATGTCCGAGCTCCAAAAGCTCGCTCGCAAGGGCGTCATCCACCGCAAGAACGCCGCGCGTCGGATCAGCCGCCTCGCCAAGGCGATCAAGGCGATCGAGCCCAAGTAGGGCCGTAGCGCCCGACCGGCTCCCCGGTCGTCGTTGAGCCTGGCGGGGTCTCTCGCCGGGCTCTTCGTCGTTCCGACAACGGATCAGAGCTCGGTGAGCCGGACGACCCACGCCTCAAACACCCGTCGGTCGCCGGCGCGTGACGAGTTCATCGCGCGGTTCACCGACGCGATCTCCTCCAACACCGCGGAGGGCGAGACCGGGCGCTTCTGCACCAGCGCGCGGATGGACTGCGCGGCGCGCGGGTGCATCCGCAGGCCCATTTGGGCCTCTGGGATGTTGCGGCGTAGGCCGTCTTGAAGGGTGAGCACCTGGCGCAGCTGCCAGGCGATCCCGCCGAGCAGCTTGTGGGGGGCTTCGCCGTCTTCGAGCAGCCGGTGGAGCGTCTCCAGCGCGCGGTCCCTGTCCCGCGCGATGATCGCGTTGGTGATCCCCCAGGAGTCGGCGTCCGCAGTAGAGACGCAGACCTCGTCAACGACCGCTTCGGTCACCCGCCCTTTCTCTCCGACGAAGTTGGCGCACTTTTCGACGTCTGAGAGCAGGGTCGACAGGTCGTCGCCGGCCAGCGCTTGCAGCAGGTTGAGCGAGGCGGCGTCCAAGCTCACGCCCATCTCTTTCGCGCGGTCGCGAGCGAGCGCCGCACGTCCGCTGGCGTCGAGTTCGAGCTTCAACACCACGCCCGTCTTCTTCACGGCGTTCTGGATGCGCACGCCGCGGTCCGCCCCGCCGACGGCCGCCGGGAACTTCTCGCCGGTGATGACCAGCACCGTGCTGTCGACGGGGGCTTGGGCGTAAACGAGGAGGGCTTCGAGCAGCGCAACGTTGGCGTCCTCGACCTGGCGGATCACCACGAGCCGGCGCGCGGCCATCATCGGCGCGGTGCGGACGCTGTCGGCGAAGCCCATGGGGTCGGCGTCGGCGGACGAGCCCGCGGTGTAGGTCGAGTCGTTGAACGCTGCCACGGGGCCAGACACGATCGCCGCGCGGATCCGCGCGACCGCTTGCCGGCGGAGCATGCTCTCGCCGCCGACGACGACGTAGATCGGCGCGGGGTTCTGAAGGCCGACGGCGAGCGCTTCCAGCAGGTCCATGCGCTGGGGGTAACGCGCGGAGCCGGGGGCCAACGGGCGCCACGGGCGGCCGCCGGCCGGGTGTGGTCGAGGTCACGCAGGGGCTGTTGGGCGCGGCTTTGGCGGCGTTTGGGGTTGCCGAGAGGCCGCGGACGTGACAAAGGGAGCCGCCCGAAATCGACCGGTGATCGACCGGCCCCGCTGACGCCCGCCCTGGATGGAACGCTCGATGCAGAACCTGGAACTTTGGACCAAGCTACCCGTCGCCGCCAGCGTCGTCGGACTCGTGGTCGCGGTGTACTTCTACCAGCGGGTCAAGGGGTTGCCGGAGGGCAACGAGACCATGCGCCGGATCGCGGGGTACATCCGCGAAGGGTCGATGGCGTTCTTGGCGCGCGAGTACAAGGTGCTCGCGGCCTACTCCGTGGTCGTGTTCGCAGCGCTCGCCTGGGCAATCTCGCCGGTCGCCGGCGGCTGGTTCCTCGCGGGCGCGTTCCTCTCGCTCTTCGCCGGCTTCATCGGCATGAAGGCCGCGACGTTCGCGAACGTCCGCACCGCGCAAGCGGCCGCCGGGGAGCACAACCCCCGCGCGAACGCCCTGCTCACCGCGCTCGACGGCGGGGCCGTCATGGGCCTGTGCGTCGCGGCGCTCTCGCTGCTCGGGCTCTCTGCGGTCTACGCCGTGCACGTCGGCACCGACCAGCTCGGGCCCAACCTGCACGCCTTCGCGGTCGGCGCGTCCTCCATCGCGCTGTTCGCGCGCATCGGCGGCGGCATCTACACGAAGGCCGCAGACGTCGGCGCGGACATCGCGGGCAAGGTCATCGAGAACATCCCCGAGGACGACCCCCGCAACCCCGGCGTCATCGCCGACAACGTCGGTGACAACGTCGGCGACGTCGCGGGCATGGGCGCGGACATCTACGAGTCCTTGGTCGCCGCGGTGGTGGCCACGATGGCCATCGGGCTCACCGCCCCCCAGGCCTCGATCGACACGCTGCTCACGAACACCGCGGGGCTGGACGCACGCGCAGCGGCCGTCGCCCTGCCGCTGATCCTCTCCGGCATCGGCCTCGTGGTCAGCATCTTCGCGATCTTCGCGGCCCGCATGATGCGCAACAGCGCGCCTGCGGTCGTGCTCCGCGCCGCGATGGTGCTCCCGCCGGTCGTGCTCGTCGGAATCACGGCCGCGGTCCTCCCGATCTTCAGCATCAGCCAAAACGTCACCGTCGCGCTCGCGGCGGGTGCGCTTGGCGGCGCGGCGATCGGCCTCATCACCGAGTACTACACGGGGTCCTACAACCCGGTGAAGCGTGTTGCCGAGGCCGCCATGACCGGCGCCGGCACCAACGTGATCCGCGGCATGGCTGTCGGCATGGAGTCGGTCGGCGTTTGCCTCCTGCTCGTCGCTGCGGTCGCGTTCGTCGCGAACGCCCAGATGGGTCTGCTGGGGCTCTACGGCATCGCGCTCGCGGCCGTCGGCATGCTCGGCGGCACCGCGATCGTCATGACTGTGGACGCGTACGGGCCGGTATCGGACAACGCCGGCGGCATCGCCGAGATGGCCGGGCTCGACCCGCGCGTCCGCGAGATCACCGACGAGCTCGACGCCGTCGGGAACACCACCGCGGCGATCGGCAAGGGCTTCGCGATCGGCTCCGCGACGCTCACCGTCATGGCGCTGTTCTCCGCGTTCAGCCTCGAGGTGAACCACACCCGCGAGGTCGCCCACATGCCGGCGATGAACCTCTCGCTCGACAACCCGCAAATCCTGATCGGCCTGCTCATCGGCGCGGTGATGCCCTTCATCGTCGGCGCGAGCACGATGCTCGCCGTCGGCAAGGCGGCGGGCGCCATCGTCGTCGAGATCAAGCGCCAGTTCGACACCATCCCGGGCCTCCGCGAAGGCACGGCTGAGCCGCAGCCCAGCGCCATCGTAGACATCGCGACGACCGCCGCGCTCTCGCAGATGATCCTGCCCGGGCTCACGGCTGTCCTCGGCCCCGTGCTCGTCGGCTTCACGCTCGGCCCGGCGGCGCTGGCAGGCACGTTGGCAGGTGCGCTCGCGGTCGGCGCGTCGCTGTCGCTCTTCATGGCGAACGCGGGCGGGTCCTGGGACAACGCGAAGAAGTACATCGAGAAGGGCGGCATCCCCGGTCACCCCAAGCGGTCCGACACGCACAAGGCCGCGGTGGTCGGCGACACCGTCGGCGACCCCTTCAAGGACACGTCGGGCCCCGGCGTCGCGATCCTCATCAAGGTCATGAGCGTCGTCAGCCTGCTCATCGCCCAGCTCGTCGCACTGCACTCGATCTTCGGGTAGTCGACCCCAAGCGCGAACCCCGTGGCGTCACCGCCGCGGGGTTCGTCGCGTTTTGGGGGGGGCCGGTGTGTCGCGGGTGTCTCACGGGGTTTTCGGCGTTGGGCCTACCCCGGCACGTTCGCCGCCACCCACTCCCGGATGTTCGCCGCGGCGTCGCTGACCGTCACTCGCTCTCCCCAGTACAAGGGCGCGATCTCGACCCAAGCCGCACTTACTTCGTCGGTGCGCTCGCCGGGCCGGAGCGCGAACGCTTGGTCCTGTGCGCTCGGCATCGCTCGAAGCTGTCGGTCCTCCATCATCTCCGTGATCAGGGCAGCGAGCCCACCCGGGACCGGCGGGAGGGCAGGCAGCGCGGCGATGATGCTCGCGGCGTCCTCGTAGTGTCGCACGAACGCCCGCCCTGCCAGGTCCGCGCGAGGCCAGCGCCGGCTGATTGCGTCGAGCTTCTCCAGCAGGGTGACGGCGGGATGGAGTGCCCAGAGGACGTGGGTGATCCAGTGGTCTTTTTCGATCTGGCCGGGCTGGATGTCGAGGCGCTCGGCCAGCCCCGAAACGACCTGGCCAAAGTCGGGATCGTCGTGAGGAAATTTCACGCGGCGTGCCGAGAAGCGGCGACTGCCGCGAGGATGCGCTCACGCTCCGCCGGGTGGGCAAACTCCTCAGCCATCTCGGCGAGGCGATCGGCGTCGAAGCGTCCCGAGCGCAACGCACGAACCAACAGCCCGTCCATGCCGCTGGTGTCTTCGCCCATGTGCCGCTCATTGTTGAAAAGATCGACGATGTACCACTCGATCGGGGTGGGGTTCGGGAACCCGACGCGCCGGAACCAGTACCGATGACCGGCCACACGAACGATCCCGCTGCGCTCTTGGTTGTAGACGAGCGTGACCGCGAACATCTGCGTCGTCCCGAGGTTGAGCGCGTTCCAAACGTACGGACCGGTGATCAGGAAGTCGTTACTGCCCAGAAAGGCCCGCAGCAATTCCTCGGTGCGCGGCGGTACTGGCCCGAACGTCGTGGACCGGGGGACGTAGTACAGGCCGTGGCTCGGCTGACACAGGACACCCTCCGCGACCAGACGCTTGGCCCAGCGGGACGGGTTCGAGCTGAACTCGCGCAGCTCGTGCGTGCGGTAGACGCGGCCGGGGGTCATGGCGGGAGGGGCGTTCATCGAATCACCGGAAGAAACATACACGCACGGAGAGAAAGCGTCGAGGGCTCCGGCCCCTGCGGAGGCGCACCCGCTTCGGCTCGACGCCGCCTTCGCGCCCGCACGCTACATTCCGAGAGCAGCATGAGGCCTGATTCCGGTGCCTGCCCCCGCTCCCCACAAGATCTTCGAGGCCCTGGGGCTCGCCCCGTTCACCCTTGACGGCTTCTACCCTTCGCGGGATCCGTCGCTCTTCCACTGGATGGTCCTCGTCCTCGTTGAGGCGGGCGCACCGATGACCATGGAGGCCATCGTGCGACGGCTCACCGACCTCGACGTCGAGGCCAACACGGGCGATCTCGCCTACTCCTTACGCAAGGCCTGGCACGGGCTCAAGCCGGTCTACCAGGAGTCCAGCGGACTGTTCGGGCTTGAGTTGGCGGACTGGCATGTCGGCCACATCGTCCGGGAGTCGGGGATCGTGAAGGCGCCGGACCACGTGGCGCCGCCCGAGCCCAAGATCCCCGGCCCCGACGATCCAGTGACCGTGGAGGAGATGGAGGCGCTCTGCGAGGGCGGGATCTCCTCATCATTCTCGAACCTCCGGACAACGGCCGGATTGCTGGAAGCCCTTGGGTGCGGCCTGACTATCGACGAGGCGAACGCCTGGATCGGCGAGCGACTGAAGTACGGGCTCTTTCGGCTCCGATTGATCGGAGTCCGGGGCTGGCGGTCGGATCTCGTCACCATGGAGGGCGAAAAGCTCGTGCTCAACGGGCGCTCCCTCGACCTCCCCGCGATGCGACGCGCCATCCACGCGTGTGTCCATCCCCGTCTCATCCGCAAGGCCCAGCAGCTTGAGTGGGCGAGGGGCGAGGCTGACCGAGAGGCCGCAAGGGCCGTCGAGGGGCTACGACAGGCGGAGGTCGCCGCGAAGCAGCGCCGCGCGATCATCCACCTGGTGCCCGCTTCGGTCGAGCCAGCCGCGGGCGTGATCCTCGACGTCGAGGCGCGCACGGTCACCACCTTCACGAGCCTGGAAGATCTGCGGGGTGCGACGTGCCTTGCCGGGTTCGACGCGGTCATCGGCTTGGACGTTAGGAACGCCCTGCTCGCCCTCGGCGTGGATCCGGGGCCCTTCAGGCTCGTTGACCTCGCGCCGCCGCAAAAGACGCGGAAGATCAACAAGTCGGGCCGCAAGCTCACCATCGACACGGACCTGCTGATGAAGGGCTCGGTCGGCATGTCCATGGGGGATCCCGATCGCATCGCCCGGTACCTTCAAGAGGGTGATCATCGGCACCTGCGCGCGCGCCTGGAGTCCGACGCGAAGTCGCTATACGCCTACTACATGTACGGGCGGCTGCACGGCCATGTGCGCTTGCGGTGGGGATTCCTGGACGACAGCCTCGCCGTAGAGTGGAGGTTGCCCGGCGAGGACTCGCTCCACGAGATTCTCTCCCAAGCCGAACGGGACCGGAGAGAGGTGGAGGTCGTCGTGGGCAGCGCCCCAGGGTGGGAGGAACCGTGGTCGAGGATGCAGGTCGGGCTGGTGCGGCGCGAGGGGCAGTGGAGCCCACCCACCGTGCAATTGGGCGGCCGAGTCGTCCCCGCTGATGAGGTCCAAGCCGCGCGTCTTGGCGGGCTCCTGCCCTCCAAGGAATCAAGTCCGTCGTCGGGCAATCCCTGATGCCCCTCAGGAATGATTCTGACGTCCATAATCGTAGGTTTAACCTACATTCCAGACCACTTCCCGATTATCTCCTTCATGATCTCACTGGTGCCGCCGCCGATGGGCATGAGTCGCAGGTCTCGGCACGTCCGGACGATGTCGTACTCCTCCATGTACCCGTTGCCGCCGTGGAACTGTTGGCAGTCGTAGAGCACCTTCTGCGCGAGGTCGCCAGCGAAGAGCTTGGCCATGGAGACCGCGAGGGTTGGGTCCTCCTTGGTCTGGATGCGCAGCACGGCTGCGTAGTTCAGCAGCTTCGCCGCCTGTAGCGAGGTGAGGTGATCCGCAAACTTGTGCCGCCAGACTTGGAAGCTCCCGATTGGGCGCTTGAACGCCTTGCGCGTCCGGCCGTACTCCAGCGCGTCCTGGATCGAGAGCTCCATGGCGCTCGTGGCCATCAGCGCGCCGACCAGGCGCTCGCCCTGGAAGTTCTGCATGATGTAGACAAAGCCCGCGTTCTCGATCCCGAGGAGGTTGCGGCGCGGCACGCGGCACTCGTCGAAGTGCAGCAAGGAGCTGTCGATCGCGCGGGTGCCGAGCTTGTCGAGCTTCTTGCCGACAGAGAAGCCCTTGGTGTTGGTGGGGAACAGGACCAGTGAGATCCCGGCGTGTCCCGCTTCACCGGTGCGGACCGCGAGCACGATGAAGTCCGCGATCGCGCCGTTCGTGATGTAGGTCTTCGCGCCGTTGATGACGTAGTCGCCGCCGTCGACGCGCGCGGTGGTCTCGATCGCCGAGACGTCCGACCCGCAGTTGGGCTCGGTCACGCCGAGCGCGCCGATCTTCTCGCCGCGCATCGCGGGGATCAGGAACTCGTCCTTCTGCTCCTGCGTGCCGATCTCGCTGATGATCGGCGTCGAGATGTCGGTGTGGACGAGGATGCTCATGACCACGCCGCCGTTCCGCGCGTGGGCGAGCTCCTCGACGAACGCGGTGTGGAACCACCAGTCGAGCCCCTGGCCGCCGTCGGCCTCCGGGAACCGGATCCCGAGGCAGCCGAGCTCGGCGAGCTGCTTGATCATCTCGCGCGCGGGCCACTCCTGGGCGTCATCCCACTCCTTGCGGTGGGGCGCGAGCTCACGCTTGACCCAGTCGCGAACGGTCTTGCGGAGGGCTTCGTGCTCGGATTCAAACGGGGGGAAGGAGGTAGGCATGCGCGAATGTAACTGCGCGCGCCCGCCGCTTACTTGACCAGGCCTCGGAAGACCTCCGGCAGTCGCTTCGGCAACGAGTCGACGTTGTCGAGCTGCAGGTACTTGCCGCGCCCGAAGATCTCCTGCAGGTACGTGCCGGCGTCCTCGCGCGAGTCGAGGCTGATGCAGTGAACGTGGACGCCCGAGCGAGCCACCTCTTGGACGGCCATCGCAGCGTCCTTGATGCCGTACGTGCCGCGGTAGTCGCCGCGGTCCTCGGGCTTGCCATCGGAGACGATCATCAAGATGCGGCGTGCTTGCGGCCGCGACGAGAGGATGTACCCGGCGTGCCGGATGTACGCGCCAAGGCGGGTCGCCCCGTTCGCCCGGAGGTTCGCCAAGCGCTTGTAGACGGCCTCGTTGTAGGCCTCGTCGAAGCCCTTGATGCGGCCGATCGTGAACTCTTGCGGGTGGGTGTTGCCGAAGGAGTAGAACGCGTGCGGGAAGTTGAGCGTCCGCAGGCCCTCGGCGAACAGCACCATCGCCTCTTGCTCGAGCGCGAGGATGTTGCCCTGCGTGGAGCCGGACACGTCCACCAGCGTAAGGATGCACACCTGCTGCTTCTGGCGTTGGAAGCGCTTGAAGATGCGGTCATCGGGCTGCTGGCCCGCGGCGATGTCGCACACCGCGGCGATCGCGCGGTTGAGGTCGATCTCGCTGCCGTCCGGCTGCCCGTGAAGCCAGCGCTCTTCGACCCGCAGGGCCTCGAACCGCCGGCGGATCTCCTTGATCTGCTTTTGGTTCGCTTGCACGATGCGGTCGTAGCTCTCCTTCGACCCGCTGTTGCTCTCGGCCTCGATGACCTTCACGGCGGTGAATCGGTAACTGCCGGCCTTGTAATCCCACTCGTCGTACTCGCGGCCGGACTCGTCCGGCTTGAGCAGCTCGCCCTCGGCGAGGACCTGGTCCGCGGACGTGCCGGGCGCCCACTTCTGCTCCGGGGCCTCCTTCTGCTTGTCCTGGTGCTCGTCGCGCAGCGCGCCGTAGGCCGGCGCCTTCGACTGGTCGGGGCCGGTGAAGGCAGCCTTCAGGCGGTCGCGTAGGCCGAAGCGGGGACGAGCGAAGCCGCCCGGGTTGACGGAGCCGGGGCCGGCCGTCGCGCCGTTCTTGGCCATCGCCGCGAGCAGCTGGCGGAGGGGGAGTTGGCCCTTCTTCCAGTCGTTCTCGTACGCGATGTTCCGCCCGAGGTCCGCGAGGATCCACTCGGGACGGATGATACCGAGGTACCAGGGGAGGGGAGGGGGCCCGAGGCGCAGCCGGCGAAAATGCTCACGGAGCTTCTGAGCTTCGGACAAGAAAAGCGCGGCGGCGACGGTGCCATCTCGCCACGCGGCGTCCTTCGGCCCGAGCGCGTCCACGCGCCGCACGGACTCCCGCGCGGGGTCGCCGGCGGGGCCCGGGGTCTTCCAGTTGAGGCAGACGACGAGCCCGTCGTACAGCGGAAGGAAGGCGTCCGGCATGCCATCGCGCGGCACCTCCATGACGTTTACGCGCATGGAGCCGGCCTTGTCCAGGTACGGCACGCGCGCGATGTCCGCCTTCAGGCCGGGGAACTCGTCGCTCCAACGGCGCAGGATCCACCTGGCCGCGAGCAGGTGGAACGCCGAGCGCAAGAGCCAGTCCTTGTGCAGCTCGGCGAGGATCGAGCGCTCGCGCAGCAGCTTCGACTGGATGAACCCGACCTGGATCAGCCCCATCACGCGGTAGAGGAGCAGGTCGGTCACCGGCTCCTCGGGCGCCGGGGCGGCCTTCGGGAGGTACACGTTCACGTTGTCGGTGCACGGCGGGTCGCTGTACGCCACGCGGAAGTTGTGGCCGGACAACATCCGGAGCAGGGCCTGGAGCTGCTTCTGCACCCTGTCCAGCGGCAGCCCGTTCCGCTCGCCGGTCAGGGCCTGGCGCTTCGGCTCGGTGAACAAGAAGTGCCGGAGCAGGGCTTGCTCGGCCTCCTCGTCGCTCTCCGCCTGGAGCCCGAGGTCGGCGGCGCTCACGCCGTACTCGTCCATCGTCGCCTTGAGCGAGTCGTCCAGGTTGATCGTCGGCGCCGGCATCCGCTCGAGCCTTAGCCCAGGACCGAGCGGACGAGCTCACGCAGCGCCTTGGTCATCTCGGCGTCGTCGGTCAGCGAGTGGACGAGCGTCGCCTCCGCGGCGTCCTTCAAGGTCAGGCCCGACTTGACCAGGCTGGCCGCGTACACGAGGAGGCGCGTGGACGCGCCCTCGCCGAGGCCGTGGCTCCGCAGGTTTCGGGAGCCTTGCCCGAGGCGCACCAGCGTGGTGGCCAGCGCGAGGTCGCACCCGGCCTCCTTGGCGACGATCTCGGCCTCGATCTCGTTCTTCGGGTAGTCGAACGCGAGCGAGACGAACCGCTGGCGCGTGGACTCCTTGAGCTCCTTCGTGACCGACTGGTAGCCGGGGTTGTAGGAGATGACGACGAGGAACCCGGCCTTTGCTTCAAGCTCAACGCCCAGCCGGTCCAGCGGCAGCACGCGCCGGTCGTCGGTGAGCGGGTGGATGACCGTCATCACGTCAGAGCGCGCCTCGACGACCTCGTCCAGGTAGCAGATCGCGCCCTCGCGCACCGCGCGGGTGAGCGGGCCGTCCCGCCACACGGTCTGCCCGCCCTCGAGCAAGAAGCGCCCCGTGAGGTCCGCCGCCGCGAGGTCCTCCTGGCAGGCCACGGTGATCAGCGGGCGACCGAGCTTCTCGGCCATGTAGCGGACGAACCGCGACTTGCCGCAGCCCGTGGGTCCCTTCAGCAGGACCGGGAGGTTGTTCTTGGCCGCGGTCTCGAAGACCTCGACCTCGTTGGAATGGGCGCGGTAGAAGATCATGGCCGCCAAGATAGCCCGCGATTCCTAGGGTCGAAAGGGCGAGTTGACCTCAAAACCCGAAGCCGACCCCGAGGTCCGCGACCAGCTGGCTCTGCACGACCTTGGCTTCGCCGCCGGAGGACGTGCCGAACTTCATCGAGCGGTAGTCCCACGCTGCGCCGAGCCGCAACCCCATGCTGTCGGTGAGCGAGTACTCGAACAGCCCGCCGATCCGGGTGACGCACGGGAACGGCAAGAAGCTCTCGGCAGCCTCGATGCCGGCGTACACCTTGCCTTTCTCGAGCCCGCCAATCGCCGCCACGCGGGCGCCGAGCAGCGGGAGGCCCGCCGGCTCCGCGCCCGTGAAGGACGGCGTGTACATGAACACGTTGCCGCTGGTGTAGTGGAACGCGAGCCCGCCCTGCACCGACAGCGGGCCGAAGCCCCGGCGGTACCGGGCGCCTGCGATCACGTCCCGGGCGACGCTCACGCCGACGGTGTCGAGCACGTTGTACAGCTCGACGCGCGCCCCTGCGCGGGCCTCGAACCCGATGTCGCCGAACGAGGCGTGCACGGGCCACCAGATCGCGTCGGCGTCGAGGCCGCTGAACCCGAGGGCCGGCGCGGCATAGTCGGCGGCGCCGAGCAAGCCGCCGGTGCCGTTCCCGGTCATCGTGTACGAGCCGTGCGCGTTCGAGATGGCCGCGCCGATGTGCAGCTTCTTGAACTCGCTCGGGGCGGCCGTCGCGTGGGCCTGGCTGCCGGACCCGCCGGTGTTCCCGCTGCTGGCAGTCGCGGCCGGTGCGGCGACCGCCGCGGCGTTGGCGAGCGTCGGCAGGTCCAGCCGGCCAAGGGCGCTCGCTGCGCCAGCGGAGATCGCGAGGGGCCCGTCCACCCCGGCGGGGAGCTGCGCCGCGAAGGTGTAGGAGCCGTCGTGGTTGTCGGTGATCGCCCCGACCGTAGCCGGGCTCGCGGAGATCGCGAGCTTCTGGCCCGGGACGCCCTTGCCGGCGCTGTCGGCGACGCGCACGGTCACGAGGATGTTGGCGCCAGGGGTGGTGTAGGGCGGCACCGTGCTGACCGACACCGATGCCGGGGGCCCGGAGAGCGGTGCGGTGCCCGTGCGGATCGCCAGGGTCTCGGGCGCCGCGCTACGCCAGCGGTCCAGCAGCGCGTCGATGTCGGGCGGGCCGCCGACCGGGATCACCGGCGACGGGCCAGTGGCCTGCACGATCGGCGCCTCCGTCCACAGGCCTGCGCCCTCCGCGCGGAGCGACACCAACCCGGCGACCTTGCCGGCCCGGAACGTCGTCCTGCCGAGCCCGTGGGCGTCCGTCTTGAGCTCGGGCGGCAAGCTGCCGTCCCCGTGCGGCACGGAGAGCTTGAGCGTGACGTTCGGCACGGGCAGCCCGTACGCGTCGAGCGCCAGCACGGTGAGCGCGACCCCGTCGGTGCCGTTCGCCGCGACCGTAGAGGTCGACGGCCAGATGACCAAGCGGCTCGGTGCCAAGCCGGTTGCCTCGAGCGCGGGGATGCCCCACACGCGGAGCAGGTTCGTCGTCGCCGCGGTGAGCTTCACGGTGCCCGTGTAGCTGCCGTCCTTGTTGTCCTTCAGCGCGCTGATCGTCCCGCCGTCGGCCGAGAGGAACGGCGCGTGGCCCACCACCGCGGAGCCCGCGGCGTCCTTGAGCCGCGCGGTGACCAGCACCGACGTGCCCTTCGCCGCGATCTCGCTCGGGTCGGTCACGAGGGTCATGCTGCCGGGGCCCGCGACCACGTGGAGCTTCAGCTCGGTCTTGTGGTCCCCGATCGTAGCGGCCAGGATCACGTCCCCGAGCGCAGCCGGGGCGGTGTAGCTGACCAGGAAGCTCTCGGCGTCCACCACGGGCGTCCCGAACGTCCCAGCGGTCGCCGTGAGCGCGGGCGGGTTCGCAGTGGTGACCCCGCCCGCCGAGCTCGTGGCGAGGCGCAGGTTGACCGTCGTGCTCGCCGGGACCACCGTTCGGCCCGCGAGCCACGCGACATCGACGCCGGAGACGTCGGGCAGGTCGATCTCCTTCTGGACCTTCGAGGTGTCCGGGTTCACGCTCGTGAGCTGCCCGCGGGGCTGCCGAGGGTCTACGTCCACGTCGAAGGCGGCCTTGCCGGAGGGCGCGGCGATCACGGGGCCGTAGGTGCGGTCGCCGGCGACGAGCACGTTGCTCGAGCCGGCAGCGACGTCAACCGACACCGAGCGCCGGTAGACGACAGGCAGGGTCGTGACGCCCCACGTGGCGTCGGGCGCCGCGGCGTCGCCCGCGCTGATGACGACCGTCATCGGCTTGGTGAGCCCCTTGGGCGGGGTGTAGTGCGCGACCCAGGACCCCCCGCCGCCGGGGCTGACGGAGTCGATGGTGCCCGCCGAAGCGACGATGCGGAACGACCGCCCGTCCCCGGTGAACGGCCCCGCAGACTGCGGCTGAACGCGGATCGTAGCGCTCCCCGACGCCGCCAGCACCGGCGGGTCCACCGTGATGGTGACGCGGCCCGCGTTCACCGGGACGACCGGCAGCGCGATCGTCGTGTCCTCGCCGTTCGCGCTCACCTTCAGGTTCACCACCCCGGCAGCGGTCGCCGCGATGGGGGTGAACGAGAACGTGATCACGCCGTCAGCGCCGGAGATCACCGGCCCGAGCTTGCCGCTGTCCGGCTTGATCTTCGCCTTCGCGCTCCCGCCGCCCTCGACGTACAAGCGCACCGTGGACGTCGTGACGCCGTCCGCCACCAAGGGCGCGGTGGGAACGAGCACCACCCCCGCGAAGGCGGAGTTCATCCAAAACAGCAGCGAGCTGAGCAGCGCAACAGGCACGGTCTCTCCAATCGCCGCCAGCCTATTGTGAACCCGCCCGGGCTGGCGGACAGAATCGGGTCGAATGCCGAACCGCTACTGCGCGAGCAGGTCGTCCATCTCGCCGACGCTGGCCGATCCGACGCTGTCCACCACCACGCCGCGGTCCAGCAGCACGGTGTAGGGCAGGCCGATGCTCCCGGTCGCATAGCTGTACAGCACAGACTCGCCTTCGTCAGCGAGCACAGGCATGGTCAAGCCGTAGTTGTCGGCCCACTCGCCCAGCTCATCAACGGACGGGGTCTCCGAGTCATTGTTCTCGATGATGATCTCGAGGAACATGCCACCTTCGGGGACGCGCTCTTGGTACTCTGCTTCGAGGCCACCGGCCTCGCTTTGGCAGGAGCCTCACCAGAAGGCGGCGAAGACCATGTAGACGACTTGGTCACAGAAGTCGTGCAGCTTTACGGTCTCGCTGAACTGGTCGACGAGCTCGAAGTTCGACGCGACGTCGCCTTCGCCTTGCCCAGAGCTCTCGACGTCGTTGCGGCAGGAGTCGATCTGCCAGCCGTTCTGGTACGGGTGGTCGGTGTCGGCCAGCGGGTCGGTGTACTGCGCCACCTCGTCGCCGTCGGTCCAGCCGTCGCCGTCGGAGTCGGCATTCCCGGGGTCGGTGCCCAGGGTCGCTTCGTCGGAGGCGAGGAGTCCGTCCTGGTCGCCGTCAGCGTCTGCATCGACCTGCGCGACACAGCCCACTGCGCCAAGCGCCGGGAGGAGGGTGAATGGAAGGTAGGCTCGCATGGGATGCTCCTGGTGCCGAGTGTACCACGATCGCCCCCGGCCGTGCGCATTTTTGGACAGTCCGCCCAGCGCGGCGGTTAGGTTTCCAAATGCCCTCGGAAGCCCTGCTCGATGCGGTCGCAAAGGCCCGTCACGACCTCGGCAGGTACGTCGCGTTCCAGGTGCGGTCGCTCGAGCCGGGCGCGTCGGACGCCGACCTTCGGCTGGCGCTCGACGCCGACCTGAACCACACACGCTCTACGCCGGACGCTACGTGCGCCCAGGTCTGGGCCGGGCTTCGTGCCGCGGTCGTGGCTGCGGGGCTCGTGGCCCCCGAGGTCGAGGCGGTCGACGCCACCGTGGCCGAGCTGCAGCGCCGCGCGCTGGCGCTCGCGAGCTTGGGGACACCGGCGCTCTGGGAGACGGTGGACCTCGCGATCGGCCTCGGGGAGCGGCTGCGCTCCCTGCACCGCGCGATGCTTGCTGAGCAGGCGGAGGCGAAGTGAGCACC
>CALQBK020000020.1 GCA_943328795.2 Bifidobacterium breve
ACCGACGACCTGTGGCAGTGGCGCAAGAACATCGAGGACGGCAAGATCGACCGCCGCTCGGGCTCGGTCATCATCCTCGACCAGGACGGCCAGACCGAAGTCGCGCGCTACAACTTCTACGAAGGCTGGCCGTGCAAGTGGTACGTCCCCGACATGAGCGCTGACTCCTCCGCGATGGCGATCGAGAAGCTCGAGATCGCTATCGAGGGCGTCGAGCGCGGGTAGCCGGCCGGGCGGGTGACCGCCCGATCGCTCCACCAGCCCCGTCCGGCTCACGCCGGGCGGGGCTTGGTGTTTTTGCACCCGTGTACACCCTCTCCGCTCTCCCGGAGCTCCCGTGTACGACCTCTACTTCTGGCCCGCCCCGAACGGTCTCAAGATCTCTGTCGCGCTCGAGGAGCTCGGCGTCCCCTACACCGTTCACCCCGTCAACATCGGCGCGCGGGAGCAGTTCGCTCCGGCGTTCCTGGCCCTCTCGCCGAACAACCGGATCCCCGCCCTCGTGGACAACGACCCCACGGGGGGCGGCGAACCGATCGCGGTGTTCGAGTCCGGGGCGATCCTGCAGTACCTTGGCGAGAAGCACGGGCGCTTCTTGCCCGCGGACGTGCGCGGGCGCACCGAGGTGGCCCAGTGGCTGTTCTGGCAGATGTCAGCGCTCGGGCCGATGACGGGGCAAGCACACCATTTCGCGAAGGCGGCCCCTGAGCCGATCCCGTACGCGATCAACCGGTACGCCGACGAGGTCGCGCGGCTGTGGGGCGTGCTCGACCGCCGCCTCGCGGGCCGCGACTACATCGCCGGGGACTACTCGATCGCGGACATGGCGTGCTTCACGTGGATGCGCCAGCCGCTCCCGACGTTGGACCTCGCCGCCTACCCCAACGTCGCGCGCTGGCGCGAGCGCGTCGGGGCGCGTCCCGGCGTGCAGCGTGGCGTAGCCGTCAAACCCTGAAGCCGCCCCGGGCGACTGTCCAGCGGACGCGCCCGACGAGCAGGATGGACACCACCGCGAGCGCCACGGCCAGCCCCATCCACACGCCCGGCACGCCCATCCCCCGGTGCACGAGGAGCCAGTAGCCGAGCGGCAGGCCGACGAGCCAGAACCCAACGAGGTTCGCGACGGTCGGCATCCGCACGTCGCCCGCGCCGCGCAAGATCCCAAACGCCACCGCCTGCGTGCCGTCGAAGAGCTGGAACGCGGCCGCGATCGGCAAGAGCTGAGCGGCGATGCCGATCACCTCGGGATCGTCGGAGTACACGCGGGCGAGCGGGCCGGGCAACGTCGCGAACACCACGCCCGAGGCCACGATGACCACGAGTCCGCACAGGTGCGCCGCGAGCGCTGTTCGGCCGATCGAGTGGCCTGCGCCGACCAGCTGCCCCGTGCGGGTGGCCGCCGCCGCGCCTACACCCACGGCGAGGCTGAACGAGACGGACGACAGGTTGATCGCGATCAGGTGTGCGCCCAGCGCGGCCGAGCTCACCCACCCCGCCATCCAACCCGCCGCGGAGAACGCCCAGATCTCGGTGCCTGCCTGCACGCCGAGCGGCAGGCCGGACCACAGCAGCCGGGCCGACGACCCGAGCCCGGAGGCCGCGCGCAGGTACGCCACGCTCGGCGCCCAGCTCCGCACGGACAAGCCGGCGATCACCGCGAGCTGGAACCAATTGCCGATGCTGGTCGCGATCGCGGCGCCTGCCCCTCCGAGCGCGGGCAGGCCCAGGTGCCCGTACACGAACGCCCACACGAGCACCACGTTCAGCGCGTTCGCGAGCACGATCGCCACGTTGCCCGGCCGCATCTCGCCGCGCGCCTGGAGCCAGGTGCGGAGCAGGAACGCGACGAACGCGGCGGGCAGGCCCGGCACGAGGTTGCGGCAGTAGCGGGCCGCGATGGGCACCGCCTCCGCGGGCTGCCCGAAGGCCGTCAACACGGGCGCGGTCGCCAGGAGGCACAGCGCGCTGCAGCCGGCGAGCGCGAGGGCGAGCGCAAGCCCCTGGGCGAGCGCCCGCGCCGCAGCGGTCTCGTCTCGCGCGCCGATGGCCTGCGACACCACCGGGTCGAGGATCCGCAGGATCCCCAACAGCGGCATGAACACGCTGATAAACCACCAAGCGCCAGTCGCCACCCCGGCCATCTCCAGCTTGGACACGTGGCCGACCATGATGTTGTCGACCAGGTACATGCTGACACCCGCGAGCTGCCCCACCGCGACGGGGACCGCCAAGCGCACGAGGAGCCCGAGCTCGCTGCGCAAGGACTCCGACGCGCGCGCCAGGGTGGGATCAGACGTCGACACCGCGCCGCTCATCGGCGCCGGGTATCGCCTGCCGGCGAGCGCGCCAGCCCCCCCCCCGCGGTGACCGCTTCGCCGATGAGAACCCCGTGAGCACTGCGCACAATCCGCCACACGACGTAGAACGCGAATACGCTTGCACCAAGCACCTCGGAGCCCGCGATGTTCTTCGTCCTAAGCACCCACCTCGAGGGCAACACCCGCGACAACGCGGACCAAGCCGCCTACAACGCGGACGTCGCGCTGCTCGAGACCGCGTTCTCGGCCGCCGAGGCGCACGGCGCCACGATCGACGTCGGCTGCGGCACGAACTTCGCGGTCGCCGAACAGCGCTGGGGCAAGTTCGTGCTCGCCGAGGCCGTGGCTCGCGGGCACCAGGTCAGCACGCACGCGGACATCCCCGCATTGAAGACCACCCCGGCCGCGCTGCTCACCGAGCTGCGCCGCCAGAAGGCAGCCGTGGACGCGCTCGTCGGGGCCGAGAACGACCTTGGGGTCTCCGGCCTCCAGGGCCCGTTCGACTGGATCGGCGCCGCGCGCGACGCGGGGTTCAGCTGGGTGTCCGGCCTCACCGGCCTCGCGTACTTGTCGATGCCCGTGAGCGCCCGCCCGCCGGGCTGGTCTGACGCCTACATCCGGAAGACGGCCTTTCACTTCCCGGCCCCAGTCGACCTGGACGCGAGGGTTCACCCCGTCTTCGTGTCGGACGCGCGCGACTTCGTAGCCGACCCGAACGGCACGGTCCTCGTCGACTCCGGCGAGCTCGGGACGTTGAGCAGCCTCGCCGAGGGCGGCAGCTGCACGACCTGCAAGCTGGACGCGGCGGACATCACCGCGCTCGGGCTGCAGATCGAGGCCGCGCTGGCGCTCGACGACGGCTCCCCTTCCGTGGTCGCGCTCCAAGTGCCGCTGCCGCTGTTTGGCGGCAAGAACGCGGCCCTCCTGGGGCAGGCGTTGGACCTGGTCGGCACCTACGTAGACCAGGGCCGCCTGCAGTGGGGCACCCGCATGGACGCCTTCGACGCCGCGCGCGGGGAGAACCTCATGAGTAGCCCGAAGTCCACCCCGGGGCCGACAGAGCCCCCGGGCTAGCCCAAACTGTGCGCGAGGCGCAGCGCCCAACCGGATACAGCCCCGGATGGCCCCAGACTGGACTGCTCCGACTGACTTCCTGGTGCTCGGCACCGGGGTCGCTGGCCTCACCTACGCGCTCAAGGCGGCCCGGCTCGGCCGTGTGCTGCTCGTCAGCAAGGTCGACCGGCGCGAGTCGAACACGGCCTACGCACAGGGCGGCATCGCGGCCGTGTGGAGCCCCGAGGACGACGTGGAGAACCACGTCCAGGACACGCTGATCGCCGGCGCTGGGCTGTGCCGCCGCGAGGCGGTGGAGCGCACGGTGTACGAGGCCCCTGCGCGCGTGCAAGAGCTGATCGACGTCGGCGTGCAGTTCTCGATGCGCGACGAGCGGCCCGCCGAGTACGATCTGCACCGCGAGGGTGGGCACAGCCACCGCCGAATCCTGCACTCGGCCGACCTGACCGGCGCGGAGATCGTCCGGGCGCTCGTCGCCGCGGTCGAGGCCGAGCCCAACATCCGGCTCGTCGAGCACCTGATCGCCGTCGACCTGATCACCGAGTCGACGCTCGCCCGCCGCCGCGCGCGCGCGATCATCGAGCCCGACCGCGTGCTGGGCGCCTACCTGCTCGACCCCACGACTGGGGACGTCCACCCGGTCGGCGCACGGGTCGTCGGCTTGTGCACGGGCGGCGCCGGGAAGGTGTACTTGTACACGTCGAACCCCGACATCGCGTCCGGCGACGGCATGGCGATGGCCTGGCGGGCGGGGGCCCGGGTCGCGAACATGGAGTTCGTCCAGTTCCACCCGACGATCCTCTACCACCCGCACGCGAAGGGGTTCCTCATCTCCGAGGCCTTGCGCGGCGAAGGCGGCCGCCTCGTGATGGCCAACGGCGAGCGGTTCATGCCGCGCTACGACCCGCGTCACGAGCTCGCCCCGCGCGACATCGTCGCCCGCGCGATCGACGACGTGCTCAAGCGCACGGGCGCCGAGTGCGTGTTCCTCGACATGACGCACCTCGACCGCGCAGACCTGCAGCACAAGTTCCCGAACATCTACAAGCGCTGCGCGGAGCTCGGGATCGACATCGCGACCCAGCCCATCCCGGTGGTCCCCGCTGCCCACTACTTCTGCGGCGGCGTGCAGACCGACCTGGACGGGGAGTCGTCGATCCGCAACCTCTACGCGGTGGGCGAAGCCGCTTGCACGGGCCTCCACGGCGCCAACCGCCTCGCGTCGAACTCGCTGCTCGAGGCCCTGGTGTTCGCGCACCACGCGGTCGCGTCGGCCGCGGCGCGGCTCGCGGAGATCCCCGCGCCGGAGTCGCTCCCGCCGTGGGAGGTCGGGCGCGCGGTGGACAGCGACGAGCAGGTCGTCATCACGCAGACGTGGGACGAGGTCCGGCGGTTCATGTGGAACTACGTCGGGATCGTCCGCACCACCCGCCGCCTCTTGCGCGCGCGCTCCCGCATCGAGCGCGTGAAGGAGGAGCTCCGGGACTACTACTGGGACTTCAAGCTCACCGGGCCGATGGTCGAGCTACGCAACCTCGCGACCGTCGCCGACCTCGTCGTCGAGAGCGCGCTTCGCCGGCGCGAGTCGCGGGGCCTACACTGGACCCTCGACTACCCGGACAGTGACGACCGCTGGCTCCGGGACACCGTGCTGGCGCGCCGGTAGCACCTGGCCGCTGGCCCCTGCGCGCGTTCTCGCGCCGCCCGCGGGGGAACGGAATAAACGCCAAGGATGCTGCTGCTCCTCGCCCTCTCCGCACCCGCGCACGCCGCCTCGTACTACTTCCTCGACTCCGGCACCCGCGCGATCGCGCGCGGCGGCGCGTTCGTCGCGGGGGCAGACGACCTCTCGGCCCAGTACTACAACCCCGCCGCGCTCGTGAACCTCGACCGCCCGATGTTCAACCTGAACGGCTGGGGCGTCGGGCAGTACGTGCGGTTCGACCGCGCTGACGAGGCCGGGGACGACGGGCAGATGGGCACGGACGACGACTTGCTCTTCGACCCAGTCGAGAACTCGGCCTCGCCGCAGATGGAGCCCTCGGGGGGCTTCGCGACTACGCTCGGCGGACTGTCGCCCGTGCTCAAGGACACGCACATCGCGCTCGGCCTCTACGTCCCCACGTCGCCGAACATGGCTTACGACCCGGACGGCGCCCAGCGCTACTCGCTGGTGGACAGCCTGGTCTGGCAGATCTACGCCGGGCCCTCGGTCGCGCAGCGCATCACGCCGTGGCTCTCGGTCGGGGCGGGCCTCGAGTACACGTTCCTGCGCGTCGACGAGCGCCTCGACGTCACCACGGTCCAGGACGGCATCGACGATCCGCAGAACGACGTCTCGCTCGACCTGCACACCTGGGACCCCGCCAAGTTCAGCTGGAACGCAGGCTTCCTCGTCCAACCGACGAAGTGGCTGGACATCGCGGGCTCGGTGCAGCCGGCCATCCACTACGTGGCCCCCGGCACGCTGGACATCAACTTCGCGCCCGACCACCCGTTCTCGTCGTTCTTGACCGACGGGGATGCATCGGACGACGAGAAGAACGGCCAGACGTTCACCGACGACGACGTGAACCTGTACGTCACCACCCCCTGGATCGTGCGCGCCGGCGTACAGGTCAAGCCCACCCCCAAGCTAAAGGTCGAGGGCGACTTCACCTGGACGCACTGGTCCGAGTCGAAGGAGCTCCGCATCCAGCTCTGCACTGAGGGCGGCGATGACTGCACCGACGGCGGCGTCACCCTCACGCACGACCCCGACCAGGCCATCCTGGCCTCCGACATCCCGATCAACGACGACATCGCGATCGTCACCGGGTTCAAGGACTCCATCTCTGGCCGGCTCGGCGCCGACTACATGGTCGCCGACTGGCTCCGGATCTCCGCGGGCGGGCACTACGAGACGAGCGCCGTCCCCGCAGCCCGGCAAGGCGTCGCGGTGGTCGACGGCAACAAGTGGGGCGTAGCAGCCGGCGCCACGGCGTTCGCCGGGAAGCACCTCGCGTTCGACGTCGCGTTCGCCGAGCAGTTCTTGTCGAACCGCAGCATCACTGACAGCGAGCTCCGCCAGATCGCGCTGCACGCCGACATCGCGGACCCCGACAACACCACGGTCGGCGAAGGCAAGGTCGTCGGCAACGGCCAGTTCACGAGCCGCCTCACCTTCGTCGGCATCGGCGCCACCGTGTACCTCGGGCAACCGAAAGCAGACGGGTAGCTCCAGCGCATGTCGACCCCCACGGCCGACAAGGACCCCAGCGCGTGGACCGAGCTCGCGACGCTCTGGCGTGCCCGCACGCTGCTCGGCGCGTTCACCCGGAACGAGATCCGCGCCCGGTACATCGGCTCGTCGCTCGGGCTGTTCTGGGCCGTCGTGATCCCTCTGCTCGAGCTGCTCACGTACACGTTCGTGTTCCACACGTTGCTCGCGGTGAACTTCCACGCCGAGGGCAGCACCCAACACTTCGTTTTGTTCCTGTTCTGCGGGATCATGGCCTGGGCGGGGTTCGCCGACGGCATCACCCGGTGCACCACGTGCATCACCGACCACGCCCACCTGGTGCGCAAGCTCAACTTCCCCGCGATCGTGCTCCCCGCGCACCTGGTGCTCTCTACGCTCGTGAACCAGGGGTTTCGCCTCGTGATCTTGCTGCTTGGCATGCTGTTGATCGGCGATGGCTGGTCCTGGCACCTGCTGTTCGCGTTCCCGTTCCTGTTGGTCCAAGCGATGCTCACGCTCGGCGTGGGCATGTTCCTCGCGACGATGAACGTGTACTTCCGCGACATGGGCCACTGGGTGAACGCCGCGCTGATGTTCGGCATGTTCGTCACCCCCGTGTTCTACCCGGCGAGCGCGTACCCCCGGCAATTCATCCTGCTGCTCGCGCCCAACCCCATGGCGCAGTTCATCGGGATTTACCACGCGTTCCTGCTCAACCAAACCTTCCCGCCCGCGACGTCCATCCTCTACGCAGTCGTGGTCTCCTTCGTCGCGCTGGTCGTCGGCGCGAGCGTGTTCGCGCACAACCGCGGGGAGTTCCCAGACTTGGTGTAGGGTCAATCCAAGCTCACCCGCCACCGCCCCCGCTCGTCCCGCTCCACGAACGCGAGGTAGCTGATCAGCATCAACGGGGAGAACAGGCCGATCCGCATCGTCGCCCAGATCCCGAGGTGCAGCGCGGTCCCCAACGCCAACCCCGCCCTCCGCCCCCGCGGGACTAGCAGCAGCACGGGGAGCGCGAACTCCAGCCAGAGCGTGCCCCACGTCCCGAGCGTCGCGAGCCACTGGCCGGGTTGGGTCGCCAGCAGCCAGTCCAAGCTGATCCGCTGGTACTTCGGCTCCTGCAACACCCAGTAGAGCGCAGATCCGGTCGGCCAATCACGCCCTTGCTCCTTCCACACCGCCGTCGCGAAGTACACGATGGCGACCTGGAGCCTCAAGAACCGCAGGGGCCAGATCCCCGTCTCGCCCTTGCCCGACAAGCGCGCGAAGCACGCGAAGAACACGAGGCAACGGACCAAGCAATCGCTCCCGTCTTGCCAGTAGTTCGACCGGTGGAGCAACAGCACCTCCACCACGAACGCGACGACCCCGAAGAACCGAGGCACCACCCCCGCGGCGAACAGGGCCGACGCGACCGCCCCCGACGCGATGACCGCCGTGACCTGCCACCCCGTGATCCCGTCCAGCAGCGAGTAGCGCACGTGCCCCCAAGACGACCCAACCCACCTCGCGGAGAGCCCCTGCGTGTCGAACTGCAACCGAGCGACGGGGAGCATCGTCAGGAACTGCGCGACGAGCAAGAGCCCGAGCCCAACACGCAGCGGCGCGTAGCGCGACACGGGCACGCGCCCTTCCCAGTAGTCCGCCCACGCGCTGAAGCCCGCGCGGAGCGCGCCGGTGGCGGATGTCACGGGCACGGCCACGTCCCGGCGACCGTCTCGACGCGCTTGACCGGCGTGCCAGCGAGCCGCTGCGTGGGGGTCGGCGTGGTGTACGACGCAACGGTGAGCTCCATGCTGCCGTGCAGCCCCCCCAGCCGGCAGTACGCGTTGGCCGTTGGCTCACCGTACCGCTCGCTCTTCTGCCCGACTTGCTTGTCCCACTTCGACGCGCGGGTATATCCGAGCCCCATCCATGCTCTCGAGCCAACGGGGAACGGCGGCTCCTCAGTCTGGGCGACCACGGTGCGTTCCCCGGTCGGCCCAATGTTCACCCAGGTCACAAATCGCTCGTTGTGCACCGGGTTCGGCGCGAACATCGCCCAGTACTGCCGCAGCCCCATCGCCGCGAAGGGGCGCCCGGTCCACGGCTCGAGCAGCCGGTCCAGCGGGTCGTTCTCCAAGTTGGAGGACAACAGCCCCAGCAGGAGCCACCCAATCAGCGCGTGCAGCCCAACCCGGCGCGCCACGTTCACTGCCGCCCCCGGATGATCGGCGCGGGCTCACCCTCCGGGAACGCCATGAGCTCCAGCACCGAGAACATCCGCGCCGGGACCGTGGACTCCAACGCAGACCCGACCACCAGGTGCGTGCACGCCGCGCACAACAGGTTGAGGCGGTGACCCGGGCTGTCGTACAGCCGCTCCCACGCCTCGCCCACGTTGTCGGCGGCGACGACGTCCTCGTGGTGCTTCGCGCGGGGGAAGTAGTCGTGCTCGGCCATCGCCGGCACCCCGGGGCAACGCGTGCTCTCGTGGCTCACCTCGCCGCCCGACGCGAGGCAGGTCGCTTGCAAGCGCGCGAGCGTCTCGAATTGCGGGAACGGCACGAGCGTTGGGAGCCCGGCGCTGGCCCGCAAGC
The DNA here is from genome assembly GCA_943328795.2 of Bifidobacterium breve. Classification (GTDB taxonomy): domain Bacteria; phylum Myxococcota_A; class UBA796; order UBA796; family SXON01; genus CAIUMM01. Next base: position 9,195 of record CALQBK020000020.1, read on the forward strand.
CATTCACCCGCGCGGCGAGCTCCGCGGCCGCCACGCTTGGGTTGCCCGGCGAGGAAGGCCCAGGCAACGGCTGCGGCGGCGGCACCGGGGCGTCGACGAACACCGAGTACAAGAACGCGACCCGGTCCCCGTCGACGACCTCCACCCGGTACTCCCCCGGCACGTGGAACACGTCCACCCAACGCGCCTCGCCCGACGCCAAGCTCAGCTCCTGCGCCCGGCCTTCTGGCGAGCCGACGAACAGTCGCGGGTCCGCGATGCCGTCCACCCGCAGCGGGAACCCTTGGTCGAGCGCGATGTCCCGCGGCACCGGGTCCATCTCCCCGGCCTGCGGCGCCCACCCGACCACCCACGCATAGCCGCCGTCCGCGTCGAGCCGCGACGCCCACCCCAGGTCCACCTGGACGGAGGCGGGGATCGCGTCCAGCAGCGACCGGGGGATCGCGCTGTCGCCCGTGCGGGCGTGCAGGAAGTGGGCGTCCCGCGGGTACCCGGCGCGCCCGAGCGCTACCCGCACCGACGTCGGCGCGAGCCGGGCGTCCTGCCGCGTCGAGTCCCCGACGAGCTCCTCCGCCGCGGCGCGGAGTCCAGCGTCCACGTGGAGGTTCGACGGCAGCCCATCCACCGCCTCCGGACGAAGCCGCACGGCGGGCGCCCGCTCGTGGAGGGGCGCGGGGGCGTGAACGCAAGCCAGGAGGAGCAGGATCACCGCCGCTCCGCCCAGTCCTGCCAGCGCCGCCGGAGCACGGGGTCCGACGGCGGGTCGTCGACGAGCCGGCGCCGGATCTCGACCACCGCCCGGCGCTCCACCTCGGGGAGATCAACTGCCCGCCCCGAGTGCCGGCGGTACCCGACCACGAACGCGTCACGGGCACGTGGGTTCAAGCAGAACACGCTCACCTGCATCTCGACGAAGTCGGCCTCAGGCGGCCCCCACCGCGCGCAGGTCCAGTCCACGACCCCCGTGACCACGTAGCGGCTACCGAGCGCCGGCCGGATGAGCGCGTTCCCGAGGTGGTAGTCCAGGTGCAACAGCCGCGCGTTCAGCGGGTCGCAGCCCCCCAAGTCGGGCAACGCCGCGGCCTCGGCAGGGTCCGTCGGCCGCCGTCGGCTGTGCAGCGCCGCCAGCGTGCGCCCCATCTGCACACACACCGCCGCGAGCCCCTCCTCGTCGAGCCGGCCCGCCTCGTAGGCGATCTCCGCGGTCGTACCCGGGATCACCGCCATCGTGCTGCACAGCGGCGTGGTCTCGTGCACGTGGTAGTGCGCCGGCACCTCCACGTCGCGCGCGAGCGCGATCGCCCTCGCCTCCGCGCGCAGCCGCTCGTCGGGCCTCCGCGTCGGGTCGTACGGGTCCGGCAAGCAGTCCGGCCGGGCGAACTTCAGCAGGCGCTCTTCCCCGTCGAGCGTGACGCGAAACAGGTGATGCTCACGCCCGTCGCGCGCTTGTATCAGTGACACATCGGGGTGGCCGAGCTGTCTCACGAGGCTGCGGGCGGTGAGCTCGGCGTTCACCCGACGGCTGTATCAAGGATCAGAGGCCGGGGCGGGCGGCGACCGCCCGTCAGAAGCTCACGCCCCAGGCGAAGCGGGCAGTCAGTCCCGAGTCGGCGAGCGAGCCCATGTCGCCCAGCCCCACGGGCGTCAGGCCGCTGTACCCGACCTCCAGGCTCGGTACCAGGCGCACCTGGTGTCGCACCGGGATCGGGAACGCGAGCCCACCGCCGACGTACCCGCCGCCGTCGAAGCCCACTTGCGAGAGCTGGTTCAGGTTGGTCGGGTCCGAGGTGTCCTCGTCCAGCCGGGCGACGTTGATCGCGCCCACCGCCGCGACCCGGGCGAACGGGTGGAACCAGACCGTGACGGGCACCTCTACCGACACGCCGACGTCCAGCCGCTCGGTGAGCAAGCTCGTGTGGACGGACTCAGCGTAGTAGTCCTCGTCCGCGTAGTAGTCGTCCGAGTCGTTGTAGAACTCGCGGTTACCCCCTGTGCGGGCGTGGACGAGCGCGACGTCCACCCCGAGCCACTTCGTGAGGTGGTAGCGACCCGAGAGGGAGGCCGTCGTCCGCCCGCCGTTGGGCGCGAAGCTGGAGTGGGGCACCCGCTGGGTGCCGATGCCGAGCTGGAGCGTGACCTTGGGCTCGCTGGGCGGGTCGAGCCGAACCAGGACGGGGGCGGGCGCAGCAGGCGTCGCCTCGGGGGCCGGGTCAGCGGCGAACGCGGGGAGGGCGAGCAGGAGGAGGGAGATCACTGGGTCACCTCGCGGCGGGGGAGCTCGGTCGATCCGTACAAGCCAAGGGTCGCAAAGTTGGCGGCGGTCACGACGTCGCCGGACGCTACGTCGTAGAAGCTGAGCAGCCCGAGAGCGGAGGAGTGGACCACCACGAGGGGGCCGTCCGGAATCGCCGTCATCCCAACCGGCGGTTCGTCCAACTTCAAGCTGGACGACGACCCGGTGGCCAGGTCCACCTGGACGAGCTCGTCGAGCCCATCCAGCAGCACGAACGCGGTGTTCACCCCGTCCTCCGCGACCAACTGCACGCCAAGGGGCGCGGACTCAAGCGCCAATGCAGCGGGGGTCCGGTCGGTCACCAAGTCAAAGACGCTCAGGCCGTAGTACGCGTCGTAGAACCCGCTGACCCCGCCGCTGGACGAGGACTCCGGGCGCGTGGTCGCTACAGCCAGCGTACCGTCCGCCGTGGCGAACATCTCCTCCACGGGGTTCTCGGCGACGTAGCCGTCGACCGACCCTGCGGCCAGGTTGAACCGCGAGACCGCGTGGTACGAGCTGCCCGGGTTGTAGAGCAGGTGCTGGTCGCCGACCGCCAAGATCGCGCTCGCCGGCTCATCCAACTCAAAGCCCTCGGTCTCGAAGTACGCGTGCTCGAGCACGTCCACCTGCGACTCACCGCCGTACACGATCACCGTGCGGTCGTTTGTAGCGTCCACCGCGAGGTCGCTTGGCACGCCCGTCAGCTCGACGATGTCGATGCTCTCGGCGACCAAGTCCAGCACGTACAGGTCGGGGCTGTTGGCGATGGTCACCAACGCATACCCGCCGTCCGGCGTGAGCACCACGTCCGTCGGCTCGACTTGGGTCGAGGCGTCGAGCGTGAGCGGGTAGGTCACCAACAGAGCCCAGGTGGACAGGTCCACCACCGCAACTTGGCTCCGCGAGAGCACGACGGCCCGGCTGCCATCAGCGGTGAACAGCACGTTCTCGGGGGCGAAGCCAACCGGCACCCGGTGGACCTCGCCTGTGCCCATGTCCATGAACACGGCCTCGGTGAGGTTCAACACCCCGCTCACGTCGATCGCGTCACCATTGCTGAAGTCCAAGTAGGCCACGGCGAGAGAGTTGTCCGCGTTGAACGCCATCGCGTTGAACTGGTACGGCACGCCGTCGGTGGACCCCACCACCACGCCATCTGAAACGACGTCGATCTCGTGGCCGTAGCTTAGGTCGTCAGACGGACAGTCGCCGACGAACCGGACGTTCCCCCGGGTCGTGTCGCAGATCGGCCAACTGGCGTGGACCAAGACGCTCTCGCCGCCGGGTACCGCCGTGAGCGCGTCGGGCGATGCGCCGTTGAGATCGACCTCGGAGTAGGTGCCGTCCGTCTTCACGCGCACCAGCCGACCGGCCGACGGCAGGCGGACGTACACGCCGTCCTTGGCAGCCAACACCGCGGGGTCCCACGCGACGTCGGAGGAGACGTAGTAGTCGCCGGAGAGGCACCCTGCAAGGCCGCAAACTCCGGCCGCGCCGCCCAACAAGGGCAGCAAGTAAGAGCGGTTCATGGTCTATTCCTCGTGGTCGATCTGGCTGTTGAGCTCAAACCCGGTGACGGTGTCGAGCGTGCCTTGGTCGGCGGCGTAGAAGCTGATCCGTCCGAGGTCGTGCTCCTGGCTGGCAAACGCAATGTCGGTCTCGGGCAGGTTGCCAACGAACACCGGCGCGCTCTTCAGCGTGATCTCCTCGGGCAACATCGTCTGGAAGTCAAGCACCTCCAGGAAGTTGTAGCCGTCAATCAGGTAGAACCCGTAGTTCCCGTCGGTGCTCGTCGAGTAGCCCGAGGGCTCCGCCGGCAGCAGGATTGGGTTCTGGCGGAAGTCGTCCAGGTCCACCAACGTGAGCGCCCACTCACCGTAGAAAGCAGAGCTCGTGTCGGCGTCATCTGCGTCCTCCTGAGTGTGGAACACGAGCAGCGACCCACCCGTGGGAGAGACCGCCATGGTCTTGACCGGCTTGACCAGCGAGTGCTCGCTGATGACGTCGGTCGTGGTGTCCCACGTGGCGAACTGCGACGTCAGGGTAGCGTTGGTGTACAGCACCGCCTTGCCGCTCGACCCGGCGTACAGCACCGACCCGTACGTGGTGTCCGGTGGGGTCGCGACGATGCGCGGGGTCGCGAACGGGTCCACGGCGTCGAAGAGCCAGAGCTCGTGGCTGCCGCGCGACATGACGGCGACCTCGGAGCCATCCGGCGAGAGGTCCAAGTCTGTTGGGTTGTCCCCGACGGGCACGAAGTCTGCCGTGAGCCCGTGCAGGTCTACGACAACGATGTCGCTGGTGCCGAACTGCCGCACGAACGCCCAGTTCGAGTCCGGGGAGAGCTCGACCTCCTCCGCGGCGGGCGCGTTCAGCTCGTCCTCCGCGAGCGGCACGAGCTCGGGGACCAACGTGGACGCAGTGAGGTCCACGATCGCGAGCGACGCGTCGGAGATGACCACCGCGAGGGTGCCGTCTGCGCTCCACCGGATGCTGCGCGGGTTGAAGCCAACCACCATCGGCGTGTGCTCACCCGTCTCCAAGTTCACGAAGCTCACCTCGTTGAACGTCTGGATCCCGCCCGACGACGACGCGCTCTCGGCGTCCGGGTTGTACCAACACGCGGTCCACAGCCCGTCCGTTGACAGGGACATCGCGTTGAAGTTCTCGCGGATCGCGACCGTACGCACCTCGAAGGTCTCGGCGTCGATGATGCTCACGTCGTCGCTGCCCTCGTTCAGCGTGACCGCGCGGCGGTAGTCGCCGGTGGTCTGCACCTGGGTTGGGTTCTGGCCGACGTCGCGGGTGTCGACCGAGAGCTCGGGGACCTTGATGCGGGTGACGGTGTCGCGGTCGGGGTTCGCGACGAACACGTAGGACTCGGTCGCGGCCGGGGGGAGCTTGAAGTACGGGTCCTCGGTCTCGGACCCGCCGGTGTCTGCGTCGTCGTCCGGGGTGTCGCCGGCGTCGAACTCGAGCCCGGGATCGGACGTGTCGGACGACCCCTTGAGGCCGTTGTCAGCGCTGCACGCGGCCAACAGGACGAGAAAGGCAACTGGGCTTCTGCGGACCATAGAGTCTCCGGCGAGTGTACGGACAGTATGCACGAGGCATGCCACACGTGACAGCGGTCGACAGGATCGCCCGCCGAACGGCGTATTCGTCGGACCCGCGCGCTCCTGCGTTGGCGCGAACCGGGACATCGGTGTCGCGCGTCTCGCGTTACCCGGCCCCATGAAGACCTGGTTCTACGCCGGCGCGCTCACCCTCGTCGCCTTGGAGGTGCTGCGGGTCTACTTCATCATGCCGATGCCCGGGAGCCAGCAGTACGACACCCTCGGGATCGCGTACTTCCTGCACCGCACGCGGTGGCTGGCCCGCGGCCTTACGGCGCTCGCGATGATCGCCGGGGCGCGGGCGTCGTGGCGGGGGTCGCGCGTGTTGACCACCCTCGCGGCCCTGCTCACGGCCGGGGTGGTGTACGTGGTGAACGCCGAGATGTCGGCCGACCGGATGTTCTTGCAGCCGACGCACGTCGTGATGGCGACAGCGGCCGAGAACCAGGTCGACCTCGACCGGATCGTCGTGGGGGTAGAGCGAGACGGCGAGGCGCGGGCCTACCCAATCCAGTTCATCGGGTACCACCACCAGGTGCGCGACCAGCTCGGCGGGCACGCGATCATCGCGACCTACTGCACCGTGTGCCGGACGGGACGCGTGTTTCAGCCCGTCGTCGGGGGGCAGGAGGACGACCTGCGCCTCGTCGGCATGGACCACTTCAACGCGATGTTCGAAGACGCGTCCACCGGCACGTGGTGGCGGCAGGCGAACGGGGAGGCGGTGATCGGCCCGCTGGCCGGCGCCCTGCTGCCGGAGGTGCCCTCCAACCAACTCACGCTCCGCCGGTGGTTGGCGCTGCACCCGGCCAGCCTCGTGATGCAGGCCGACCCGGTGTTCGCGGACGCCTACGCGCAGATGTCGGGGTACGAGGGCGGAAAGGGCGGGAGCCTGACCGGGCGTGCGCTCGACGCGTGGGCGGAGAAGGCTTGGGTCGTGGGCGTCTCCGTCGGGGACGACAGCTGCGCGTATGACTGGGGCGCGCTCACCGAGCAACGGGTGTTGCGCGACGTGGTGGGCGGGGTGCCCGTCGCGGTTATCCTCGCGGCGGACAACGCCAGCTTCGTCGTGTTCCAGGTGCCGACTTCGGAGACCACCGTCGCGATCCAAGGGGACGCGCTGGTGGTCGCCGGGGTGCCGTACTCTTTCGCTGGCACGGCGGAGGACGGGCAGTCGTCGGCGCTCAAGCCCATCCCCGCGTCGCAGGAATTCTGGCACAGCTGGCGGACATTTCACCCCGGTACTCGCAGGTTTTAGGCCACCACCTCGCACAGCCCCTCGGACAAATTTTGGCCCTCCCGTGTCCGAATTTGCCCCCTCCAAATTCGGACACGAAACGGCCAAAAACTGTCCGAGGGTGGGCTTGACTTTGCGGACGGTCAGCTTCCGTCGCGGTCGCTTGGCGGGGCACTTGGCGGACGCCATCCGTACGCGTCGTTCTCCACCCGCGTCTTCTGGAAGATCACGTAGAACACCCGGTCCTCGAGGTCCTTGCGCACCCCGGCTGGCAGGCTGCGCCACGCCCGGCGGCCAACGCGCACCGCCAGGTCTGCGAGCCGCAGCGCCCCGGCTCCGGGCTCAGCCACCGGGGTAGAACCCGGCCACGACGCTCACCTGCCCGACCGTCTGCCCCTGCTCGAGCTGGAGCTCGCCGGCCTCGTCCCCCTCGGCGGACACCGCGCGGACCTGACCGGCCAGGCCCCAAGAGCTCAGCACCGCCCCGTCGTCAAACCGCTGCACGTCGCCGAGCACCGGGGTCCAGTCCATGTCGGGCGTGACCCACGCCCAGGTCAAGCTCGCCTCCGAGGACGCAACGTCGAGGCTGTACTCGACGAGCCTCGACCCGCGCGAGTAGCTGCTGTTGTCGAACAGCCAAAGACCGCCGCCCGTTACCTGGGGCGCGTGCTGCGGCCCGAACGCCTCCCCGTCCGCGAACGTGAAGTCGCTGGACGTGCCGCCAAGCTGCCAAGCGGTCTCGCCCGACAGCCGGTCCACCTTGACGACGCTCTCGGTGAAGTAGAGGGAGACGACGTAGCTGTCATCGCTCGAGTCGTAGGTGATGCCGTTCGCGTGCGTCCAGTCTGCCGCCCCGTCCACGGTGCCGGCGTCCCAGCCGGCGTTCTGCTCCACGACCAAGTTCTCGAACGCGTCCCAGACCACGCGCGTCGAACCGTCCTCGCTGACCTCGACGATGTCATCGCCTGCAACCCGCTCACCGTCGACGTCTTGGAACACCGTGACGAGCGTGACCCAGCCGCCGCCCGGGTTCTCAATCGCGTCGTGGTGGGCGTACGGCAGCGCGAGCTCGGACACGTCGCCATCCCAGGTCACGCTCGTCAACGTGCTCGCGGACCGATCGTCGGTGTGCTCCGCGATGAAGTACACGCCTGTGCCGTCGACCAGGGGCCGCACGCTGACGACGCCGACGTCGGGCCGCCAGTACCACACCGGCTCGCCGGCCAGGGTGACCAGCTGGATGGTGCTCTCGTCCGCGGTCAGCGTGATGGTGCTGGTGAGCAGGTAGGGGCCCATCTCGGCGTTCTCCATCGGCGAGACGACCTCGAACTCCGGCAGGTAGCTTGGCAGCGGATCCGTGTGGACGACGGCGTCCACGCTGCTCTCGGTCGCCCCGACCACGGAGTAGTGAACGTCGGTGTCGGCCGTCACCCCGAGCAGCGTAGCCTCGTGGCGGGTGGTCTCGGCGCTCTCTGGCGGGGTCGCGAGTCCGTAGGCGTCGGTGCTCCCGAACACCACGCGGTCGGCCTCGGGCTCCGTGGTCGTCCATGTCACGTGTACGACTGTCGCGATCTCGGGATCGACCGTCGCGACGACGTCGAACACCGCCGGCTGGCCCGCGCAGCCGGTGACCAGGACGGGCAGGAGGATCGCCGGGAGGGTCATGGCGCTCGGCTAACGCCAAGGGCACCGCGGCGGATGCGCCAAAACCTCCGTCGGCAGTTCTGGTAGATCGCGGTTCACCCCCGATGCCCGGGCATCCCCCCGCGCTCGGCGGCAGCTGGCCGAGCGGTCCGCCCGAGCGGTGTGTTATCGTGCGCGTGATCCCGGAGTCCGCCGTGGCAAAGTCCGAAAGCGCCCAAGAGGGCATCTCGCGAGCCGAGGCGACCGGGTCGTCCACCGTGAACCGCTTGGCGAGCCGGCTCGACCGGTCGAAGCTGCAACGTCGAGCGATGGCAGACGGCGGAGAGGTGTTCACCGGCCAGGTCGCGAGCCGGGCGCTCAACGCCCTCGGCGCCCGCGCGATGACCGTGGACAACAGCATCATCGTCGACGAGTCGTTCGACCCGAACCGGCCGGAAGACGCCGCGGTGTACGCGCACGAGCAGTACCACTTGGACCACTCCGGGGGCGTCGGCGAGAACGGCGGGCACGACGGGGAAGAGGTCGCGGCCCGGCAGGTCGAGCGGATGGTGTTCCACCGGATGACGGGCGGGGCCGAGTCGCACGAGGCAACGCACGTGTCGAACGGCCAGGGCACGCCCGGGTCCGGCTCGTCGAACACGTCCGGGAAGCCCGACAGCGCCGGCAACCCCAGCGGCGCACAGGGCTACGCCTCGATGATCGCCCGCGGGATGACGCGTGACGAGATCGTCGACCAGCTCGCGCGGGAGGTGCTGATGTCGATGGACGGCCAGCGCGACAAGCAGGGCGAGCGGGGGTCGAAGAAGGGCTTTCAGTAGGCGCTCGGGGGGAGGGTCGCAGGTAGAAGGATAGACCCCGCGGATGTCCTTCACCCGCCTCGCCAGCGCCATCCGTACGACTGGGACCCCGCTGTGCGTGGGCATCGACCCGCACCCGGGGCAGGTGGCGGGTGACCCCGCGGCGCTCGCGCGGTTCGGGCGCGCGGTGATCGCGGCGTGTGCGGGTCGCGTGCCGGCGGTGAAGCCCCAGTTCGCGTTCTTCGAGGCCGCCGGGTGGCAAGGCCTCCAGGTCCTGGCGTCGCTCTGCGAGGAGGCGCGGGCCGCGGGCCTCCTCGTGGTCGCGGACGCCAAGCGAGGCGACATCGGCACCACGGCGGCGGCGTACGCCCGTGCGACCCTGGCGCCCGGCGCACCGTTCCCGGCGGATATCCTCACGGTCTCGCCCTTTCTTGGCCTGGACACCCTGGAGCCGTTCGTCCGCACCGCCCGCGACCACGACCGGGCGATCTACGTGCTCCTCCGCACGTCGAACCCGGGGTCCGCCACCTTCCAGGACGCCGCCGAGGCCCCGCTGTGTGATTGGCTCGCCGGGAACGCGGAGACGAGCGGCGCGGTGGTCGGCGCGACACACCCGGACGCGGTGCGTCGCCTCCGCGGCCGGCTGCCCGACACCGCGTTCCTGCTGCCCGGGTACGGCACGCAAGGCGGCTCGGCGGAGTCCACGCGCGCAGCGTTCGTCGGCCCGGGCGGCGCGCGCACGCTGGTAGCGGCTGCTCGCGCGGCGACGTTGCCCGAGCCCGGGAGTGCGGACACTACGCAGTGGCAGGACGACCCCGCCGGCTGGATGACCCAGCGGATCGACGCGCTGAAGGCCGACCTGGCCGGGATGAGCAACACATGATCCGATACATGTCGATACTGCTGCTGCTGGCCTGCAACCGACAGGCCGCGCTGACCGGCACCGCGCGGGACGAACTGCGCCTCGTGGGCTTGCCGGACGTGCTGATCGTGCCGGCAAAGCCGTCCGACACCTGCCCGCCGGTCCACGTGAAGCCGGACAGCAGCGGGGCCTTCTCGGCGGAGGTGTGCGCGGGCATGGCGTACACCGTGTCGTACCCCACCGGCAGCGGCGGCACGACGTGGCGCGGGGACCCGGTCACTGCGCACGCGGGAGACAATGTATCGCTGTCGGCCTGGCCGGGCGCTGGTGAGCCCGGGGTCTACGTCCTGGGTGATACAGCCGAGCGTGTGTCGCCCTCCATCGCGCTCGAGACCTCCGCGGTCTTGCCGAGCAACACGCCCGTGCGGTACCCGCTCGAGCTCCCGAGCACCGTCGCCCGGGTCCTCCCCGGGCAACAGCTCCTGCTGCAAGCGTCCGAGGCCGGCGACCGGGTCGTCCCGCTCGGCAGGTCCACGACTACGCTCAGCTACGCGCGTAGCGCTGGGCCTACGCCGATGGGCCCTTGGTCGTTCGAGGGCGCCGACATCTCGCCGGACGGCGTCGTGACCGCCCTCCCCCCGCTCTCCATCGCGCCGACCCGGATGACCGTGACCGGCGTGGACCTCGCGTACCTGGCAGGGGACCTGGTCCCACCCGGGCGATACCTCGTCGGGAAGCCCGGCGGTGCCCGCGCTTGGCTCGTCGACTTCGGCCCTGCCCCTACCCCCTGACCCCGGAGCCGCCATGCGTCTTCTCTCGCTCGTCGCCCCCCTCGCGTTCTTGGCCGCTTGCTCCGGCAAAGACCCGCATGACTCGTTGTCGGTGGACGACACCGGCCCCGTCGTCGACACCGACGTTGACGGCGACGGGTACCTGGACGAGGCCGCCGGCGGCGACGACTGCGACGACGCCGACATGTATACGAACCCCGGCGCGGACGACGTCCCCTACGACGGCAAGGACCAAGACTGCAACGGCACCGACCTGACCGACGTAGACGCGGACGGGTTCGACGGCGAGCCCGCGGGCGGCGAGGACTGCAACGACTCGAACCCCGAGGTGAACCCGGACGCCCCGGAGATCTGCTACGACAACCTGGACAATGACTGCGACGGCCGCGGGGGAGCGGACGACGTCGCGGCGCAGTCGGACTGCGACGGCGACGGGTCCGAGCGGGTCGACGACTGCAACGACGAGGACGCGTCGATCTACCCCGGCGCCCCCGACGCCTGGTACGACGGCGTCGACAGCGACTGCGCGTTCGACAGCGACTACGACCAGGACCTGGACGGCGAGGACGCGCTCTCGGGAGGTGGCCTCGACTGCGACGACGAAGACGCCGCGGTGAACTCGGAGGCGGACGAGGCGTGGGACGCGCGCGACAACGACTGCGACGGCACCATCGACCAGCTCGCGGGCGCCGAGAGCGTGTCGAGCTGGCGCGGGGAGTACGCTAGCGACGACTCCTGGCTCGGGCACGACGTAGCGCTGGTGCAGGACATCGACGGCGATGGCGTGCGCGACGTCGCGATCGGCTCGCCGCTCACCGGCAGCGGGACGAGCGAGACCTACGCCGGCGCGGTGTACGTGATGTCCACCGGCGGGGGCGCCGCAGCGCCGTCCACGGCCGCGCTGGCGACGATCACCGGGAACAGCAGCGACTACCTCGGGTTTGGCCTGGTCACGCTGCCGGACGGATCGCTGGTCGCAGGCGGCCTCGGCACCGCGTACGTGTTCCAACCGAGCCAGCTCTCCGGCGCAGTCAGCGCGAGCGATGCCTGGGCGTCGCTCACCAGCAACGGGAGCATCGGCTACGTCGGGGACTGGGGCGGGGGCGGCGTCGTCGTCGTCGGAGACCCGTACACGGGGACCGCCGAGAGCGTGGTCGTCTGGGCGCCGAACACCATCGCGGCGGGCGGGAGCCACTCGACCAGCGACGCGCTCTGGTCGCTCTCCGAGACCGGGGGCGGCAAGGGCGCGGGGTTCCCCGGAGACCTCGACGGCGACGGCATGGACGAGGTGGTGTACGCGACGACGGGCATCTCGACCGCGTGCCCGGTCACCGTGATCCCGGGCGACGTGATCACGGCCGGCGGGGTCGGGGTGCCCGCCGACCTGGACGGGATCACCGGCGCCAAGGTGCCCGACGGCTACGAGGGCTACGCGACCGTGCGCGCTGCGGGCGGGGACGACTTCGACGGCGACGGCTACCGGGAGCTCGTCGTCGGGGCCATGGAGCTGGAGGGCGCGGCCGAGCACTCGGGCATCGTCTACGTCATCCCGGGCCCGGACACGATGGCGGGCAGCACGCTGGAGGACCTGGCGACGACGACCATCAACGGACAGGTCGAGTCTGGCGAGCTCGCGCCCGCGTGGACGTCCGGGGACGTGGACGGCGACGGCACGGTCGACTTGGTGCTGGGGTTCCCCGGCAACGGCTCGGGCGACGTCTCTTCCGCGATCTGGTTCGTGCCCCACGACACGGTCGGGCTCGGCGGGACGATCACGCCCGGGCCGGCCACCCCGCTGTTCTCCGGGGCGAGCCCCGATGACCAGTTCGGGTTCTCGATCCGGATGTTCGACACGGACGGCGACGCCGACGACGACCTGTTCGTGTCCTCTTTGGACAGCTACGGGGCCGTGAACTACTTCCGGCGGGACTAGCTGGGGCGCCCCGCCACCACGCGATAGGTGCCGGGCCATGCTCCCGGCCCTCGCCCGCCTCGCTGCCAGCACCCTGCCGACTGCCGAACGCGAGCGCCTGAAGGGCCTCGTGTTCGCCGACGCTGGCCACGGGTACGACCCGTTCGGCCTGCACCCGGACTTCGTGGCGTTCGGAGAGGCGCTCACCGCGCCGCTGTACGACCGCTACTTCCGCGTCGAGTCGAGCGGCCACGAGCACATCCCGGCGTCCGGCGCCGCGGTCCTGGCGGCCAACCACTCGGGGGCGGTGCCGTTCGACTCGGCGATGATCTGGACCGACGTGGTGCGGCACACCAACCCGCCGCGGGTCCCAAGGCCGGTCGCGGACCACTTCGTGCCGATGATCCCGATCATCGGCATCGTCTTCGCGCGCGGCGGAATGGTCGGCGGGAGCCGGGGCAACGCCCGGACGTTGCTCGAGCGCGGCGAATTGCTCCTGATCCACCCCGAGGGCGTCCCGGGCATCGCGAAGTCGTTCAAGCTCCGCTACCAGCTCCAGGACTGGCGCGTCGGGCACGTCGAGTTGGCCATTCGCCACTCGGCGCCGGTGATCCCGGTCGCGGTGGTCGGCGCAGAGGAGCAGATGCCCCAGATCGGGCGCATCCCCATCTCGGTAGCGGGCCTCCCGTTCATCCCCGTCACGCTCACCCCGTTCCCGCTGCCCGTGAAGTACCACATCCGCTACGGGGCCCCGATCCCGGTCCACGAGCTGTACACCCCGGACCAGGCCGACGACCCCGCGTCCGTGCGCGAGGCCGCGGCGCTCGTCAAGAAGGCCGTGCAGGGCATGCTGGACGAGGGCGTGAAGAGCCGCGCGGGGGTGTTCACGTGAAGCCGCTCCGCGGGGTCCTGGTCACGGGCGTAGACGCCCCCGTTGGCGAGTGGCTGGTGCGAGCGCTGCTCGAGGACACGAGCGTTGGGCACGTCGTCGCGGTCGCCCCGCGCCCCGAGCGCGTCGCGCTCCCCCAGTCGGCGCGGCTCACCTGCCTGCCCGTGGAGCTCCAAAAGGAGCGACACGTACACGACCTGCTGTTCGGCCCCGTCCGCGAGCTGGGCGTGGAGGTGATCATCCACACCGCGACCGCCGGGTCCGCGACGCACGACGGCAAGCGGGTCCACGCGCTGAACGTAGACGCTACCCGCGCGCTGCTCGCCCTCTGCGAGCGCCACCCGACCATCCGCCGCTTCGTCCTCCGCAGCTTCTCGGAGGTCTACCAGATCGACGCCGACCTGCCGGTGCTGATCGCGGAGGACCACCCGCTGAACCTCGCCGCTGGCGCTCCGCAGTTCGTGCGGGACCGCGTGGAGGCCGACCTGCACGCCTGCGTCCGGATGGGCTTGTCGAACCTGCAGATCCAGGTGCTCCGCACGGCGGAGGTGCTGGCCCCCGGCACCGGCTCGCAGCTGTTCGACTACCTGGAGAGCCCCGTGTGCTTCCGGCCGATCGGCTTCGACCCGATGGTGAACGTGCTCTCGCTGTCCGACATCACGCGGGCGCTGCACGCGTCCGTCCGGGCGACGGAGCAAGGCGTGTTCAACGTGCCGGGCGCGGACACGCTGCCGCTGTCGCTCGCGATCCGGAAGTGGGGGCGCGCGAGCATCGCCGTCCCGAGCGCGATGATGACGCCGCTGTACCGCATGCGCAGCCGGCTGTGGGGCACCGACTTCCGATACGGCATGAACCGGCGCCGCTTCCACTACTCCGGCGTGCTCGACGGCCGGCGCGCCCGCGAGGTGATGGGCTACGCCCCCGAGCACGGCATCGAGTGGCCGGTCGGCTGATAGGAGCCGCGGTGGAGTCAGCCGCCGCGGCGATCAGATCCCGAACCGACGAGCCGGGAAGGCGTCCGCGAAGTCGCTCCGGCCCTCGGTGACCAGCTCCGCCATCGCGCGGCCCGCGAGGTAAGCGAACCCGAACCCGTGGCCGGTGAACCCCACCGCCGCGACCACGCCCGGCGCGCCGGGCACGGCCCCGCAGATCGGCAAGCCATCGCGGGAGAAGCCCATCGTGCCGGACCAGCGGTGGGTGATCGGCACGTCCCGCAGCGGCGGAAAGCGGTGCAAGAACTCGACCATCCGGGCCTGGATGCCCTCGTGCAGCACCTCCTCGGTGCCGACCTCCGCCGCGGGGTCCAGGTTGCGCCAGCCGCCGAGCACGATGCGGCCGAGCTCGTCCTGGCGCCAGTAGTCGTAGCCGTGATCGGCGTACACCGGGCACTGGAACAGCGCAGGGGCGGGCGCGGTCGCGAGCATCTGCCCCCGCACCGGGTCGACCTTGTCCGCGAAGAACGGCAAGATCTCCCCCGCGTACGCGTTGGTGCACACGACGACGAGGCTCGCCCGGATGACGCCGTCACCCGCGGCGCTCGACGTGTGGACGGTCACGTCCCCTGCCCCCTGGGCGTCGATGCGGACCGTCTGCGTCGCCTCGTGCAGGCGGGCGCCAAGTCCGGTAGCGGCGCGCGCCAAGCCCCGGACGAACCGCGCGGGGTGCAGCTCCCCGTCGTCTGGCAGGTGCACGCCGACCTTGAACCCCGCGTCGCGGTAGCACGCCGGCAAGTCGGACCCGGCCCACACGTGGGCGCCGAACCCGTCCTCGGTGAGCCGCGCCGCGCTCTCGAGCAGCTCCTCCTCCTCTGCTGGCGCACAGGCGAGCTGCAACGAGCCACGCTTCTGGTACGCGCAGTCGATGTCGAACCGCCGGACCGCCTCCGCCATCGCCAGGTGGTTGTCCCGCGACCAGCCGTGGACCCGCCGGGCCCGGTCGTGGCCCATCACGCCGATCGCCCGGCTGTAGCGCTCCGCGGTGCCCTGGAGCACGAAGCCGGCGTTCCGGCCAGACGCACCGACGCTCACGAACCCTCGCTCGAGCCACAGCGGCGCAAGACCGGCCTCGGCGAGCGCGAGGGCCGCGCTCGCCCCGCACAGCCCCGCGCCGATGACGACGACGTCCGCGTGGTGTTCGCCGGTGAGCGGCGGGGTGGACGGGGCGAGCCCCTCCAACCAGTACGGGTTCACTTGGCGCCGCCCGGGTCCGCCACGGCCGGCGCAGCCCCGGCGCCCGCGACCGGGATGAGCTGCTTCGGCAGCCCCAAGAAGCTGCCGTGCCGCACCGCGAGGTCAGCCGCCTCGGGCCGGCCGGCGTCCACGATCGCCCTCAACGCCACGAGCCGAACGTCCCGGGAGACGTTCATGCTGTCGACGCACGCGACCAGCGGCGCCCACAGGCCAGCCGCAGCCGCCTGCCGCACCGCGGCGACGCCCGTCTCGACGGTCTCCGGCGCCGCGAGCGTCCCTGCGACGAGCTTCTCAGCGGCGGCGGGGTCCGACTTGCGCAAGCTCGTCACGACGACCACGCGAGACGCGGGGCAGTCAGCGTAGACCGCAGCAGCGTCCTTCGTGGGGTCGCGCCCGGAGCAGCTCGTCGCGGTGCCCGCGAACTTGGCCTCCCAGGCCCGCGCCCGGACCGCGGGGTCCGGCGACGCGAGGAACCGCTCGAGCGCGGCGGCGTCATTCGCGCCAGGACGCCAGCCGGAGAGCGCGGCGGCCAGCTCGGACGGCCGGGCAGCGGGGTCAGCGAGCACCTTCTTCCGCGCGTCCTCGTCCTGCCCGAGGGCCTGCGCCCGCAGGATCGGCGACGTGGCGCCCCCGGCGATCGACAGCGCGCCTTCTGGGTCCCGCGACGTGAACGCCTCCAGGAGCTGCACCTGGGCCGGGCCGGGCCACGCCTCGCGCACCGCGCGCGCCAGCACCGCGTTGTCCGCGCCGGCGAGCAGCTGCACGGCCGAGAGTACGCCCGGGTCGAGGTCCGGCTGCGGCCGGTTCAGCCAGGTGATCGCGAGGTCCTGGAAGTGCGTGTCGTCGGACTCGGCCACGGTGCGGCCGCCGAACGTGACGCTGTCTACCGCGCCCTTCGGCGCCAACACCATCCAGCCCTTCGCGTCGCACGCCCCGTAGCCCTCGAGCACCACCGCCCACTGCGGCGCGCCGCTGGTGTCGAGCGCGCGCTCCCAGCCTACGCCGACGGAGACGCCCATGGTCAAGTCGTCCATCAGCGGCTCAAAACACGACCGCGCCCCCGCCGGCAGCGCGTCGGGGAGCTCGGGCTGCGCGACGGTCGCCCCGGTCACGGTCTCCTCGACCGGCGCGCCGTTCGGCCAGCGCCACGTGTGCTTGACGGTGCCGTAGGTCTCGGTGCCGTTGCGGAAGGTGCCGTCAGGCAGCGTGTTGCGGTCGAGCGCCGGGGTGACGCGCGCGACCTCGGGGAGCCCGACGAGCCGCTGGGCGTTGTCCCCGCCAGCGCCGTCCACCCGCAGCACCTGGCCGTCGCCGTCTACGATCGTGAAGCCCCAGCCGGTGAGCGCGCTCTGGACCGCGCCGAAGTTGCCGTTGTCGAAGTTCACCTGCACGTCGAGCCGCACCGGGGGCTCGTTGTCGACGACGTCCGACGCCCGGACGATGCTGGCCGGGGTCCCGACCTCGTCGATGCCGCGGCGGGGCGGGGGCGGCAGGGCTGGCCCGGGGACGGTGGTGACCAGCGGGTCGGGGGTGACCGGCGGCTTCGGGTCTCCCCAGCAAGCGAGGAGGGCGAGGGGCAAGAGCATGGGTTCCTTGGGGCGGGCAGTGCCCGGCGTCGGCGCAACGTAAGCCCGCCCGACGCCCGAGCCAACGGCAAAGGCGCCGGCGTGCGCAGGCGGATAGCGGCGGGCATGCTCTTGCTCCTGTTCCTGGCCTGCGGAAACCCCGACTGCCCCACCGGACGCCCGCTCACGGACGCAGACCTCACCTGCGACTGCGGGACGCAGCCCATCGACGCGCTGACCTGCGAGGACCTGTACTGCACCGAGGACGGTGTGATCATCGGGTCGGGCGGCTGCTCGTGAACCACGCGGTCGTCGCCGGTGGCACGGGGGCGGTCGGGCGGGCGCTGTTGCCGGTGCTCGCTTCGTCCGGCTGGGCGGTGCACGCCTGGGGGCGTCGGCGCGTCGACATCGCGGGGGTGACCGACATCGTCGGCGACCTCGACGCCGTCGAGCTGCCAAGCGCAGACGTCGCGTTCTGCGCGCTCGGCACCACCCACAAGCAAGCCGGCAGCGACGCCGCGTTCCGGGCCGTCGACCACGACCTGGTGCTCGCGTTCGCGCGCGCCGTTGCCGGGCGGGGCACCCGCTCGTTCGTGTTCGTCAGCTCGGCCGGGGCGAGCCCGCGGTCGATGTCGCACTACCTCAAGGTCAAGGGCGAGGTCGAGGGCGCGCTCGCCAGCATGGGGTTCGACCGGGTGATCGTCGTCCGCCCGTCGCTCTTGCTCGACGACCGCCCCGGGCGCCCAATGGAGCAGCTCGCCGTGGACGCCTCGCGCTTGTTCGCCCCGGCGTTGCGCTGGCTGCCGGCCCGCGGCATCGAGGTCAAGGTGCTCGCCCTCGCGATGGTGCGGCTCGCCGAGCAAACCGGGCCCGGCGTCCGCGTCGCCGAGAACCGAGAGCTACACGCGCTCGGCGCGTAATCCGCGTTGCTCTACCCCCCGCGCCGGCCGCCAGCCCGCGGGCCCGGGGAGATTCGGCCCCCGCCGAATCTCCAGGGAAAAGGCGCGCCCTGCGCGCGCCTTTTTCCGTCCGGCCCTGGGGGTTTGGGGGGCGCGAGCCCCCCAAAGCTAGATCTGCCAACTTATCGGCGCCTCGCCGTGCTCCACGAGCCACGCGTTCGCGCGCGAGAAGTGCCGGCACCCAAAGAACCCCCGCGCGGCCGACATCGGCGACGGGTGCGCGCAGGTCAATACATGGTGACGCACGCGGTCGATACTTCCGAGCTTGTCTTGCGCGGGGCGCCCCCAGAGCAAGAAGACCACGCCGGGGCGCTCTGCCGCGACGACCTGGATCACGCGGTCGGTGAACCGCTCCCAGCCGTGGTTCGCGTGCGAGAACGACTGCCCCTCGCGCACCGTGAGCACCGAGTTCAGCAGCAGCACGCCTTGCCGAGCCCACGCCGAGAGGTCGCCATGGTCGGGGATCTGAAACCCGACGTCGTCCACGAGCTCCTTGAAGATGTTCTGCAACGAGGGGGGCGGCCGGGTCGGGCGCCGCACGGAGAAGCAGAGCCCGTGGGCTTGCCCTGGGCGGATGTAGGGATCCTGCCCGAGGATGACCACGCGTACGTTGTCCAACGGGGCGAGGTTGAACGCCGTGAAGATGTCCGGTCCGGGCGGGAACACCACGCCGTTGCGCTTCTCTTCGACCAAGAACGCCCGCAGGTCCGCCATGTACGGCGCGTCGAACTCGGGCTGCAGATAGCGCAGCCAGGACGCGTCCAACTTCGGCTCAGCCACCGCAGGTCCGCCCGAGCGCGACCGCCACGGCCGTCGGCGTCCGCAAGATGTGGGGCCCGAGGCCGAGCGGCGCGAACCCGCAGCCCTCGAGCCACTGCTGCTCAGCCGCGTCCCATCCGCCTTCTGGCCCAACGGCGATCCAGACCCGCCCCGCGAGGTCGGCTCCAGCGAGCCCGGCGCCTCCGCCCGTCGCGACGAACCGCGCCTCGACGCCGCCCGGGAGCTCATTCGCCGCGAACTGCTCGAGCGACACCGGCCCGTCCACCTCGGGCAGCGTGCTCCGACCGCACTGGGTGACCGCCGAGCGAAGCACACGCTCGACACGGTCTGCCCGCAGCTCCCCCGGGGGGCTCCGGGCGGCTCGCACCAGCACGAACCGCGTCGCCCCGGCCTCGGTCCCCAGCACGAGCGCCTCCTCCAACGCGGGCGGCTTCGGCATCCCCAGCAGGATGATCCGCTCCGGCACAGTCCTCTGCACCACGATCGCCCGGATCTCGAGCACCGCGCGGCCGCCGACCACGTCCACCAGCTGGGCGTCGGCGGACCACCCGAGGCCATCGGAGACCCGCACCGAGCCGCCCCGGGCCACGCGCTGGACGCCGAGCAGGTGGTGGCTGGTCGCCTCGTCTGCGGTGACGCGCTCGCCGACGTTCGCGGCGCCCGGGACCAGCAAGCGGTTCACCGGCGACTCTCGCGCGGGCCGAACACCAAGTGGGTCCAGTCGCCGTCGGTCTCGTCCACCAAGAGCGCCCGCTCACCCAGCGCATCCCGGACGAGCTGCGCGCGGTCTGCCAGGATGCCCGCGCACGCGATGGGCCCGTCGGCGAGGCGCAGCAGGTCCGCCGAAAGCGCGGCGAGCACCTCCGCGTACAGGTTCGCGACGACGAGGTCGTAGGTCGCGGGCCAGTGCCCGGGCAGCGCGTCGAGGCCGTGCTCCGTGAACACGGCGGGGAGCGCGTTCCGCTCCGCCGCGTCGCGGGCCGCGACAACGGCGTCCAGGTCCAAGTCGTTGCCGAACGCCCGCATCCCCAGCCGCGCCGCCGCCAGGGCGAGGATCCCGGACCCGCAGCCAACGTCGAGCACCGTGCCGCCGGGCACCGCCAGCCGCTCGATCGCGACGAGGCACGAGCGCGTCGTCTGGTGATCGCCGGTCCCAAACGCGTTCCCGGGCTCGATGATGACGACGCCATCCCCCTGGACCTCGTGCCAAGGTGCGGCGATCGTGAGCCGCGGCGAGATGTACACCGGCTGGAAGTGCTGCTTCCACCCCTCGTTCCAGTCCTCCTCGGGCTGGAAGCTCCACGCGCCGGCCAGGTCGCCGAGGTCCGGCTGCGCGTCGAACCACGCGCGCAGCAACACCCGGCGGGGCTGCCGCGCCACCGGCCCCGTGTCCCAGGGCTGCCGCAGCACGGGCTTCGTGCCGGCCACGACGTCCTCCTGGAGGCCGGTCGCGCCGAGCGTTCGCAGCCGTGCGCTCACGTCATCGACTTGCCGCCGCGCGATCTCAACCTCGAACACATGCCAACCACGCATGACCGCGCCCTATCCCCTCGGCCGCAACCTGGTTAGACACGCCGTCCCTTTGGAGCCGTCCAGATGATGTACCTCGTGGTCCTCGAACTCTCCGCCCGCCCTGAGTACCCGGAGCTCGAGCGCGCCCTGAAGGCGCTTGGCAACTGGTCCAACCGCACCAAGGGCGCCTGGATCGTCGAGAGCCGGTTCACCGCCTCGCAGATCCGCGACCTCCTGAAGCCGCACGTGGGCGCCGAGGACCGCATCTTCGTCGCCCGGTTCACGAAGAACTGGGCCGGCACCGGCATGGGCCAGGGCTTCCAGGAATGGATGAACCGCCGGAATTTCGACAGCCCGAACAGCTAGCCTCCGGGTTAGTTCGGGCGCATGAACATCGTCATCGGCAACATGCACCTCGACCTCGGCGCGGGTCGCCGCGGGGTCGACATGGGTCCGTCCGCGATCCACCTCGCGGGCCTCAAGCAGGAGCTCGAGTCGCTCGGGCACAAGGTGAACCACACGTTCGCCATCTCCGTACCGTCCCAGGAGATGAGCTCCTTCGGCGACAAGAGCGCGCGCTACCTCCCCGAGATCACGGCCGTCTGCGCCGAGCTCGCGGACCACGTGGAGCGTGAGCTCGAGGCCGGCAACTTCCCCATCGTGCTCGGCGGGGACCACTCCGTCGCGATCGGCACCATCTCCGGTCTCGCGCGGTACTGGCGGAAGCGCGGCAAGCGCGTCGGCGTGCTGTGGGTGGACGCCCACACCGACATGAACACGCCCGACACGTCGCCCTCCGGCAACATCCACGGCATGCCGCTGGCGGTGCTGCTGGGCCGCGGCCCCGCGGAGCTGGTGGCCATCGCCGGCAGCGCCCCGGCCCTGGACGCCCGTGACGTCTGCGTGATCGGCGCCCGCGACGTGGACATGACCGAGAAGGCGCTGGTCAAGGAGCTGGGCGTGCGCGTCTACTCGATGAGCGAGCTCGACGAGCGCGGCACCGCGAACTGCGTCAACGAGGCGCTCTCCCGGGTCACCACCGGGACGGCCGGGGTGCACCTCTCGTTCGACCTGGACGGCGTGGATCCGCAGCACGCGCCGGGCGTCGGCACCGCGGTGCCCGGCGGCCTGTCGTTCCGCGAGTCCCACCTGATCTGCGAGAAGACCGCCGCGACCGGCAAGCTCCTCGGGGCCGAGATGGTCGAGCTGAACCCGGTCATCGACACGGAGAACCGCACCGGCAAGCTCGCGGTGTGGCTGCTCACGTCCGCGCTGGGGAAGACGATCCTGTAGCGAATGGTGCGCGGGGTTGGGCCCGGGAGCGTGGGCCTATGGGGCGCCACTCCCGGCCCCCCTCGACGGTTTCCCGGCTGTCCCGGCGCTTGTCCGGAATGACCACCACAAAGGGCACCGAGTGCACGGAGGAAGTCCGGGGAGATGCCGAAGACTGCACGTCCCGTCCTGCTCTTCCCCGCTCCGTGTTCTCCGGGGACTCTGTGGTGGGCTTCCGGCGGCCGGACGCCGAGGGGGGAGCGTCGGCGCGAGCGGGGCGGTGGCGTACACCTCACCAACGATCGGTGGAGGGCCGCCGTTCCCGGCCGCGGGGTTGCTCCCGGGCCCGCGGGGTTGGGCACAGGGAGCGCGGGCGTAGCGCGACGCGCGGTGGCTCAGGCCAGGACCCGTTCAACCGATCAAGATCACGGTGACGAGGCCCTAGTAATAATAATACTCGTCCTCGAAGCGCAGGTACGCCGCGCCGTTGCTGCTCGTCCCGGTCACGTCGGTGTAGCTGGTCGCAGGGGAAGACCACGCGAAGAAGTAGAAGTTCGGGAGTCCGTCGGGCCGCTCGAAGAAGATGTTCGTGTACGTGACGTAGCTGAACGTGTAGTAGTCGAAGATCTCGTAGCTTGGCGTGAACGCGATCTCGCCGAGCGGGCCGTCGAGCGCGCCGTCGACGTACTGGGTGTTCGCCCCGCAGCTGCCAGAGACCGTGGAGTTCCGGATCGAGACGTCAAACTGCCAAATGCAACCGGGGCAATCGGACGTGACCGTCCCGCTACCGGACTTGTACATCTCGCCCTCGAGGGTGCACAGCGGGTCGTAGTTCGCGGCCGACACCAGCGATTGGCCGTACCGGCCGGAGGTCAACGATCCGCCGGACACCGTCCAGCTCGCGTCCAGCTCGACGATCGCGGGCCAACCCCGGGTGTCGGGCTCGGTGTCCGTGTCCGTATCGGTGTCCGCGTCCGTGTCGCCGTCTGTATCCGTGTCGGCGTCGGCGTCGCTGTCGGTGTCCGAGTCGGCGTCGGTGTCGGCGTCCGCATCCGGGCGAGGCCGACCGGTGCCGGTGTCCGGGGTGATCTCGGGGAAGCATGCGGGGAGCGCGCCGATCAACAGCGCGGCCAAGAGCGTGCAGGGAGTTCGCATAGGACGCAGATACATGGAGCCCTCGTCGATCGCCAGTGATTTGCGCTAGTCCTGCCGCCCCTCGATGGAGAGCAGGAGGATGGTGCCCGCGACGATCAGCCGGGGGTCAATGCCGTCGACGCGCGCACAGTCGACGTCGTACGTGAGCTGGAAGGGGTTGAAGCGCTGGGAGATCAGCCCGCGCTTCTCAGCGCCATCGTAGACCCCGAACGTCTGGGGGAACAGCGTGTGCGCGAAGAAGCGCCGAAAGAGCGCCATCAGCATGCTGTCCTCCTGGATCTTGCCGACCACCACGTCGCCGGGGCCGAGCGCGGTCCACTCGTCGCGGAGGATGCTCTTGAGCCCCTGGCGCCGCCAGGCCCCGATGGGCTCCATGCCGCCCGGCTCGCGGACGTCGTACGTGGTCCCGAAGTCGAACACGCTCCGGGCCTTGATCACCAGCGCGACGTTCGTCTGCTGCTCGTCGGTGTACACGTTCAGCTCATCCCGCAGCCGGAACGCCTTGCGCTTGACGTAGAAGCGCAAGTTGCCCTCGGGCCCGAAGATTCTGAAGACCCGGCCAAGGAACGAGAAGAGCGCCTTCTTAGCGACGAACGTCTTTGCGTTCGCGGTGAGTTCGGTCGACATCGGGGCTCCAGGCGGAAGGTGGCTGGCGCTTATTCCGCTTTCTCCGATGATCAAGCCGGGCGACCCGACAACAGCCGCGCGAGGGGCAGGAGGCAGAACCCGTCGCGAACCGCAGCCTCCCAACGCACCCGGAACACGTCCAACGTCCGCAGCCCCGACGCGACGTCGTCCAAGTAGCCGCACCCGGTCCACGCCTTCTCACGGGTGCCGCGCCACGGCTTCTGCAGGTTGTCCTCGCAGATCGGGACGCCGGCCTTCACGTCGCCCGCCACTCCGACCATCGGCCGACACAACACATCGCGCGACACATCAAAAAAGCTCACCTTCCAGTCGGTGACCTCGGCCGTGGCCTTAGGGCCGACCAGCCCAACGGCCCTGAGCAGCGCGGCGGGATCGTCCGGGTGGGTACGGGCCAAGGCCTGCAGCTCCACCGACCGCACGACTTGCATCGGCGCCCCCGCCCCGACGGTTGCCCGGACCGGGCTGATCCAGGCCACCTGCACCGACGCGGGGACATCGGTGAGCGGCTCACAGGCGAACGCACGGGCGGCGAACAGCGCGCCCACCCACCCGGCACCGATCACGCCATCCCCTCGACCCGCGCCCGGAGCGCGAGCGACTGGTGCTCGGCGCAGCCCAAGATCGAGAGATCGGGCACGGGCGGCGCGCCGGCCAAGAACCGCTCCCGGAGGGCATGCCAGCGACGCACGCCGTCAATCGCGGCGTCCTCTTGGCGCTTGTCCTGCTCTTGCAGGCGGATGAGGGTCTCCCACGCGTCCACGACGAGCGAGAGCTGCTCGCAGGCCAAGAACACGTCCACGGTCGCGGTCGACGCGCGCGCGAGCTGCTCCTCCAACGGCCAGCGCCCCCGCAGGGCCTTCATCTCCAGGTCGTCCGAGATGATCACCCCGCCAAACCGTTGCTTCTTCCGCAGCAGGCCGTCGAGGATCACGGGCGACATCGTCGCCGGGTACTTCTCGTCCAACGCCGGGTACAGCACGTGGGCGGTCATCACTGTAGCGACGCCCGCGTCGATCGCCGCCTGGAACGGCGGCAGCTCGACCTGGTCGAGGTCGGGCGGGTCCTTCTCGACCACCGGCAGCTCGAGGTGGCTGTCCGTCGCCGTGTCCCCGTGCCCCGGGAAGTGCTTCGCGCTCGCGATGCAGCCCGTGCCCTGCATGCCCTGGATGAACGCCCCGACGTGCTTCGCCGTCTGCGCCGCCGAAGACGAGAACGCGCGGTCGCCGATGATCGGGTTCTTCGAGTTGGAGTCGACGTCTGCGACCGGCGCAAAATCGAGGTCGAAGCCGAGCGCCCGGCACTCCTTGCCGAGGGCCGCGCCGACCGCGCGGGTGTACTCGGCGTCCCCGACGTTCCCGACCCAGCGCATCGGCGGCCACACCGTCGCCGGGGCCTTCACCCGCTGTACCCGGCCCCCCTCCTGGTCGACGCAGCGGATCGGCGGGAGATCGCTCGGGAGCAAGCTCGCCAGCTCACGGTTGAACTCGCGGACTTGCGCGGCGTCTTCGATGTTGCGGCGGAACAAGATGAAGCCGCCCGGGCGAGCCGCGCGGATGAACTCGCGCTCCTGCTCGTTCAGCGACGTGCCGGCCAGCCCGATGATCAGCCGCTGCCCGGCGCGGCGCTTGCGGTCGGCGGTAGAGGTGGTGATCCCGACGATGTTCACGTGTGCTCCGGGTGCTGGGCGAGTTCGATGAGCACGCCGTCGAAGCCACGGGGGTGCAGGAAGATCACGCGGGTGCCGTGCGCGCCCGGCGACGGAGCGTCCGTGGTGAACGCGTAGCCGAGGCCCCGCAGCCGGGCGACATCGGCGTCGATGTCGTCAGTGCGGAAGCACAGGTGGTGGAGCCCGCCGGAGGGCTTCTTCTCCAAGAACTTGGCGATGGCGCCCTCGCCGTTGAGCGGGTGCACGAGCTCGATGGACGCGCCGTCGATCGGCAAGAACGCGGTGGAGGTCTTGGCCGACGGGACGTCCTCCGTGCCGGCGAGGGTAAGGCCGAGATCGGCGCAGAAGCGCCGGATGCTCGCCGAGAGATCCGGCACTGCAATCGCGATGTGGTCGAGCCGCGTGATCATCCGCCCCCCTATTCCGCTGTTCAGTGCGCATCAAAACGCCCCTGAGCGAATTCGGATGGGTCGTTTCTGCTCACTCGACTCGCCCAAAGTGCGCGCGAGGCGCAGCCGCAGCGCGCAATTTGGGCGCTCGCTTCGCCCCGGTATGGCCAAGGAAGCAGGGCGAAGCAGAACAACCTAGCCCAGGAGGGGCCGCTTGCGGCACATCCTGGGTTAGGGCGCGGGGGTGAAAGCTCCCCTGTCCGTGGTGATCGTGACACATCGCGCGGATGCGTTGCTTTCGGCGTGCCTGGCGTCCGTGCTGGCCCAGGAGCCCGCTGACATCGTGGTTGTCGTGAGCAACACCGAGCGGCCCGTGGTCGGCGCGCGCTGCTTGCAGATGGGGGCGAACATCGGCTTCGCGCGGGCCGCGAACGCCGGCGTCGCCGCGACCACCGGCGATGTGTTGCTGCTCAACGATGACACATGGCTGCACGACGGATGTATCAAGTCGTTGGTCATGGCCCTGGCCACGGCGACGGCCCCGGCGATCCTCCAGCCGCGAATCCTGCTCGCGGACGGCTCCGGGGTCGACAACGAGGGCCACGGGCTGTTCCCCGATGGCTTCGTCTGGGCCCGGGGCCGCGGGGCCGCCGACGGCGCGCTCGGAGGCCGCCCGGGCGGCTTCTCGGGCGCAGCGGTGTGCTTCTCCCGCGGCGCCTGGGACGCGCTTGGCGGCTTTGACGCGCGTTTTGACAGCTTCGGCGAGGACGTGGACCTCTCGCTGCGCTGGATGCGCCAGGGGGGCAGCATCACCCCGGTGCCCGCAGCCCGCGTGTCGCACCACCTCGGAGCGACCTACGGCCGGTCGTCCCCCGACAAGCTCTACCGGATCGAGCGCAACCGCGTCCGCGCCGCCGTCCGCAGCCTGCCGGCCGCGGCGCTGGCGACCCTCCCGGCGTTGACCTTCGCCCGCCTCGCTGTGTTCGGGGGCCTGGCCGCCACCGGGCGCGGCCCGGGCGCCACCGTCTCGGGCAGCGCCCGGCTCGCCGCGCTGCGTGGGGTCCGCGACGGCTGCCTGGACGCCCCCGCCTGGTGGGCCGAACGGCAGCGGGACAGCGCCACCTGGCGACGAGGCGAGGTTGCGATGTGGAGCGCGCTCTGGCAGACGCGCGCGCGTTGGGAGGACGTCAGCCGGTGACTCCCGTCCACGTCGTCATCCCCGCGCTCAACTGCCAACAGACGGTCGACGCCGTGCTCGGTCGGCTGCCCGGCGACGTCGTTGCCATCGTGGTGGACGACGGGAGCCGCACGCCCATCCAGGCGCCCCGCGTAGTCCGCCACGACGTGAACCGTGGCTACGGCGCCGCCCAGAAGTCCGGCTACGCGGCGGCGCTGGCGAACGGCGCGGAGCGGGTCGTCCTGCTCCACGGCGACGACCAGTACGACACCTGGGACACCCTCGGGTTGGCGGACGCGCTGGCCACCGCCCCGGCGGCGCTGGGCAGCCGCTTCCTCGCGGACCCCACGGTCATCCCCGGCTGGCGCCGCCTCGGCAACCGGGCGCTCACCGGGGCCGCAAACCTGCGCTTCGGCACGGCGCACACCGAGCTGCACTCGGGCTCCCGGGCGTTCACCGCGGACCTCTTGCGGTCCCTGCCGCTCGACAGCTACTCGGACGACTACTTGTTCGACCAGCAAGTGCTCTGCGCGATCCTGCGGCGCGGCTTGCGGATCGCGGAGCTCCCGGTCCGCGCGCACTACGACGGCACGGTGCAGTCCATCTCGCTGCGTCGCTCCATCCGGTACGGGCTCGGCTGCTTGCGGGAGATCGCCCGGTAATTCGATCCCAGGCGGTACATGACCGGTTGGGCTCGAACTTGCTCGGCCCGCGCGGTACCCGGAACCCGACCGGGATACCGCGCGCCGATGGAGAGCTTCGACGTCGTGGTTGTTGGCGCGGGTCACGCGGGCTGCGAGGCTGCGTTGGCCGCGGCCAAGCTCGGCCGCCGGGTCGCGCTGGTGACGCTCGACGCACGGCAGGTCGGCCGGCTCTCCTGCAACCCCGCGGTCGGTGGGCTCGCGAAGGGCTGCCTCGTGCGGGAGATTGACGCGCTCGGCGGGGCGATGGGCGAGGTCGCCGACGCGACGACGATCCAGTTTCGTAGGTTGAACACCCGGAAGGGCCTCGCCGTCCAGGCGAGCCGGGCCCAAGTCGACATCGCGCTGTACCCGGCCCGCATGGCAGATCGCTTGCGCGCCGTCCAACTCTCGGACGGGCGACCGGCGATCACCCTCGTCGAGGGCGAGGCGTCGGAGATCCTCGTCACCACGGGTCGGGTCACCGGGCTCGCGCTTGGCGACGGCCGCCGCCTGCACAGCCCGGCGGTGGTGCTCACGACCGGCACGTTCCTCGGCGGCGTCATGCACCGCGGGGCCGAGCAGACGCCCGGCGGGCGCGTCGGGGAGGCGGCTGCGCACGCGCTCTCCCGCTCGCTGGCGTCGCTGGGGATCACGATGGGGCGGCTCAAGACGGGCACGACCCCGCGCATCCGGGCGAGCTCCGTCGACTGGTCGAAGCTCGAGGCCCAGCCGGAGAACGTGGCGCCTGGGGAGGCCGGCAGCCGGTTCTCGTTTGGCCCGCCGGTGGAGCGGCCAGGGTCCATTCGCTGCTTCATCGCGTACACGTCCCAGGTGACGCACGACGTGATCCGCTCCGGCCTCGACCGCTCGCCGCTGTACACGGGCGCGATCACCGGCCGGGGGCCGCGCTATTGCCCGTCCATCGAGGACAAGGTCGTGCGGTTCGCCGACCGCACGCGCCACCAACTGTTCCTCGAGCCCGAGGGCCTGTCCACCGACCGGGTGTACGTGGGCGGCGCGTCGACCAGCCTCCCCCGGGACTTCCAGGACGCGTTCCTGCACAGCATCGACGGGCTCGCCGATTGCGAGGTGCTCCAGTACGGGTACGCCGTGGAGTACGACTTCGCCGACCCAACCCAACTCGGGCACGACCTGCAGCTCCGCGCGGTCCCCGGGCTGTTCTTGGCCGGGCAGATCAACGGCACCAGCGGGTACGAGGAGGCCGCGGCGCAAGGGCTGATCGCCGGCATCCACGCAGCGGGCAGCGCGCTCCGCCTCGGACGTGACCAAGCGTACATCGGCGTGCTGGTCGACGACCTCGTCACGCGGGGCGTCGGGGGCGAGCCGTACCGGATGTTCCCGAGCCGCGCCGAGCACCGGCTGCACCTGCGCGAGGACAACGCAGACCGGCGCTTGACGCCCCTCGGCCGGGCGGTGGGCCTGGTCGACGACGCGCGTTGGGCCAGCTTCGAGGCGCACACCGCGCGGATCGAGGCCCTGCGCCTCCAGCTGGACCAACCGCTGCACCCGTCGAAGGCAACGAACGGGATGTTGGCGGGCCTGGCCATCCCGGCGCTCACCCGGAGCGTGACGCTCCGGGCGCTCCTGGCCCGGCCCGAGTTGGACGCGCAGCACGTCGGCGCGCTGTTTCTAGACCCCGACTTGGCCGCTCTCGAGCAGGTGGAGATCGACGTGAAGTACGCCGGTTACCTGGAGCGCGACGGCCAGCGGCGGGCGCAGGCGGAGTCGCTCGGCGGCGTCGAGTTGGGCGCGTTGGACTTCGACACGGTGCCGGGGCTCTCGACGGAGGCCCGGGAGCGGCTGCGGCGGGCGCGGCCGGTGACGTTGGGGGAGGCCGCGCGGCTCCCCGGCGTCACCCCCGCGGCGATCGACGCGATCGCGATGGTGTTGGTGGGGGGGAGGTAGGTCAAAGCTCAAGTCGACGGCCACCTGCCCCGCCCGGACCCGCGATACAGGTCGCCGATGTCACGCGCCTTCAACATCGCCGGTCCCTGCAAGCCGGACATCCACTACATGCTCCCGCCGGAGCGGCGATTTCCCGGGCTGCTCCCCCTGGTCGAGACGCAGAGCTACTTCGTCGTGCACGCCCCCCGGCAGACGGGCAAGACCACCGCGTTGATGGCGCTCGCACGTGAGCTGACGGCGTCAGGCACGTACACCTCGGTCGTGCTGTCGATGGAGCAGGGGCAGCCGTTCCAGCACGATCTCGAGGGGCTGGAGCCGGCTGTGCTCGGGGGCTGGCGCCGGACGTGCAAGGCGCACCTCCCGGCCGATCTCCAACCGCCGCCGTGGCCTGCCGCGGCACGGGGTGACCGCCTGCGCGAGGCGCTGTCGGAGTGGGCGAGCCGGTCTGCCCGCCCGCTCGTGCTCTTCCTCGACGAGATCGACTCGCTGCAGGACGAGGCCCTTGTCACCGCCCTCCGGCAGATCCGGGCCGGTTACGCCGATCGCCCGAACGGCTTTCCAGCGTCGCTGGGGTTGGTTGGGCTCCGGGACGTCCGCGACTACAAGGTCGCGAGCGGGAGCTCGCCAAGGCTTGGCACGGCCTCCCCGTTCAACATCAAGGTCGGCTCGTTCACCCTGGAGAACTTCACCCAAGCCGACGTCGTTGACCTGGTCGGCCAGCACACGGACGAGACAGGGCAGGTGTTCGAGCCGAGCGCCCTCGCCGAGGTGTGGCGGCTCACGTCGGGCCAGCCCTGGCTGGTGAACGCGCTCGCCCGCGAGTGCGTGACGGTCTTGCGGCCCGATGGATCGACCGTCACGGCGCAGGACGTGCGGCTCGCCAGTGAGAACTTGGTGCGTCGCATGGACACGCACCTGGACAGCCTCGCCGAGAAGCTGCAGGAAGACCGCGTCCGCCGCATCGTGGAGCCCATCCTCTCGGGCGGCGCCGCGGGCAACCTGCCACAGGACGACATCCAGTACGTCCTCGACCTCGGGCTCATGAGGCACAGCTCCGAGGGCGGCCTCGTCGTCGCCAACCCCATGTACGCGGCGGTGATCCCGCGGATGCTGGCCTTTGTCCCCCGACACGGACTGCCGCAGATCAAGGCCACCTGGCTGCGGGAGGACGGGAGCCTCGACGAGCACCAGCTCCTGGGGGCGTTCCTGTCCTTCTGGCGGCAGTACGGGCAGGTGATGCTGCGGACCGCCCCCTACCACGAGGTCGCCGCGCAGATCGTGGTCCTGGCCTTCCTGGACCGCGTCGCCAACGGGGGCGGCTGGGTGTCCCCGGAGTACCAGTTGGGCGGGGGCCGAATCGACTTGTGCCTGCGTTGGAAACAGCAACGCGTGGGCATCGAGCTCAAGGTCTGGCGTGACGGGCGGCCCGACCCAGTCGCCGAGGGGCTCACCCAGCTGGACGGCTACCTCGCGGCGCTTGGCCTGGACTCTGGGTGGCTCATCGTGTTCGACCAGCGGGCGGGCCTCGGGCCGATCGAGGGCCGCACGTCGTCGTCGGAGACCATCACCCCCGGCGCCAGGCGCGTGACCGTGATCCGCGGGTAGGCGATGCTTCACGCGTGTGGGGGAACACCAGCCCGTCGCGGCCCCGGGGTTAAGAACGCCAGCATGATCCTCTCCCCCGACCACGCTCGTGAGTTCTTCGACGTGTGGGCATCCCTCGACGCCTTCGTGAACCGCCGGAGGGCCATCGTGCCGGGGTGCCAGACCGCCGCGGAGTGCCGCGGGACAACGCGGGCGTCCCTCCGGGCCCTCCGTGACGCGCTCTGGCGCGAGCCCACCCTCCTCGACGCCTTCGTCGAGGACAACCCCGACGCGCTCGCCCCCCGAGCGATCGCGGCGGCCGACGGATTCCGACACGCGGTGAAGGATCGGTTCTACGTCGAGCGGGTCTTGAAGGGCCACGCAGTCTTCATCTCCATCAGCACGAGCCGCGTGTACCTCGTTGGCGGTTTGGCTGAAGACGTTGGCGACGTCCTCTCTCGCGCGTCGCCTGCCGGTTCTGCCCTGGTGGCCGACACGGTGCTCTTGCCGTTCGCCGGACACATTGTCTGGGACGGGATCGTTGGCGTGTTGAACGTCAACTTCGGCCCCGGAATCCGACAGGAGTTCAAGGAGAAGTACCTCGCGGCCAAGGCGCGGGGCCAACTGATAGACACGCTGGAAGGCGCACCGCGTCCCGCTGTCCCGCCGAAGCGGGGGCCAGACAGACGACCAGCGGTCACCGCCGTGCTCCGGGCCGTCGAGGAGCTCGGCAAGCCAGACACCGAGCTCCAGGGCGCGGCCTTTCGCCTGCTGAAGCCGTGCGCCAGGCTCGCCCTCGTGACCCTCGACGACCGGCACGATGACCACGAGCTGGTGGCGCCGCTGCGCTCAGTCCGACGCGCGCTCAAGCAGGTGGAGGTCGCGCTCGCCCGATTGGAGGATGATCCCGGGCGCTGACGGGGTGGGCGCTGAGAGTTCGGCGCGTAGCTGTGCGGGAGTGCGTCGACCTCCGTCGTCGACAACCTTGCGCTGCTCGCGCGCATCAGCGACCTCGATGAGCCATGATGACCTCCGCATCCTCGTCGCTGAAACCTGCATCCTCAAGGTGCACCACACGTCGAGGTCCCGGACGCCTACGCCGACATTCACGCGAAGACGCTGCGGCTGCTCGGCGCCCAGGTCGAGATCGTGGAGACCCTTCAACAGCTCCCAGCGCGGTCCACTTCGTAGGCCCTACCGCCCCAGGACCACGACCGTCTCGACATGCGGGGTGCCGGGGAACATCTCGTACACGCGCGCGGTCTCGACGTGCCAGCCATGAGACGTGCAGCCAAGGGCACCTCCCGCAGGCGTCGACGAGGTCATCAAACACAACTTCAATCGAGCCATGGGACCTCCTGCCACCAGTCGCCATTGGTACCGCGTGAGGGGTCAGGCTTGATAAACCGGGCATGGGTCTGGTGCGAGGACGTCAGCCCCCCGAAGGTCCGCGTCGCTAGGGCAATGTAGGGCTTCACGTCGACGTCGCGCCGCCACGGCGGCGAACCGTGAGCAGGGCGAGAAAGAGCGACGGAAGGGTGGAGTCAGAGAAAGGTTGGGTGGAGCAGCCTCCGCAGGATTTGCCCGGAGTGTCCCTGCCGTTGCAGTTCTGGTCGATGGCGTCGCCGGGCGGGTCGGTGGCGCCGGGATGAATGTTGGGGTTGGCGTCGTTGCAGTCAGCCGGATCGGTGAGCGCGGAGTAGCCGTCAGGCGCCTCGCAGCTCGCTCTCGTCTCGTCTGGCTCGCTGCCAAAGTACCCGTCGCCGTCAAGGTCCGGGTACCACGTCGGCATCCCCGGCGAGCTCTCATCCACCCCGCCGTCGCAGTCATTGTCGACCCCGTCGCACACCTCCTCAGCTTGGATGTTGTCGTCGACAAGGCCGTTGCAATCGTTGTCGACCCCGTCGCACACCTCGTCAGCTTGGATGTTGTCGTCGA
>CALQBK020000021.1 GCA_943328795.2 Bifidobacterium breve
CCCTTGTCGAGTCTGACCGTTGGTCGCGCCCTCCTCGCCCTCGTCACGTGCTCCGGCGCGCTCTCCGCGTGCTCCGGGGACGCCGCAGACCCGGGCGCGGAGGCCGCCCCGCCGGCGGTGGCTGACCTACCGGACGTCGTGTTGGTCACGCTCGACACGACCCGCGCGGACCGCATCGGCGCGTACGGCTACGCCAACGCCCACACCGAGACGATCGACAAGCTCGCGAACGCCGGCCTGCGCTTCTCGAACGCGTACTCGCCGCTCCCGCTCACGATCCCCGCCCACGCGACCCTGTTCACCGGCCTGCTGCCGTACCACCACAACATCCGGGCCAACGGCGACAATGTGCTGGACCCGTCGATGACCACGCTGGCCGAGCGCCTGCACGACGCCGGCTACCGCACCGGCGCGAGCGTCGCGGCGTTCGTGACCACGCGCCAGTGGGGCTTCAACCAAGGGTTCGACGCGTACTACGACACGATGCCCGAGGGCGAAGACGGGGACAAGAACTACTGGCACACCGAGCGGTCCGGCGACCTCGTCGTGGACGACGCGCTGAACTGGCTCGCCGGGCAGCCCGAGGACAAGCCGGTGTTCTTGTGGGTCCACTTGTACGACGCGCACTACCCGTACGCCCCGAAGGAGCCCTACGTCACCGAGAACGCCGGCAGGCCGTACGACGGCGAGCTCGCGTTCATCGACGACCAGGTGCAGCGCCTCGTGGACGCGTTCGCGTCGCGCCGGGTGCTGTGGGCGCTGGTCGGGGACCACGGGGAGAGCCTGGGCGAGCACCAGGAGCTCACGCACGGGCTGTTTAACTACAACGCCACTCAGCACGTGCCGTTCATCCTGTCGGGCCAGGGCGTGGACGCCGGGGTGTACGAGAAGCCCGTCTCCACCGCGGACCTGTCGCCGACGATCCTGCGCACCCTGGGGCTCCCCGTCCCCGAAGGGCTCGACGGCAAGCCCCAGCCCGGGGCGGACGACGTGCCGTACGCCGAGAGCTACCAGCTGGCGGACCGCTTCAAGATCGCGCCCCACCGCATGGTGGTGGACGGCACGCTGAAGCTGATCGACACGCCGATCCCCGAGCTCTACGACCTGGTCGCAGACCCCGGCGAGAAGGCGAACCTCGCCGAGGCGCGCCCTGACGACGTGAAGCGGCTCAAGCAGCTGTTGACCGACAAGGCGGCCAGCCCGCCCAGCGGACACACCGCGAACATGGACGCCGACACCCAGGCGCAGCTCGCCGCGCTCGGGTACACGTCACCGACGATGGGTGGCGTGGATTACGACAAGCTGCCGGACCCGAAGGGCTTCCGGGAGTTCTTCGAGAAGCTCCGCATGCTGGACCAGGGGAACGCACCGCACACGCCGGAGCAGACCCTCGCGCTCGTCGACGAGGCGATCGCGCTGAAGTCCGACGCGTTCGAGCTGCGCATGCGGCGGGTGAACCTGCTCGCCCGGATGAAGCGCGTGGACGAGGCGCGTGACTACATCCAGACGTTGACGAAGGACTTCGGCGACGAGCCCCGCGTGTGGGCCACGCTCGCGGCCATGGCCGTACAGGCCGGCCAGCCCGAGCAGGCGCTGGAGTACGCCCAGAAGGCGCTCACGTTCGACCCGAAGGGCACCACCGCGCAGGAGATCGAGGTCCAGGCCCTGTTCCAGCTCAAGCGCGAGGAGGACGCCGTCGCCAAGGCGACCGCCTACTGCACCGAGAACACCCGGAACTACGGGGTGAGCGCGCTGCTCGGCCAGTACTGGCTCAAGAAGGCCGACTACAAGAAGGCGGAGGACTACCTGCGGGTCGCGGTGAGCGGGCCCACGCCCCGGCGCGCGGCGCGGTCCCAGCTCGCTCTGCTGGCCATCGCAGCGGGCGCCCGGCAAGACGCGTACCGCCTGCTCGAGCCGGAGGTCAAGGAGTTCCCCGGGAACCTGACGGCCCGGCGCTTGCTCTCGAAGCTCTACTCCGAAGACCAGCGCTGGCTCGACCAGCGGCCGCAGGCGGAGGCGATCGCACGCGCGTTCCCAAAGGAGGCGAACGCCCACCGGCAGCTCGCGCAGTGCCTGTTCAACCTTGGCGACTACGCGGCGGCGCGGAAGGCGATTGACCAGGCGCTGGCGTTGGCGCCGGACAGCCCCGACGTGATGCTACTGCACGCGAACCTGTTGGCGAAGGAAGGAAAGAAGGACGAGGGCTACGCGATCTACCAAAAGGCGAACGCGATGAACGAGGCCCGCGTGCGCGAGGCGGCGAAGAAGGGCGGCACCATCATCGAGCTCGACCCAAAGACGGGTAAGCCCCTGGACCCCGCCGCCGGGGGTGGTCCGACGCCCACGCCGGCCCCGGTCGCGCCCCCGGCGCAAGCGCCATGATGAAGCTCCTGCCGCTGCTGTTGGGGCTGGCGCTTACCCCTTCGGTGCTCGCGAAGAAGGCCCCTCGGGCGCCAACGGCGGCCGCCCCGACGCCCGCGGACGGCGAGGCCCACCGGCGTATACAAGGCGCCGGCGAGGCCTCCTTCAAGCAAGGCAACTACCGCCAGGCCGCGGAGGCGTTTCGCAAGGAGCTCGCCGAGAACCCCGACTCCGTCCCCGCGCACCTTGGGCTCGGGCGCGCGTTGAGCCGCCTCGGACGCTGTGACAAGGCCCTCGTCGAGTTTTGGCCCTACGTCGGGATGAAGGCGTTCTCGTCCGACACCGCGCTGGCCGCGGCCGTCTGCTCGGGCCGCCTCGGCTTGAACGACGACGCCGTGACGTTCAGCCAGATCGCCGTCGAGCGGGACCCAGAGAACGCGAGCGCGCTCACGAACCTCGTGCTCGCGCTCGACGCCGCTGGTCAGTATGACGAGGTCGACGCGCTGCTCGATGAGCTCGTCGTGGCCAAGCCGGACCGCGACGCCAGCTTCTACGCGCGCGCGGTGCTCGCGCTGCGCCGGGGCGACCTCGACGAGTTCGACATGGTGGCGCGCGACTGGCCGACCGACCGCGAGACCGCGCGGATGCTCGTCGGCTTGAAGGGTCAGAGCTGGCTTGACCTCGACGACCCGCTGCAGGTCGGCCGGGAGATGCGGGGCATCCACCGCCCGCGCCGGCCCGGCCTCGCCCGGATGGTGAACGCCGAGAGCGTACGCCGCTCCGGCGAGGTGCAGATGGCCGACGAGATCCTCTCCGGCCGCGCGCTGCGCAACGCCGAGACCAACGACACCGACGCCATCCGCGTCCGCGTGCTGGCCGACCAAGGAGACTTCGAGGGCGCGCACACCGTGTTGGCCCGGTACGACCTGCTGGCAGACGCCGACCTCGTCGCGAGCGCCTGGTACCTCGCCTGGCACGAGTCCGACGTGCCCGAGATGGCCCGGCTCAGGGACGCCTACCTCGGCGTCCGCGTGAGCCCGCTGCGCCACCTGTACCACCTGATCCCCGTCCCGTGGCGCCTCGACTACGTGCCCGGGGCCCCGATGCCTCGCCCCCCTGCCCCCGCCGAGCTGCGCGCTGCCGCGAAGCTCGCCGCGGACCAGCAGCCGCCTGCCCAACGGCGGCCCGGCCCCGGCGGCGCGAACGGCCCCAAGCCTCCGCAGCGGCGCTGATCGAGCGCGGCTCCTACCCGCCGCGGCCCGCCAGCACCGCCTCGTAGCGCCGCCACACGGCGTCCCACCGGTATCGCTCCACGAACGCGCGGCCCTCGGCCCCGATCGCCTCCCGCAGCGGCCGGCTCGCGCCGAGCTCCAGCATCGCGGCCCGGAGCGCGTCCGCGTCGTCGATAGCCACGGCGCGCCCGATGCCCCCGGTGGCCTCTCGGATCGCCGGCTGTTCGCTCCAGATCACGGGCTTCCCACAGGCCATCCCCTCCACAGCGGTGAAGCCGAACCCCTCCTCCATCCGCGTCGGGAACAGCACGACATCCGCGTCTTGGTACCACGGCACGATGTCGGGGACGTCGACCGCGATCCGGACCGGCAGGTTGTACGCCTGGACCTTGAGCTGGTCCACGTAGATGCCGTCCGCGGCAGCGCCCACGAGCACGAGCTCCCAGCCCTTGCGCTGGTCGGGCCGCAGCCGTCCAAACGCGTCCAACGCGACGTGCTGGCCCTTGCCGGGCAGGATGCGGCTCGGGTAGACGAAGCGGATCACGCCGTCCGCGGGCCGCTCTCGGGGGGTGAAGCGCTCCACGTCCACGCCGTTGTGGATCACGGTGCACGAGAGGCCGATGCTGCGCAGCCGGGCGGCCGTGGCGTCGCTCACCGTCACGATTGTCGCGCCCGTAGCCCCTTGCGCTCGGTACAAGACCTCGCGCGCGCGGTGCGCCGGCGTGCGCTGGCCGGCTGCGCCGAAGTTCAGGTCGTGCACGATCACGACGTTCCGCACGCCGGGCACGCGGATCTCGACCGAGTTCGAGAGCACGACGTCCGGCTTGAACCGCCGCGCTTCGGCCAGCGCCGCGCGCTCCATCGCGAGGTAGGGCGCGAACCCCCTGCCCCGCAAGTCCACCGCGACGGCGGAGGGCGGGAACCCCGCGGGCGACGTCTTGAACCCGACGACGAGCTTGACGTCGTGCCCCGCGGCGCACGCCTGCCGCCAGAGGTTCTCGAACACGGTCTCGGTGCCGCTCCGCACGTCCGGCGGCCAGCGCCGCGCGGTCATCAGGATCCGCATAGTGGGCTCACTTCGGGGCCGGAGCGGGGCCGGAATCGATGTACCCCAGCGCCTTGAGCTGGTCCTCGTTCACGCCTCCGCCACCCTCACCAACGTCCACCCACTGGAGCTGGGACACGAGGCCATCCCAGGACGGAACGCGGGGGAGCTCGGGGAAGATCTGTGCTTTTCCCGGCATGTTTTCGGCTGCTGGGAGGCCAGCCGCGGCCAGGATCGTAGGGGCAGCGTCCAGCAGTGGGACCTCGGGCAGCTCCTGACCGGCCGGCACCCCGGCGCCGAACGCGTAGAACACGCCGTTGAACTTGTGGGTCCCCGTGTACGCGTCCGTCAGCGTGACGTAGTTCGCGATCGGCTCGCCCCCGACGGTGTCGGTCTTGAGCCGCTCGGCGGTGATCTGCTCGTCCGCGAGGGTCAACCCCAGCGTCGCGCCGGCCCCCTCGACGTCCTCGGTCTTGTAGAACGCGGCGCCGCTCGCGTCTGTCAGCGAGAGCACCGCGGTGCGCACAGCGTCGCGCATCGACGGATCCCCGAACCCGAGCGTCAGCTTGTGGCCGACCTTGGTGACGTCGTACGGCCCGGCTGCAGGCAACAGCGTGCCCATCCGCGCGCGGAGCCCCTCGGTGAGCGGCGCGAACTGCCCCGCGAGGCCGGTGCCGTCCATCGCCTTGAACCCGTGGTCGCTGACGACGATCAGCCGTGCGTCGGGCCCCATGATCGCGCGGATGTCGCCGAGGATCGTGTCGGCCTGCATGTACGCGGCGAGCACGGGGGTGACCTGCCCGGGGCCAGCGGCGGCGTACTTGTCCCAGTACAGGTGAGCCAGGCCGTCCGTCGCGTAGTAGGTGAAGCTCGCGATTCCCGGGTTCGTCCGGTACACCTGGGCGACGTAGACGTCGCGGTCCACCCAACCGCGCAGCTTCTGGAGCTCGACGTTGGTCTGCACGGGGTCCGGATGGGTGAGCTTCTCGCGCACCGACCACGCCACGGCCTTCTGCAGTGTCGAGAGGCGCACCCCGACCTTCACGAGGTCCAGGGCCAGCGCAGCCGTCCCGTGCTTGGCCGCGACCTGCTTGCGCCGCAGCCGCTTCGAGAGCTCCAGCTCCTTCACGACCGAGAGCTCGGGCGGGGAGGTCTGCACGTCCGGCGCCAACCAGCTCGGGACCCAGAAGCCGCCGGTCTTGAACGCGCGCGGCGGGTAGTCGACGAGCCACTTGTAGAGCCCGACGGCCTCGCCCTTCTCCTCCGCGATGTCCCAAAAGCGCGCGACCTTGCAGTCGTCCGAGTGCACGCGGAACCCACGCACGCCGTGCTCGTCGGGCGTGCGGCCAGAGGCGATGGTGGTCCACAACAGGGGGCTGAACATCGGCTCCACCGAGCGCAGCACGCCGCGAGCGCCCTGCGCCTTCAGCCGGGTGAAATTCGGGAGCACGTCCGCGTGGGCGTCGATGACCTCGAACGTGGCGCCATCGACGCCGAGGACGAACAGCTTGGGCGACGCCGGCGCGTGGGGGAAGCGCCAGGCCGCGAACGCCGTCACTGCCGCGGCGAGCGCCTGCGCGGTGCGCGTCGGCACGTGGCGGACCGAGATCACGGCTGCGACCAGGGGCAGCAGCACCAGCGCCGGGACGTCCATGAAGAACGGGTTCAGCAGGCTCCCGGCGAGGCTCACCACCGCGAGCCCAGCGGTCGCCGCAGCCAGCAGCCAAACCAGCGCCTTCCAGAGCCTACCCACCGAGACCTTGCTCATTGAATCAGCCCCCCGGGTTGGAACCCGTCCCAGAAGTGCCACTCGCCAGGGTGCTTGGCCAGCACTTCCGAGAGGTACCGCGCCGTCCAGTCCGCCCCGAACTCGAGGACGTCGTCCAGCTTGCCCGACGGGAGCACCACCTCCGGACCGATCACCGAGAGCCAGCGCCCGGGCTTTTGCGGGTCCCGCACCGTGTGGAGCGGGTGCAGCGCCGCGCCGCTACGGGACGCTAGGTAGAACCCGCCCACCGGCACGCCGACCGCGTGGCCGAGCACCTGGCGCGTGTACCTGCGCCCGATCTCCTTGCCGCCGCCCGTGCCGTCCGCGGCCGTCAGCACGATCTCGCCGTCTTTCAGCGCGCGCAGCAACGACCGCAGGTAGCCGCCGCCCTGGTGCAGCGTGACCGGCATCCGCTGCTCCAAGTCGTGCCGGAGCTGCGTGGCCCAGCGGCCGGTCTCGCTCTTCTCGACGGCGGGCTCGCCGCCGCCGATCTGGTGGACGCGGTAGCCGCGAACGCCCAGGACACACAGCGGCAGCTGCGCGGGGCCCATGTGCGGGTGCAGCAGCACGAGCCCTCGGCGAGCGCGGGCGTGCGCTTCGATGGGCTCGATGCCGTCGAACCGCAGGTAGCTGTCCCAGTTGTCCACCGCGATTCGCCCGAACGCAAAGCTCGCGTACTGGTTCAGAAAGTGCGTGCCCATCGTCTCCCGCGCCAGCGCAGCGATGTCCGGGCGCGGGCCGAGGCCGCGCCGCAGGTTCTCTTGCACCTGTGCCATCTTGCTGCCAGCCAACGCGCCGGCGAGGAGCCCGAGGCGCCGGTTCGCGCGGTACTCCCAGGTGGCCGGGAGGCGCTCGAGGCCCTCGCGCCACGGCCCCCAGACGAAGCGTCGGTAGGCGTCCTTGAGCGGGTTCTCTTCGATCACCATCGGGTCACTCCCGCGGCTGGAAGAGGGGCGCCACCGTCGGCGTTGCGGCGGGCGGGGTCGAGCCAGGTGGGGGCGTGGCGGCGGGGGCAGCCGCGGGCGGCACGACAACCCCGGCCAGCGCTGCGTCGAGGCCGGCGGCCGTGGCGGGTTCGAGCGCCACGGAGCCGCGCACCCCCAGCACTGACTCGAGGATGGAGTGCTGCGGGGCAGCCGGGCTGGAGTCCCCGAGAGCCCCCGGGCACGGGACCGAGGCGTCGACCGCAGTCGCGGCCGTCCCACTCCCCTCGCCTTCCGTGCCGGACAGGTACCCGAGGGCCTCCAGCTTCTTCCGCTCCTCCTCGCCTACGTCCCCAGCGCTGCGCTCGCTGGCCGTCGACTGGAACAGCTCGCCCGCGTGTGCGTCGAGGATCTCGAGCAGCTGCTTGCCTTGCGTCGAGCAAGCGACGTTCGCGTACACGTCCTTCTCCCCCGTGGGGTCTGCGACCAAGTCGTAGTACTCGGGTCCGGCGCCCGTCTCCCGCTGCACGTAGCGGCTGCTCGCGCCCCGCAGGCCCGCCAGTCGCCACTTCGGCTTCGTGATCTCGCCCCGCTCCCGCCCGGCGATATTGGCCGCGCGGTCAAAGCAAAGCGCGCGCGCTTCGATGCGCCCGTCCCCTTCGAAGTCCCCGACCAGGCCGGCCGACGAGACGCCGGTCATGCTCGCCGCCCGTGGGACACCCACTAGCGCCAAGACTGTGGGCGCCAGGTCCGTCCCCTCGAACGGCTTCTCGACCCGCACGGCAGCGTTCACCCGGCCGGGCCAGCGCATCGCGAACGGCACGTGGAGGCTGGTCTCGTAGACGTCGTCGCCGTGGTTGAACCACACGCCGTGCTCGCCGAACGACTCCCCGTGGTCGCCGATCACGACGACGAGCGTGTTCTTGGTGTCGATGCTGTCCAGCAGCCTGCCGAGCTGTTGGTCCGCGTAGCTGATCTCGCCCTCGTATTGCGCGGTGACGTAGTTCACGTCCGTGATGCCCTCGAGGCTCTTCTTGAGGTACACCGCGACGTTCTTGACGTCCTTCATGCTGGTGTGCGCGGGGTCGCGCGGGTCGCCCTGGTAGTACCGCGTGTCGAACGGGGGCGGGGGCGCGTACGGCCCGTGGGCGTCGAAGAGGTGCACCCAGGCGAACCAGGTGCCGTGCTGGTCCCCGATCCAGGCCAGCGCGTGGTCTACCGTGTCCCCGCCGCGGCGCTCGAGCTCCTCTTCCGGGTGGAAGTGCCGCTGCAGCATGGCGATGATGCGGGTCGCGAGCAACGACTGCGCCCCGGGGAGGCCCCCAAAGTCGTCGTCGTACACCTGGAAGCCGCGGCGAAACCCGTACGAGCCGTCGAGCACGTAGCTGCTGACGAACGCGCCGGTCGCCCAGCCGCGGTCGTGCAGCACCTCTGCGAGCAGCGTGCGGTCCTGCGGGATCGCGATCCCGTTCAACAGCACGCCATGATCCCAGGGCCCGGAGCCCGACAGCATCGAGGTGTGGCTCGGTCCCGTCACGGCCGCGACCGCGCTGGCGTCGAGGAAAAGGGCGCCCTCCTTGGCGATGCGATCGAACGCGGGGGTGTCGATCGGGTTGCCATACGCCCCAACGTGGTCCGCGCGCGTGGTGTCCAGCGTGACGAGCAGCACGTTCGGCGCCCCGGCGGGCAAAGGCTCGGAGGCCGCGGCGGGGACGGAGCGCCCGGAGAGCGCAAAAGCGCACAGCGACACTGCGCCCACCAGGGCGGCGACACCGCGCGCCCTCGCGGTAGTCAGCATCCGGCCGACGCCCAGGACGAGCCCCGCAGCCAACCCCGCTACGACGAGGAAGCCAACGGGGTTGCCCTGCAGCGGCAGCGGGTCCTGGAACGGCGGCGGGTCGCTGAACCACCAGACCGCGATGTCCGCCAGCGCGGGCGTCACCAGGCCCGCGACGAGTCCGAGCCAGCGCTGCTCCCCCAGCGCACGGGGCGGGAGCACGAGCAACGCAGGCGCCGCCGCGGCGCCGATCAGCCCCGCGCTGACGCCCCCGAGCGCCAGCAGGATGCCGACATCCGCGCCCGAGAAATAGAGACGGCTGGCCCCGAGCACCCGGGCGACCTCGACGAGGCCGAAGACCGCACCGCCGAGC
The DNA here is from genome assembly GCA_943328795.2 of Bifidobacterium breve. Classification (GTDB taxonomy): domain Bacteria; phylum Myxococcota_A; class UBA796; order UBA796; family SXON01; genus CAIUMM01. The sequence goes on from CALQBK020000021.1 coordinate 9,480, forward strand.
GCAGCCGGGACCAGGAGGTGGGGCAGCGATTGGAGGCGGCTGTGTCGTTCCATGGGCCACCTTTTGCCCCGGTCCGCGGCGGATGGCCAGCACGAAAACGTGCATTCTGCGTGCACCGACGTGCAAAGTGCGACCGAGTGTGGCATTATGCGCGCCCGTCCCGGTTTGGAATCGCAGGGCCCCCCTCGGGGCTCGGACCCCGGAAAGAGGTACTCATGGCGCACTGGTCCAGAAAACTCCCGCTTGTCCTTGGTCTTGTGCTCCCGACCGCCGCCTGGGCAGGCGGCACCGCCGTGGTCGCGCCGTTCGTGTCCAAGGGCGTGGACACCAAGGTGACGAACAACGTCACCGGACTCGTCTCCTCGGAGCTCGATTTTTCGGGTGCGTTCGACACCGTGAACGAGCTCGCGCAGGCGCCCAGCACCCTGAACGTGGCGTGCCTCTCGAGCACGAGCTGTCTGCAAGGCATCGCGAAGGCCAGCGCGGCCGACGCCGTGATCGCGGGGTCCGTGGCCCCGAGCGCCTCGGGCGTGCAGATCTACCTCGTCTACTACGACGTGAAGAAGAACGCGATCGTCCGGAAGAAGACCTACGACGTCGGCGCCGAGCCGTCGATCCTCGCCGGCAAGGCCGGGACCTGGGTGACGGAGCTGACGACCGGGCAAGACGCCGAGGCCACCGCCGAGGCCGAGTCCGTGCCGACCACGTTCGCAGAGAGCGAAGACGACGACATGCAGATCGGGGGCACGAACCCGTCGGGCACCACCGCGAAGACGCGGATGTCCACGGAGATCCGCCCAGGTGAGCTCGTCGAGGAGGAGGACCCTGAGGAGGCCCGCGAGGCGGCCGCCGCAAAGACCGCCGCCGCAGCCCAGGCCAAGGCCGCAGCCGACGCGAAGGCGAGGGCGGCCGCGGCCGCGCAAGCGAAGGCCGCAGCCGATGCGAAGGCGAAGGCAGACGCCGACGCGCGCGCAGCAGCCGAGGCGCAGGCCGCGGCGAAGGCAGCGGCGGACGCGAAGGCGAAGGCGGACGCACAGGCGAAGGCGGACGCTGCCGCCCGCGCCGCTGCGGCGAAGACGGCGTCGACGGCGAAGCCCGCCGAAGAGGAGTTCTCCTTCGGGTCCGCCGCCAGCTCCATCCAGGTCGAGGAGGACGCCCCGTCCCGCGCCGTGGTGGAGGACGACGACGAAGACCTCGTCCCGACGCGCACCACGACCTCCCGCAGCAGCGACGACGTCGAGGACCTCGACCTCGATGAGCCTGCGAGCAAGCCGACGAAGACCACCGCGTCGCGCTCTACCCCCAAAGACGACGAGGAGGACCTGGACCTCGACGAGCCCTCTCACTCGAGCCGCGACGACGAGGACTCCGAAAGCTCGTCGAGTCGCTCCCGCACGAGCTCCCGGGACGACGAGGACCTCGACAGCTCGAGCCGCTCGCGCAGCAGCTCGCGCGACGAAGAGGAGGACGAGCCTCGCTCCTCCTCCAAGTCCCGCTACAGCGACGACGAAGGCAGCGATTCGCGCAGCTCATCCTCGCGCTCGACGACGAAGAAGGACGACGAGAAGCCCGGCATCGGGGTGACCGTCCGCGTCGGCTACTCGCGGTACTACGACTTCAACTTCGTCACGTACGGCGGTGAGCTCACGGTGCCGATCAGCTCGCACATCATGTTCGAGGCCGGCCTCGAGGGCTTCTCGACGCAGCGTGAGCTGTCCGAGAAGGTGATCCTGCAGATGGCCGAGGAAGAAGACGTGAGCCCCGACCAGATCAACGCGCACCCGTGGAACACGATCCTCCCGTTGAACCTCGGGATCCAGTACAAGGTCACCCAGTCGAAGATCCGGCCCTACGTCGGGGCAGACCTCACGGTGACGCCGTACTCGGCGAACTTCGACGTCGCGGTGGGCGGACGGGCGCGCGTGGGCGCCGACTTCATGGTCGCGGACGTGTTCGGCCTCAACCTGAACCTGTCGGCCGGCGTGATGAGCGGGAAGAACCTGGAGAACACGCAGCCCGGAACCAAGAACACCGGCATCATCCCGCAGATCTCCGGCGGCACGGTGCTCGCGTTCTGATCGCGTAGCCATGCGGCCACGGTGGGTGCGGCTCGCGCTCTCGATCGCGACCGGCGGGATCTTCGCTGGGGCGGCGCTGCTGTACGCACCGGCGTACTGGCTCGGGGCCGTGTCCGCGCTCGGGATGGCCGGCCCGGGAAGGTGGCGGCGAGCAGGCGCCGTCGGGGTCTTGGCCGCGGGGGCGTGGACGTTCGCGCGGTTCGTCCTCGCGACGCGGGCCGCTACGGCGAACTTCGGACCCGAGGCCGACGCGCAGGCCGCGGTGGCCCTGCAGGGCGCAGGTGCGGCGCTGGCGGGGCTCGTCGTGGTGGTCGCCGCGCTGGGCTTTGCGCCCGAGGAGCGCTTGCGCGGACGGTCGGCGGCCCTGGGCGCCGTCGGCGCTGCCTGCGCGTGGGGGGCGGCCGCGTACCTGCTCTGTGCCGCGGTGGGCGTGCACGCGGCGCTCGCGCCGCTCTCGTCGGCGCAGGTCGTACGCACCTGGGCGCCCGGGGTAGCCGCCGGGGCGATCGCCCTGTTCGTCACCGCCCGCAGCTCGCGCCTGGCCGCGCTTGGCCCGCTCCTCGTGCCCGGGCTCCTGCTCCTGCGCGCCCGCCCTGACGACACGGACACCGCGCCGAGCGCCCGCGGGATCGAAGCCGGCGAGGTCCAACGCACCCGCGCCCGCGCCCAGCGCGAAGGCGCGATCCACGAAGCTCCGACCCCTGGCCCCTGGCGTCTCGCGGGCGAGGCGTTCCCCATCGCCCCCGGTCGGGACGCGCTGCCGGGCAAGGACGCCTCCTCCACGGCGCGGCTCGGCCGGCGGGTGGAGGTGGTCCCCGGCTTCCCCGTGCCGGTCGTGAACACGCGGCCCGAGCGAGTCAGCAGCTGGCTCGTGATCCCCGGCGGTGAGCCCGCGCTGCTGGATCGCGGGTGGACACCCGCCCCTGCGCTCGATGCAGCCGCGGTGCGGACCTCGCTGCTCGCCGCTTCGAGCTTCCTCGAGCGAAACCAGCTCGCCGGCGGGAAGTTCACGTACATCGTGCGCGGTCCGAGCGGCGATCCCGGGCCCGGCTACAACTACCCCCGGCACGCGGGCACCGCCTGGTTCCTCGCGCGCATCGCGGCGGCGTTCACCGACGAGCCCGCTCGGCTCGGCGCGCTCGCGGCCCTGCAGCACCTCGTCGACGTCAGCGGGCGCACGTCGGACGGGCGCGCGTTCGTCCTCGACCCGACGCGCAAGGACGGCAAGGCGTGGATCGGGACCACGGCGCTCGCCGTGCTCGCCGTCGAGACGCTCGCCGAGCGCGACCGCCCCCCGGAGTGGGCGGGGTGGACCCGGCAAGTGATCGCCAGCGTCGGACCCGACGGCAAGGTGCGCGGGGAGATCCGCACGGGTAGCGGCGAGTTCGTCGACGACGACGCGAACGCGTACGGGCAAGGGCAAGTGATGCTCTCGCTCGCCGCGATCGCCCGTGCGCCCGGGGAGCCCGACGCCGCCGCGGCGATCGAGGCCCTGGAGCGCGCCAGCGCGTACGTAGGCGGGGTCGGCTACTACGGCCTCGCAGACCCGCCGTGGGTCGCCGACGAGCACTGGATGTGCCTCGCAGCGCACGGCATCCACGCGCTGAACGCGCTGGGCGGCGTGGCGGTCGACACGGCCGGGCCGGACGGCGTCTGTCAGACCTACGCGGCTACCGAGGCGCTCTCTGCGCCCCCTGCCGGCGCAGGGTTGCCTCCCTCCGCCGGGCCCGGCGGCGGCGCGGCCGAGGCCATCGTCGCACGCGCCTGGGACCGCCCCGGCGCTGGCATGACCGCCGCCTCGCTGGACTACGCGCGGCTCTTCCTCGCCAGCCAATACCAGCCAGGCGACGCACCGATGCTCGCCCGGCCGGAGCGCTTGCTCGGCGGGTTCCGCGACGGCACGTACGACCTGGACGTGCAGATCGACGCCGTGCAGCACATCGGCGGCGCGCTGCTGGGCACCCTCGCGCTCCTCGAGGGCGTGGATGGCCCCGGCCGCTTGCCGTAGCCCAAAGTGTGCACGAGGCGCAGCCGCAGCGCGCAATTTGGGCGCTCACATCCTGGGCTAGCGCCTACCCCTCGAGCAGCCGCGCTAGCTCACCGGACTTCACGGCCGCCTCTGCCTGGTCCGCCCCGCCGAGGAGCTGGCCCTTGACGAACACCATCGGGTAGGTCGGCCACTTGGCCCACAGCTTCAGCGCGAGGCGCTCGCGCCAGCCCGAGGCGTAGCTCCCGAACTCGATGTACTCGACCTTATGGCCGGCGCCCTCGAGCGCCCGGACCCCGCGCGGACAGTTCGGGTTCCACGCCATCCCGACTACGACGATCGGGTGAGCGGCGAGCGCGTCCGCGACCTTCTGCACGGTCTCCACGTGGAAGGCATCGAGCCGGGCGTCGGCGAGGGAGTGATGAGCGGGTGACGGAATCATGGGGGTGGTTATCCTTCGGGCGGTGAGTCCCTCCGCCGCGGCAAGCGGCTTCCGGGGCGGTAGATACACACGCACGAGAAAAGCGGCGATGGCTATCAAACTTTCCCGACTCGCCCAGCTCGGAAGCCTCTCCACGCGCGTCGGAGGCTCGTACCTGGGCCAGCGCATCACCGGCATGTTCCAGGACGAGGAGGGGCGAAAGCGCTCGCTCGACAAGGCGCACGTCGAGAACGCCGAGCGCATCGTGGCCAACCTCGGGTCACTGAAGGGCGCCGCGATGAAGGTGGGCCAGGCGGTCGCCCAGGTGGCCGACGGGCTCAACATGCCGCCCGAGGCGCGGGCGATGCTCGGGCGGCTGCACGACAAGGCAGAGCCGGTGCCGTTCAGCGACATCCGCCGCCGCGTGGAGAGGGAGCTCGGCGGGGACCTCGGCAGCTTGTTCAAGAGCTTCGACGAGGAGCCGGTCGGCACCGCGTCGCTCGGGCAGGCGCACGGCGCGCTCTTGCCGGACGGCACGTCGGTCGTCGTGAAGGTGCTGCACGACGGCATCGAGGACAGCGTCGGCAGCGACATGAGCGCCCTCAAGACGATGCTGCTCGCCGGCCGCGTGTTGCAGCGCGACAAGGCGGAGGTCGACGAGATCTGGTCGGAGATCACGGCTAGGCTCCAGGAGGAGCTCGACTACCGGCAGGAGGCCGCGAACCTGGTGTACTTTCGGCGCCTGTTCACGCAGGGTCGCCCCCAGGACCGCGACCCCGACGTCACTGTCCCGTTCGTCCACGAGGGCTGGTCGACGGGCAAGGTGCTCACCATGGAGCGCCTGCCCGGCCGCCCGCTCGCAGTTTTCCAGGCCACCGCCCCGGCCGCGGCGAAGCAGCGCGCGGGCGTCACGCTCGGCCGCACCTTCCTGAAGATGGAGTACCTCTGGCGGGCGATGCACGCGGACCCGCACCCGGGCAACTACCTCTTCACGCCCGACGGCAAGGTCGGCATCCTGGACTTCGGCTGCGTGCGTCGGTACGACGTCAAGTGGATGGCCAGCTACGCCCGGGTCGGCCTCGCAGCGATCAACGGAGACCGCGAGGCGTGCGTCTCAGAGTGCATCCCGCTCGGCTGCCTGACCGAGCGCCACCCCGAGGCCGACGAGCTCCTCTGGAAGCTCTGCTCGTCGATCGCGGAGGCGTTCCGCCCCGGCGGCTTCGTCATGGGCGGGCCCGACGACCACGTCCAGGACGAGGTCACGAAGCTCATGCCGTCGATCATCGCACAGCACCGCCTCAAGGCTCCCCGCGAGCTCGTCTACCTGCACCGCGCGCTTGGGGGCACCCACCAGCTGATGAAGGCGCTGAAGGCGCACGCCGAGTGGCGGCCGATGCTGGTCGAGTACGGCACCCAGTGCATCCGAGATGCGGGGGTGTAGCACCGAGTTATCAGGGGCATGGCAGGCCGTGCCGCGCTGGTGCCGGCCCCGGTCTTCAAAACCGGTCGGGGCGCTCTGGAAGGATCCGCCCGGTGAGTTCGATTCTCATGGCCTGCCGCCAAACCGCCGCCCAGCGCCCAACACCGGCAGGAGCAGCAGCAGGGCCGCGCCGCCTCCGCAGCCGTGGCCACACCCTTCGTCGCCGGCCCCGGCTGTGTCCCCCGTCTCGGCGGTGTCATGCACCAGGGGCGGGTCGTACCACTCGCCGGGCGTAGCGGCCTGCAGCCAGCTTATGCCCCCGTCCACCGGGTCCCCCTCCACGCTCTCCAGGTGCAGGGGGTGCCAGCCGGACGCGCCGAGCGACAGGGCCTCACCCGGCTGCACGTCCCCCAGGTCCACGTCCTGGTCGTACACCCGGAGCACAGTGCCCGGACTCCCCTTGAACGAGAAGGTGTCGCCAAAGACCGTCCACTCGAAGGTCTGGCCGATCGACACGGTCCACGCGGAGTCGGTGTCGGCCGAGAGGCACGGGGGGCCATCCGCGGCGTAGCAGCGGACGACACCCGACTGCGCCGAGGCCCGCATCAACGACGGGGCCTGGCGCCAGCCAGAGCCGTCCGACCAGGAGATCCCCTCCAGCGTCGAGACCGCGACCACGTCGGACGCAGCGGGCACCAGCGCCATCGCAAACACCCCGCCGGCGGTCGGCTGGCCCCAGGCGTCGAACCCCTGGCCGCCATCGCTCGACACCCAGACGTCCCCGTTCGACTGCAGCAACGCCACCGTGTCGCGCACCGCGGCCATCGCCACCACGCCGTCGTGGCCCGGGACCGGAGTCCAGGTCGCGCCGGCGTCCGGGGAGGTGAACATGATCCCGTCTTGAACGCCGAACAGCGCGCCCGAGTCCGCGCCCACCAACGACGCGAACTCCATGTCCGGGTTCACCAGCTCCCACGACTCGCCGCCGTCGACGGACCGGTAGATGCCCGCCGGCTCCGTCACAGCCCACAGCGCGCCCGGCGTGGCCTGGATCCGCACGAACTCGCTGGCGTCCACCACATCGGCGAGCCCTGCGGGCGTCTCGAAGGCCACCATGTCGCTGGTGGTCACCGCGCCCACCGCCTCGCCGCCCCGGCTCGAGACCCACCATCGCCCGTCCACCCACTGCACGTCGCTCGGCCAGGCCAGCCCCGTGACGCTGAACTTCCACCCTTCGATGTCGTCCAATCCGTAGGTCATGGCGCCGACGTCGTAGGTGGCCAGCGCCTTGTCGCCGTTCGCGCCGATCGACTGTACGAACAGCTCCTGGTGGTCGAGCGCGGGGTCGCGCCACTTGACCTCCTGGGCCGCTGGGTCCAGCGAGTACACGCCCCCGCCGTACGTCCCGACCCACAAGCCCCCGGCGTCGGTGGACGCCAACGCGTGCGAGATCCCGCAGCTCAAGAGCCCGGAGACGTCGAAGTGGTCGCCCGCCTGGGAGACGACCCCGGGGTGGCCGTAGAAGCGCAGCGGCTCCTCCTCGGCCCCGACCCATGCCTCGATCGGCCGCTCGACGTCGCCGACCTCGCCATAGTGAAAGGTCGGCGAGATGACCTCCTCCGTCCACGTGGCGCAGCGGTCGTCCGACACGTACGCTTGCTGACCCGTGAGCACGATCACGCGCTCGCCGACGATCAAGCGGGTGACGTACCCTGCGTACTGCGCCTCCTCGTCGCTGATCGGGAGCGCGCCGCACGCGTTGACCCCGCCGTCCGCGTCCACCCACGAGATGCCGTCCTGGCCTGCGGCCCAAACCTCGCGCTCCCCGGTCTCGCCGATCGCCAAGGTGACCAGGTCCACGTTGTCAGGGACGTCCAGCGCCGTGATCGCGCCGTCGTAGTACGCGCCCACCCCCTCCGCGGAGACCCACGCCGCACCGGCGTCTGTGGCCGAGAACGACACCAGCGGGCCGTTGACCAACGTCGTCCCGTCGCCGCGCTCGTCCACGAGCACGAGCCCCTCCGACGTGTCGAGCCAGACTCCGTCGTCGTTCCCATCGACCTGGACGACAGCCCCGAGCTGCACGCGCGCGAGCTCCACCCACCCGCCGCTCGAACCGCGGAACACGACGCCGTCCTCGGTCACCAACACGAGGTCGTCCCCCATCGTCGCGACGCCGGCCGGGAGCGCCAAGTACGGCGGCATCGTGATGCCCGTCCACGCGCCTTCGGTCTCGCGCAGCAGCACCTCGTAGCTGCCTTGCCGGGAGTCGCTGATCGCGAGCACCACGGTGCCCTCCGCCGTGCGGACAGCGTCCACGATGGGCACGTGCGGCAGGTGCGCCGAGGCGGCAGGGAGCAGCGCGAGCCAAGTGAGCATCCGCCTATGTACCTGGGAAGCGGACCCACCCGGAGCCTCTTCCGCGGCGCTCCAGGACCCGTGACACTTCGTTGACCGGGTTAAAGTGAGCCATGCTCTCCTTCACTGCCCGTCCCGCCGCACCCAGCGGGAACACCGGCCGCGTCACGGTCGTCCCCGCCTGGTCGAACGACGAGGTCAAGGCCGGCGTAGCAGAGCTGCTCCGCACCTGGGAGCACCGGCTGCCGGTAGACAAGGCCACGGCGATCGTCATCAAGCCGAACTTGAACAACGACCTCGTGGCGCTCTCGGGCAACTGCACCGACCTGCGCGTGCTTGACGCGCTGTGCGCCGACCTGCGCGCGCGGGGCTACACCGACATCACCATCGCGGATGGGTCGAACGTCGGCATCGCTCGGCGTGGCATCTCCACGTTCAAGCGCCTGCGGGTGGACAGCCTGAAGTCGCGGTACGGCATCCGAACGGTGGACCTGAACACGGACAGCGCGACGCCCGTCGTCCTGCACGATGACGCCCACCCGGCCGTCGCCAACACGATCTTGAACGCCGGCTTCCTGATCAGCGTGCCGAAGGTGAAGACCCACGCGGAGGCCCAGCTCTCGTGCGCGATGAAGAACTGGGTCGGCATCTGCCGCGGCCAAGACAAGCGCCACATGCACTACAACCTGTCGCGGAACATCTTCGCGATCAACGAGGTGGTGCAGCCCGACTTGATCCTGGTCGACGGGCTCGTGGGCATGGAGGGCAACGGCCCGGGGGACGGCGAGCCGTTCCGGTTCGGGCAGCTCGTGATGAGCGACGACGCGTTCGTCAACGACGCCGTGGTGGCGCAGCTCGTGGGGTTGGAGTGGGGGCAGGTGCCGTACTTGGTCCACGCGCTGGAGGCCGGGCTGCTCACGCCGGAGATCGTCGCGCGGATCGCGGCTGAGGTGGCCGTCATCCGGCCGATCAAGCGTCCGCCCGAGCGCACCCGCCTGGCGAAGCTGGCGGAGAATCGCTCGCTCGAGTGGCTGAAGAAGACGGTCCGGCCGATCGTGCAGAAGCCGCAGGTGACCGAGGTCGCGTACAAGCTCAAGATCGTGCAGGACGTCTACTTCCTCGAGGACGACACGCTGCGCGTCGTTGGCCGCGCGAAGGAGAAGTGCGGGACGTGCGCGCGCTGCGTCGACTTCTGCCCGACGAGCCTGTCGCTCTCGGACATCGGCGTGAAGACCACGGAGCCGGACTGCGCGCAGTGCCTCTACTGCTGGTGGGTGTGCCCGAAGGACGCGATCATCCTCGAGGGCGAGCCCCAGGGCATGGCGCGCCAGATCGCGCGGTACAAGAAAGACATCGAGCGCCTGTGATCCGGGGCCCGATCCACGTGGTCGCGCCGTCAGGGGCGGTGGACCCCGAGCGCGTGGCAGCGGGCGCGGACGTGCTTCGCGCCTGGGGGTACCGGGTCGAGGTCGACCCGTCGATCACCCTGCGGCACCGCTACTTGGCGGGCGACGACGACGCGCGGCTGTCCGCGCTGCGGCGCGCCGCAGAAGCCGCAGCCGCCGACGATGGCGCCGTCTGGATGGCGCGCGGCGGGTATGGCCTCTCCCGCCTGCTGCCCCACCTCCTGGATCGCCCGCTCCCCGCCGTGCCCGTCGTCGGGTTCTCGGACGGCACGGTGCTGCTCAACCACCACCCGGGGGCGTGCCTACACGGCCCCGTGATCAACAGCTTGTTGGGCCACGCGGACAAGGACTCGCTCGCGCACCTGCGGGCCGTCTTGCAGGGCGAGACCCCCGCGCTGACGGGCACGCCGTGGGTGCCTGGCTCGGCGAGCGGCCGGCTGGTCGGCGGGAACCTGTGCGTGCTGGCGTCGCTCGCGGGTACGCCGGGGGCGCTGCGGGCGGCCGGGTGCATCGTCGCGCTCGAGGACACGGGCGAGGCCGCGTACAAGGTGGATCGGCTCCTCACGCAGCTGATCCAGGCCGGCGCGTTCGACGGGGTGCGGGGCTTCGCGCTCGGCACGTTTGACGGTGCGGACGCGCCCGATGGCGCAGACTGGAGCGTGCGCGACGTGCTCCTCGAGCGGCTCAGCCCGCTCGGCGTACCGGTGCTCGGCGGACTGCCGTTCGGTCACGGCCGGGCGAACCGCGCGTTCCGGTTCGGCCCTGCGCGGATCGACGGGGACCAGCTGACCTGGGGGTAGGTCCAGTCAGCGGACGTCGATGATCCCAGGCATCATCGCCGCGACACCGCCGTGGGCGAGGATGCCCTGCAGCGTCTGCAGGTGCTCGAGGCTCCGCGCGAGGTCCGGCGAGACGCCCGAGACCGCCACCAGGCTCACGTCTGGCGTCGGCGTGGCCGCCTGCTCGTCCAGGTCCTCCAGCAGCTGCTCCACGAAGGTCTTGCGCTTCGGGTACCGGTCGATCGTCAGCTCCTCGTCCGCGCCGACCTTCGCGAGGTCACGCGCCGCGGCGATTGCCATGTCGAGCCCGCCGAGCTCGTCGACCAAGCCGCGCTCCTTGGCCTGGACGCCGGTCCACACGCGGCCCTGCGCGACCTGGTGCACGGCGTCCCGCTCCATGTTCCGGCCGGCGGACACCCGCGCGAGGAACTGCTCGTAGAAGCTGCTCAAGAACGCCCGGAACTGCACCCGCTCCGCGTCGCTGAAGTCCGTCTGCGGGTCCAGCAGCCCCGCCAGCTCGCCGCGCTTCCACGTGTGCATCGTGACGCCGAGGTTCGTGTAGAGCCCCGCCATGTTGATCTTGCCGCCAAAGACGCCGATCGACCCCGTGAGCGTGCCCGGCTCGGCGAAGATCTTGTCCGCCCCGGCGGAGATGTAGTACCCACCGCTCGCGGCGTAGTCGCCCATCGACACGACCACGGGCTTGCCGGCAGCCTTCACCAGGTCCACCTGGTGCCACATGTTGTCGCTCGCGAGGCCGCTCCCGCCCGGCGAGTTCACCCGGAGCACCACCGCGACGATGTCCTCGTCCTCGCGGATGTCCGTCATCTGCTCTTCGAAGGTCTGGTCGCCCAGCTTCTCGCTTCCGAACATGGACGAGCCGCTCTCCCCGTCGATGATCTCGCCCTCCGCGTGCACGACCGCGATGCGCTTCCCCTGCGCGAACGGCGCGGGCGTCTCGTGGTAGCTCGACAGCTTCGTGCGCTCCTTCCCGGCCATCCCGTCCCGCACCTCGTCGCGGAACTTGAGCCCGTCGACCATCTTGGCGTCTAGCGCTTGTTGGGGCGTGACCGGGGCATGGTCGACCAGCGCCTTCGCCTCGTCCACGCTGATGTTTCTCCCCTTCGCGATCCCATCGAGGAACTGCGCGTAGAGGCTGTCGAGCATCTGGTCCATCGCGAGCGACGCAGGCTCGGAGGGCTCGCTGCGCTGCAGGGGCTCTACGGCGGTCTTGAAGTCGCCCACGTGCTCGAAGTCCGCGTGGACCCCGAGCTTCTCGAACGTGCCCAGGTAGTACTCGGTGGTGACCGAGAAGCCGTTCACGACCATCATCCCGGCTGGCGCGAGGTACACCTGGCCGCACCCGGTCGCGAGGTAGTAGCCTTTGTTGTCATACCCCTCGGACCACGCGTAGCAGGGCTTCCCCGAGTCCTTGAACGCCACCAGCGCGTCCCGCATCTCCTCAGTGGCGGCCCACCCGCCGACCCCGCCCGAGATCTCGACGTACAGGCCCTTGATGCGGGCGTCCGTCGCGGCGCGCCGGATGTCGGCCGTCATCTCGGTCAGCACTGGGGGAAAGTCGTTCGGGTCCATCACGAACCCGCCCTGCTGCGGCGCGTCCGTCACGCCCTTCGTCAGGTCCACCTCGAGGAACGAGTCGTCCGTGACATCGCCGCCCATGTCGCCCATGGCGAGCCACACGGTGCCCGCGATCCCGGCGCCGACGGTGAGGACACCGAACGCGAGGACGACGAGCAGCACGCGCGCCCCGGAGCGACGCGGCGGGCGGGGCCGGGCAACGCTGGCGGGGCGACGCCCCGCGGCGGGGTCGGTGTTTTCGTTGGAGTCGGGAGCGCGCGGGTCGGCCATCTGGAGTCCTGAAAGCGCGACCCTTGTAAGCACCCTGGACCGCGCGACCAAGGAAACGGCGCAGAAGCGCGTCCGGGGGATTGCATTGTTTAGGTGATGTGGTACGGTAGCTCTTGACGTGGCAAGGGTTCTCCGAGCCACCGCCCCTCGAGGTCCGGCAGGACCGCGCGTTTGCCCTCGCTGTTGCACATGCTCTGTTCGCAGATGCTCGCCGTGATCGACGCCCGGAAGGGATGAGCGAGCTCGATCACCCCCCACGCTGCTCACCCCCCGCGCCCTGCCGGCCTCTCCTCCCCCACAGGCGATGCCCAACGACATTCCCCCCGCACTCGATGCCGCGACGGCGCTAGACGTCCGGCGGAGGCCGTACCAGCCCGTCGGCCCCGCGGTGGCCCGCGCGGTGGGCGACGCTGCGCTCGCGCTCACCTGGCGCGTGGTGCAGGCGCGCTCCCGCGAGGCGTTCCTCGGGGCGGAGCCCACGACGCTCTCGCGGGTCTACTACACGTCGGACGATGGCTGGCGAGCGCCCCTGTTCGTGATCCCAGCGCGGGCTGGCACCACCGGCGAGCCGGTGCTGTTGGCGCACGGCCTTGGCGGCAGCGCCGTCGACTTCGACCTCGGCCCGACCTCCCTCGCCCGTTGCCTCTCGGACGCCGGCTACACCGTCTACCTGTTCGAGCACCGCGGCGACCGCAGCGCGCTCCCCCCGCCGAACGCCGCGGCCTTCACCGCAGATGATCTCGCCTCGCGCGATCTCGACGCCGCCCTGGTCTTGATCCAGGCGCACAGCGGCTTCCCCCGCTGCTTGGTCGTCGGCCACGGCTTCGGGTCCCAGCTCGTGCTGCTGCGCATGGCGCTGCTCGGCGCGGACGACATCGCCGGCGCCGTGCTGATGAGCGGCGCCGTCCGGTTCAGCGAGAGCGCGTCGGCGACGCGGTCCTGGGCGCAGGTCGCGCAGGTGCTCCCGGCGTCGTGGGTGCTCCCCGCCCGCCGGCTCCAGCAGCTCGCCTCGCCCTTCGTCGCCTCCGGCGCTGACGTTGGCTCGCCTGGCACAGACGGTGGCCTCGCCCGCGCGCACCTCCGCCACGCCGCGGGCGACCTGCACGTCGGCGTTCTCAAGCAGGTCGGGCGCTGGTTCACAGCCGGGCGCCTCACCGACGCGACAGGGCGGCTCGACATCGTCGCGGCCCTGCCACGCTGCCCCGCGCTCGTGATCGAGCCGGACGACGACGCCAGCTGCCCGGTCGGCGCCGCGGAGCCCGCTGCCCACGCGCTCGACGCCTACTTCGAGCGGCTGTCCGGCGGCTGGGGCCACCTCGACCCCCTGCTCGGCGCCCGCGCCCCCGAGCACGTGCACCCGATGGTGCGCAACTTCCTCGAGGCGCGTCGGCGCGCGTGCTGGTGAGCGCCTGCTTGCTGGGTCAGGGCGCTGGGGCGCCCCTCCCGGCGGCCCTACGGCGAATCCGGCGGGCGAGTACACCCGCCAGATTCGCCCACGGTTCGGTCCCGCCGAAGACGGCGGGGCCGAGACCGCGCGGGCCGGGCGGGCTTGAGCCCAACCGAGCTTCTTCGCTGTGACGCACTAATTGACGCTCTCCGTCGGCCGCTCCCCGAGCTTCACCTCGACCTGTTTTGCCTTCCCGTCTCGCTGGAGCGTCACGCTCACCTTCTTGCCCGGCTGCAGGCTCTGCACGGCGCGCTGCAGCGCCTGCGCGTCGGAGATCGTGCGCTCGTCCACCTTCACGAGCACGTCCCCAGGCTTGATGCCAGCGGCCTCGGCGGGCCCGCCGGGCTCGACCTGGGTCACTAGGACGCCGCCCTCGACGCCGAGCTGCTTCTTCCCCGCCTCGTTCAGCGCGGCCATCTGGACGCCGAGGTAGCCGTGGCTCACCTTGCCGTCATCCCGCAGCTGCGCGACGATGTCCTCGAGGTGGTCGGACGGGATCGCGAACCCGACCGTGTTCGCGCCCTGGATGATCGCGGTGTTCATCCCCACGACCTCGCCGTTCACCCCGAGCAGCGGCCCGCCCGAGTTGCCCGGGTTGATGCTGGCATCGGTCTGGATGAAGTCGTTGAGCGGCTCCTCGGGCAAGATACGCCCCTTCCCGCTCACGATCCCGGCGGTGACCGTGTGCCCGAGCCCCAGCGGGTTGCCGATCGCCACCACCCAGTCGCCAACCCGGAGCGCCCCCGAGTCCCCGAGCTTGAGCCACGGCAGCGCCCCCTTCGCGTCGATCTTCAAGAGCGCGATGTCCGAGTCGGCGTCGCTCCCGACCACCTTTGCGGTGTACTCGTCGCCGTTCTCGAACTTCACCTTGATCTCGCTCGCGCCCTCGGCGACGTGGTTGTTCGTCAGCAAGAAGCCGTCTGGCGAGATCACGAACCCGGACCCTTGGCCTTGCACCGTGCGCTCGGTGGACGACGGGTAGCCGAACAGCATCTGCATCTGGGGCGGCACGTTCACGACCTGGCGCTGCGTGACGTAGACGTTGACGACCGCGGGCTCGACCGCGTCGACGAGCGGCGCGAGCGAGGTTGGCGGGACGAAGGTGGTGGGCGGGATGGCCGGGGTGGGCGTGTCGGCGATCGCGGCGCACGCGGAGAGGAGCAAAGAGGGGACGAAGAGGGAGAACCGGGTGAGCATGAACACTCCGAAGGATGCTCAAGCTTAGGGCCCCGACAGAATTCCGGGGAGGGGTCCGGGGGTCACGTTATGTCGATGGCTGCTGACGGATGTCGCGTTTCCTCCAGGTGAATCCATGAACCCCCCGAACCTTCAAACCCGGTCGTTTCCGAGCGGCCCCGACGCTCACCGGCCGGACCTGGGGGACCACGAGCTCGAGGGCTTGAGCCTCGGCGGGCTCGAGACCACGCTGGCGATGCCGCGCTGGGACCTCTGCTTCGATATCGGCCGTTGCCCGCCTTTCGCGGTGCACCGCTCCACCGTGCTCGTCACGCACGCGCACATGGACCACGCCGGCGGCCTCGCGTACCACTGCGCGATGCGCGACCTGCTGCGGCTCCCCGCGCCCACCTACGTCGTGCCGCGCGAGAACTACGCCGATCTCCAAGCGCTCTTCGACGTGTGGCGAAGGCTGGACCGGTCCACGCTCCCGCACACCTTGGTCCCGCTGTCGCCCGGGGAGAGCCACCCGCTGTCGAAGGACCGGCTCGTGCGCGCGTTTCGCTCGCCGCACAGGGTCCCCTGCCAGGGCTATGCGCTGCTGCAGGAGCGCCAGCGGCTCTTGCCCGAGTACACGGGCCTGACCGGGCCGGAGATCCGGGACCTCCGGGCGACCGGCCGGGCGGTCTCCGAGCGCGTGCAATCGGTCGAGGTCGCGTTCTGCGGCGACACCGTGATCGACGTCGTGGAGCACGAGGACGCCGTCCGCACGGCGCGGCTGCTGCTGTTGGAGGTCACGTTCTTGGACGACCGGGTGCCGGTGCCCTCGGCGCGCGCGAAGGGGCACGTACACCTGGACGAGGTGATCGCCCGCGCCGACCTCTTCCAGAACGAGCGCATCGTGTTCACCCACTTCTCCCAGCGATACAGCCCGGCCGACGTGCACGCCATCGTCGACAGGCGCCTGCCCGCCTCGCTGCGGGGCCGGGTGACCGTACTCTGCTGATCCGAGCCGCGGGATACATCTACGTCGTGCTGTTGCTCGCCCTCACCTCGGCCCCCGCGTTCGCCATCACCCTGCCCGAGGCCATCGATCGCGCCGCGGAGGTGGACCCGGACGCCGTGATCGCGGCCCTGCGCGCCCGCAAGGAGGCCTCGCAGACGGTGCAGGCGTACGCGAACTTGGGGCTCACGCCGAGCGTCAGCGTGTCGGAGACGTTCGGGAGCGCGGCTACGAGCAGCGTCAGCGTGAGCACGTCGCTGCTCGACCCCCCGTCGTGGTTCAGCGCGCTCGCCCAGGGCGAGAACCTCCACGGCGCGCGGGCGACAGCCGACGCCACTGCCCGGGACACGCGGTTCGGGGTGGCGGCCCTCTGGTTCCAGGCGTTCGCCGCGCAAGAGGCCGAGGACCTGGCGCAGACGTCGTTGTCCGAGGCGCGCGGCACGGCGGACGCCGCGGAGGCACGCCTGCGTGCAGGGCTCACGAGCGAGCTCGACGCGAAGGCCGCCCGCCTCGGGGTCCTGAACGCGCAGGCCACCCTGGCTTCCGCGCAGAGCACGCGCTTCATCGCGCTCGCACGCCTCTCCTCGGCCATCCAGGTCGACGTCGCCGAGGTCGACGCGCCCGAGGCCCCGCAGATGCCGGACGCGACAGGCGTTTCCCCCTGGCTCGCCGTGTACGAGGCCAACGTCCAACAGGCGCGCTGGAACGAGGCTGCGGCCTGGGCGAACCTGTTCCCGAGCCCGAGCCTGTCGGGCTCCCACACGCTGCTGCCCGCATCGACATCGTCCGCGTGGGCCATCACGCTCTCCGCGTCCTGGTCGTTCTCCGGCCTGGTCTCGCCGTTCCTGGACGTCCAGACCTCGCACATCGACCGCAAGGTCGCGGAGCTCCAGCTCGACGCGCAGCGGCGCGCGGACGCGTTGGACGTCTCCATCGCCCGGGCGAAGGTGGACGCCGCGAAGGCGCGCCGGAGCGCGGCCGTGGACGGCGAGAAGCTCGCTGCCGAGACCGTCACCGTCGGGAAGGCGCGGCTCGGCGCGGGGCTCATCAGCACGCTCGACGTGCTCAAGCTCCAGGAGCAGGAGGCCCAGGCGCGCGTGCAGCGGGTGAGCGCAGAGCTCGACCTGGCGCTCGCGGTGCTCGATAGCCGCCGGCTCTCGGGCCTCCCGGTGCTCGGCGGCGGTTGACGGCTGGGCCCCTGGCCGACCCGCGCCGGAGGTTCATATCAGATCCCGGAGCTCTGGCCGGCGTCCTCGGCCCACCGCGCGTCGTCGGGCGTGAAGCCGGTGAGATCGCCGGACAAGTCGTACGTGTACGCGCACGCCGTCGTCACGGTGAGCAAGCAGCCGGTGACGTCGCAGTCGGTCGCCTCGTAGTCGTTCGTCGCGGCGACCTCCGCGCCGGTGGTGTCGAGCTTCAACAGGTACGTCGACGCCGGCACGCGGCCCGTGGTGCCAATGGTGGCGGCCACCTCGTCGGCCCAACTGTCGCTCTCCGTCCAGCTCAACACGGCCTGGGAGCTGTCCTCCCACGTGCCGTTGAAGCTCCCGCCGCTGAACGTGCCCGTCACGCGCGTCGTCGTGGTCGTGTCGTACGTGTAGACGTAGTTGTAGCCGCTCTCGTGCGTGTCGTTGTCCCGGCCGGCGGCGGTGTGGTCCCACGCGAACACCCAGGCGCCGTCCTCCTGCTTGGTGCCCGGGAAGGCCGACGCGCCGACGATCAGCACCGCGGTGTCCCCCTCCTGGTCCACTCGCCCGAAGAACACGTCGGAGGAGACCTCCGCCGTGTCGTTCTCGGTCCAGGCGTCATCGTTCTCGATCGTGGCGGGCTCGTAGGCGCCGATGAAGTCGTGCGTGATGCCGGACGTGCACTCGTCGCCGGTAGCGACCGTGATCGAGCGCGTGAACATCCAGGTGCCGTCGATTGGGCCCCCGCAGCCGGGGAGCACCAGGACCATCGCGGAGAGCAGGGCAGCGCGCATTCGAACCTCAAAAACCGCTCTGATAGCCCGGCGAAGCACGCAAGGCGAGCATGCGCGTGGGGGCCGCGGCCCCCCGTTCCGGATAGGCCCGCGCATGCCTACACCTCCCCCCTCCCCGCCCGTCTATTGGGACTACCTCTCGCTGCCAGGCTTGCTGGCCCAGCAAGACGGCCTGGACGGCAACCCGAGCCCCGACGAGCTGCACTTCATCATCGTGCACCAGGCCTTCGAGCTCTGGTTCAAGCTCGTGCTCTCCCAGCTCCGGCTCGCGCGAAACCACCTCGCGGCCGAGCGGCTCCCCGAGGAGCAAGTCCCGTTCGTCGTGCACCACCTCGGCCGGGTGAACGTGATCCTTCGCCACTGCGTCGACCAGTTCGCGGTGATGGAGACCTTGCCCCCGCAAGACTTCCTCGCGTTCCGGGACAAGCTCACCCCAGCGAGCGGGTTCCAGAGCTTCCAGCTCCGCGAGGTCGAGATCCTGCTCGGCTTGAAGACCGAGGACCGCGTTGCCCTTGGCGGCGTGAAGCCCGAGGCCCACATCCAGAGCGTCGGCGCGGCCAGCAAGTTCGACGCGTTCGCGCGCCTCCAGGCGACGCAGGCCGAGGTCACGCTGCGGGACGCGCTCAACGCGTGGCTCGCGCGCACCCCGATCCAAGGCAGCTCGGTCGGGGACCCGGGCGACGCGGACGTCGTCAACGGCTTCATCGCCGACTACCTCGCGCAGGTGAAGGCGCACGGGGACCAGACGCTCGCCGGCCTGGTGCGCGCGCTGGGCGAGAGTGAGCGCGCGCGGATGGAGCCGCGGATCCGCCAAGGGCTCGACGAGACGCAGAAGTTCCTCGTCGTGGACGACCCGGTGCTGCGCCGAGCCCGCGCGGGTTTGCTGTTCATCGAGAGCTACCGCGAGCTGCCGCTCCTGGCCTGGCCGCGGCTCTTGATCGACACCGTCGTGGAGCTCGAGGAGCAGATGCTCTTGTTCCGGAACCGGCACGCCCGGATGGTCGAGCGCGTGATCGGGCGCCGAATTGGGACCGGGGGCTCGAGCGGCGTCGAGTACCTGGACAAGACCACCGCCTACCGCACGTTCCCCGAGCTTTGGACCGTTCGCTCGGCGCTGTTGCCCCGCGCGATGCTGCCCGCCCTGCAGCACCGCGAGAAGTACGGCGTCTCCTGACGCTCCACAGCCCGCGCACGGGCGCCTCGCCGCCCGGCGGCCCGCGCGGCTCGATGCTCGGCGGGCCGCGCATCGAGCGATAGCACGATTCTCAGTCTCTGAGATTCGTTACATCCGGGCGCCGCATCAGCCCTTCTCGGTCTCGGCCGCCAGCGCCGCCAGGGTGCCGGTCCACACGGTGTCGGGGTTGAGCGAGATCGAGTCGATCCCCTCCCCGACGAGGAACTTCAAGAACTCGGGGTGATCGCTCGGGGCCTGCCCGCAGATACCAATCTTCCGGCCCTTCGCGTGCGCGGCCCGGATCACCCGTGCAATCGCGCGGGTCACCGCTGGGTTGCGCTCGTCGAACAGGTGGGCGACCAGCTCTGAGTCCCGGTCTACGCCGAGGATCAGCTGCGTCAGGTCGTTGCTCCCAATCGAGAACCCGTCGAACACGTCCGCGAACTCGTCCGCCAGCTCCACGTTGGACGGGATCTCGCACATCACGTACACCTCGAGGCCCTCCTTGCCTTGCACCAACCCGTGCTTGGCCATCTCGGCGATCACGAGCCGCCCCTCTGCCGGCGTCCGGCAAAAGGGCACCATCACCGTGACGTTGTCGAGGCCCATCTCATGCCGCACCCGGTGCAGCGCCTGGCACTCGAGCCCGAACGCGTCGCGGTAGCGCGGGTCGTAGTAGCGAGACGCGCCCCGGAAGCCGAGCATCGGGTTCTCCTCGCGCGGCTCGTACGCCTCTCCGCCGAGCAGGTGGGCGTACTCGTTCGTTTTGAAGTCCGAGAGCCTCACGATGACGGGGCGCGGGTAGAACGCTGCCGCGATGGTCCCGACCCCCTGCGCAAGCCGCTCTACGAACCAGCCCGGCCCAGGCGGGAACCCGAGCGCCGCCTCGGCGATCCGCCGCTGCAGCGCGGGCGCGAGCCCGGCGTAGTCCAACAGCGCCTTCGGGTGCACGCCGATCCAGCTCGAGATGATGAACTCGAGCCGCGTGAGCCCCACGCCATCGTTCGGCATCCGCGAGAGCCGCAGCGCCTCCGCCGGGTTGCCCACGTTCATCATGATCTTCGTGCGGGGGCGCTTCACGTCGCCGAGCGGCGTCCGCTCGACGTGGAACGGCACGGCCCCCCGCAACACCCGCCCCTCGTCCCCCTTGTCGCACGCGACCGTGACGACTTGCCCGGCGGTGAGGCTCGTCGTGGCGTCCCCGGCCCCGACGACCGCGGGGATCCCAAGCTCGCGGCTGACGATCGCCGCGTGGCAGGTGCGCCCTCCGCGGTTCGTCACGATCGCCGACGCCTTCTTCATGATCGGCTCCCAGTCGGGATCCGTGCGGTCCGCGACGAGGACCTCGCCGTCTTGGAACTCGGCCAGGTGGTGGACGTCCGTCACCGCGCGCACGGGCCCGCTGCCGATGCGGTCGCCTACGGCCCGGCCGGTGAGCAACGTCTCCCCTTCGCCCTCCAACACCCAACGCTCCAGCACGTCCGCGGACCGCGAAGCCTGCACGGTCTCCGGCCGCGCTTGCACGATGAACAGCTCACCCGTCCGGCCGTCCTTGGCCCACTCCATGTCCATCGGCGTCTGCACGCCGCGCAGCTTCGAGTAGTGCTCCTCGATCGTGCACGCCCAGCGAGCCAGGGTCAGCACTTCCTCGTCATCGAGCACGAAGCGAGCGCGCTCAGCGTGCGGGGTCGAGATCGTCCGCGTGCCCCGGGTCCCGCCCGGCACGTACACCATCTTCAGCTCCTTCGACCCGAGCGTCTTCTGCAGGATCGGTGCGAGCCCGCGCGCGAGCGTAGGCTTGAACACGACGAACTCGTCCGGGTTCACCGACCCTTGCACCACCGTCTCGCCAAGGCCCCACGCGCCGGTCACCAGCACCACGTCCGGAAAACCAGTCTCCGTGTCGATCGAGAACATCACCCCCGAGCACGCCAGGTCCGAGCGCACCATGCGCTGGACCCCGACGGAGAGCGCGACGGCGTCGTGCTCGAAGCCCTTGTCCACCCGGTACGAGATCGCCCGGTCGGTGTACAGCGACGCAAAGCACCGGCGCACGGCCTCCAGCAGCGCGGCGTCCCCGCGGACGTTCAAAAAAGTCTCTTGTTGCCCGGCAAAGCTGGCGTCCGGCAGGTCCTCCGCGGTCGCTGACGAGCGCACCGCGACGTCGATGCCCCCCGCGACACCGTCCCCGAGCTGCGAGTAGCTCGCGAGGATCGCGCTCGCGAGGTCCGCCGGGAGCGGGACGGCCAAGATCGCCTCGCGCACGGCGTGGCCCGCCTTGGCCAGCGCGTCGGAGTCGCGGGTGTCGAGCCCCGCGAGCAGCGTGACGATCCGCTGGCGGAGATCCGCCTGCTGCAAGAACGCGCGAAAGGCGTCTGCGGTGGTGGCAAACCCGCCCGGGACGCGCACCCCACGCGGCCCGAGCGTACGCACCATCTCGCCGAGCGAGGCGTTCTTCCCACCAACACGGGGGACATCGGAGAGCGAGAGGGCGGTGAACGGCAAGACGAGGGGATCAGACAACGGGGCCTCCAGGCGGCGTGGGCAGCGGGCGATCGCAGTTGCGATCGCCCCCGTGCATGCAACAACCGTGCCGGGAGATCGGGCAGATAGAACGATTCTCAGTCTCTGAGCTTCGTTACATCCGGCTGTGCTGGAAGGCCACGCGGGGAGAGACCTGGATGCTGCCGTCGAGCACGCCGGTCACCTCGGGCGCGTCGCTGCCCAACACCGTCGCCCACCCGAACGCGAGGGTGTACGACCACACGATCTGCTGGCCCTCGTCTTTTGGCAGCGTGTCGCACGGCAAGTCCGTCGACGTGAAGGACTCGTGGCACGCGCCGTCGATCTCTACCCACCGCACGTCCGCCGCGGAGGCGCGCGTGTAGGGCTCTGTCCCGTCGTTGTCCGCCGTGCCCGTCTGGTACAGGATCGGCACCGCTACGTCGCCCCACGTCGCGTCGTCCACGAGCGTCGAGTCGGCCGATCCCGCCATCGGGCCAACCCCGACGATCCGCGGGTCGCCCGTCGGGTGATCAAAGGCAGCTTGCTCCTCGGCCGTGCAACCACCCTCGGCACACGACGTCGCGACACCGTCCGTGTTGAACCCGACCCCGGAGAGCAGCCAGCTGGTCTGCCCGCCAAAGCTGTGCCCGAGCACCAACACACGAGATGTATCAACTTTGCCGTACAGCGGATCGTCCTCCTGCAAGCTGGCGACCCAGTTCAAGGTCTCGACGATGTCCGTCGCCCGCACCAGGGGGTACACCACCGGCCGCGGATCGAGGTCGTCCACCAGCGTGTTCCCGGTGTGGTCCGGCGCGACGGCCACCCAGCCATTGTGCACGAACTGCTGCATCAGCTCGTAGTTGCTCCCGCCCCACGCCTGCGAGCCGTGCGAGTAGAGCAACAGCGGCCGAAGGCACTCACGCGGGTCCATCGGCGAGTCCACCCGGCTGTCCGGGTCGTTCCACATGCCGATGTACTGGGCGCCCTCGTCCGTCGGCGCGTCCGTCGAATACCAAAGGTTCAAGCCGATGGTCCGCGCGGTCCCGTCCCACGGCAACGCATAGTCGTGTGATACATATCGATACCCGACAATTGTGTCATCGGTGTCGATGCTCGGAAGATCGGGGACGCACGCGGCGACCGGCGCCCCGGTGTCCGCCGAGTCCACGGGCTTGCCGGTGCAGGCGAGGAGGAGAAGGAGCATCAGCCCTCGAAGAGGAAGATCGGGATCGCGGTGAACTGCAAGGTGATCGAGAGCTGCTGACAGGTGCCGTAGTCGTTCGGCGCCATGTCGACGTTGTAGTCGAGCAGCGACGACACGAGCGCGGTGACCTCGCTGTCGATGTTGTCTGTCGACGCGAGCTCGATCAGCTGGGCCTGGTCCAGGCCGCCGGCCAGGTACCCGGCCAACGAGCCATCCGGCTGGACCTCGAACCGGAGCGAGCCCTCCAGCACGGTGACCAAGAGCTCGTGCCCGAGGATGGTCACCGGAAGCGTCACTTGCAGCCCGTCCGCCTCGAGGCGGCCGCCGGTGACCGCGACGTGGCCGGCTTCAGAGCGCGGCGAGACGGTGTCCCGCGCGAGGGTCTGGTACCACTCCATCAACCCGTCCGTACCGATGGACGGGGCGCCGGTGGCCCGCCCCAACGCAAAATCAACACATGTATCGCTTGCGTCGGTGGTCGCGATGTCGCTGTCCACGTTTCCGAGCTCGAGCGTGATCAGGAGCGAGCCATCGTCGATCGCGGCCTGGATCAGCGGCTCCAGCGCCTGCGCCTCGGTGGTCTCGAGCACGGGGAGGACCTTCGCGAACTGGTTGTCAATGCCGGTGGTGCCGTCGGGATCGGTGTAGTCCTGGATCCCGCAGCCCGTGCCGCCGCCTGCGTCTGTCACGGACTCGTCGAGGTTGAACCCCGCGGAGGTCCCATCGTCGAGCTCCCGAGAGAAGAGCAGCGTGGACATCACGTACGTGCTGGTTTTTTCGCCGGAGCACGCAGCCGTGTCGTCGCCGGGCTGGGCGCAAGCGAGCAGGAGGGCGAGCGGCAACGTGAGCATCTACGCCTCGATGTCCGAGAGACCGTCGGTCGCGAGCCCCTCGTCCGCGCCGAACGACGCCGCGGAGATGCCCATCGCCCGGATCACCGAGAGCATCACGGACGACGCGTTCTCCTGCGTGTACGAGCGGTAGTGGTAGCCGGTCTTCAGCGCGCCGCAGCCCCCGCCGGCGACCAGGATCGGCATGTCGTCGAGCGAATGGGTCCGGCCCTGCGACACCTCCGAGGCGGCCATCACCACGCAGTGGTCGAGCAACGTTGCGTCGCCTTCCACCACGTTGGACATCGCCGTGAGCAGGTAAGCGAGCTCCGCGACGCAGTCGGCGGTGATCATACGCACCTCCGTCTGCGGGTCGGGCTCGTCGTGGGTCAACGAGTGGTGCCCAGCGCTCGCGTCGGGGAACAGGATGTCGGCTACCGGGTCGGTCAGGTAGTGGCTGAACACCCGGGTTTGGTCACAAGCGAGCGCCATCGTGATCATGTCGCACATCGCCCGCGACCGGGCGGAGATCTGGGGCCGCCCGTCGACGTCCGCAAAATCGGCGGTGAAGGCCGGGGGTTGGGAGCACGCTGCCAAGTCGGGCGGATCCTCTTGGAGCTTCGCGAGCCGCGTCTCCAAGTCGCGAACTCCGTCCAAGTGCTGCTCCAGGCGGGCCTTGTCCGCCGTACCCACCCTCGACTGGAGGGCCGCGATGTCCTCCATCACGGAGTCGAGGATGCTCTGGCGAAGCCCAAGCGAAGGGTCGACGACGCCCTCCTCCCCAGGAGCGCGGAAGGTGTCGCCGAACAGGCGCTCGTACAGCGTGTACGGGTCCGTCTCCGGGTAGTTGCGGCTCGATGGTCCGTTCCAGCTCTGCCCGTCACAGTCGGTCCCGCCGGTCTGGATCGACGGGAAGATGGTGTCCCCGCCGATCTCGTTGGCGATCAGCTGGTCGATGGTCGGGCCGGCGAACGTGTACTCGTCGTTCACGGTGTCGAGGCCCATGCCAGTGAGGAGCCCCGCGGCCCCCGACGTGTGCGGCTCGGTGTTGGGGAGCTTTACCGACATCCCCGAGACCACGCTGACCCAAGCCTTGACGTCCGACAGGGGCGTCAGCAGCTCAGAGAGCTCCCAGTCGTACCCCTCGGTCCCGGGCACCCAGTACTCGGGGACGTTCCCGTTGCCCCAGAAGAAGAGCCCAAAACGGGTAGGGAACCCATCGTCGCAGGCGCGCGCCTTGCGCCCGGCGAAGATCTCGAGCCAGGGCAACGACAACGCCACGACCGAGCCGCGGAACAGGCCCTTCAGCACAGTGCGGCGCGAGAACCCGCCATGTTGTTGGCGAACGCCCGGCAGCCGGCGCTTCAACAGCGGGGGGACGGGCTTCATTGCTCCACCTCGCCCAACCGACGAAACCCGCTGCTGGCCGCGATGTCCCGGATCAACCACTGGACGCGGTACCCGCTGTCTGCGAACCCGGCGGAGTGCCAGTCGATCAGCGGATCCTCGGCGTCCGACGCCGCGTGGCCCGTCGCATACTGGTAGAGCGTGCGGGAGAAGCACGGCGCGAGGTTGCTGTTCGCCCGAACCGCCGAAGCGAGGGACCAAGCGTCTGGGAACATCACGCCGTCCAAGTCCCCCGAGGGGTCGATCGTGTTTCCATTCTCCGTGTCCCGCCAGCCACCCAACCCGTCGAAATTCTCAAACCCGAGGCCGATCGGGTCCGTTTGGACGTGGCACACCGCGCACCCCTCGTTCGACATGTGCTCCTCGAGGCGATCGCGCATGGTGGGGTAGCCGTCGGAGGGCTCGGGGATGGACGTGTCGACGTCCGCCGGCGGTGGGGAGAGGGGCTGGCAGAGCAGCACCTCGCGGATGAACTTGCCGCGGCGGGTCGGGGAAGTGGAGGTCGGATGGGCTTGGAGAGCAAGGAAGCTCACCTCGCCGAGGAAGCCGCGCCGGCCACCGTCAGCCGGGAGCGTCGTCTTGGCGAACCCGTCCATCGATGGCGCAGGCACCCGGTAGATGGTGGCCAACTTTGGGTCGAGGAAGGCGGTCTGGGTGGTGAAGAAGTCGCGGTAGTCCCCGTCGTCGTCGAACGTGAGCCACTCGGCGAGCGAGAGCGTCTCCTCGCGAGCGCTCGCGCCTACGCTGGAGCTCGCGTGCACGTACACGGTGGGGTCCTTGCTCAAGTCGTCCAACTCGTACAGCGTGAGCATCTCGTTGAAGAAGTTGCGGATCCCCGCGCGGGCCCGGTCGTCCGACAGCATCCGGTCGACCTGGGCGTCGATCCCCGCGTCGGTGACCAAGTCCCCCGCCTCCCCCGCCGCGATGAGCTCCTCGTCGGGCGTCGAATTCCACAGGAAGTACGCGAGGCGCGTGCTCATCTCCAGGCTCGTGTAGCGCCGCTCGCCCGGGGCGTCGGGGTCATCCTCCCCCAGCTCCACGCGGTAGACGAAGTACGGCGACTCCAGCAGCGCGGCGATGCCGTAAGTGAGCCCCTCGTCCCAGCTCCCGAGCGTAGCCGTCGCCTCGGACGCGATCGTCGCGATGCGATCGAGCTCAGCGTCCGACAGCGGCCGACGCCACGCGCGGCGGCCAAGCGCCTGGAGCACCGTCCGGCTGCACGCGTCGTCTGCCGTGTCGCACGACACCAAGGCGGTCCGCAGCTCGTCGCTCGCCATCACCTGGTCCGCGACATCGAACGCGGCGGTCTCGTACTGCTCGACGCCGAGCGAAGACAAGGAGTTCACCGTCCCGCCGATCACCAACAAGCCATCGGACGCCGCATCCGGCTCGATGTCGTCCGGGACCACGACGGCGTCGCCGAACAAGGACTGGATCGAGTTCCCGTACTGCGCGTGCGTCAGGCGCTTGAGCACCGGCCCGGCGGGCTCCACCACCGGGGCGCTCTCGCGCACGGGGTCTACAGTCGCGCACGCGAGGAGGAGCAGCATGCGCCAATCATAACCCTGATCCGCGCACGAGGGGCCCGGCGCGAACCGCTGGGTGAACGGCGTTCACCGCCAGCGGTCGTGCAGCCACAGCCAGCCGCTGGGCTCCTCGCGGATCCGCGCCTCGTAGTAGGCGTTGCAGGCATCGGTGATGGCCTGGACGTCGGCCTCCTTGTCCCCCGTCGGCTCCGGCATCTGAAACGGCTGACACTCGAACCGGTGCTGCCCGGGGCCCACGCGCCGCTGCCACACCGCGAACACCGGCCGCTGCGTCTTCAGCCACATCACCCCGAGCGCCGGGGAGGTCTTGCACGGCCGGCCAAAGAACAGGCTCGGGATTCCCTTGTTCAGCCGCTGGTCCTGGATCAGCAGCAACGAGCGACCGGCTTCGAGCGCCGCGTAGCCATCCGCGAGAGTCGAGCCCGTCTCGAGGAACAAGAGCCCGTGCTTCGCGCGGAGCGAGGCCATCTTCTCCCGCGCCCAACGCCCCGACGGGGTCCGCACGAACGTCGCGAGGGGCACGGCCCGCGCTGCGACCAAGAGCCCCAGGTCCCACGCCCCGGAGTGCGCACCGATGAGCAAGCTGCCCGGCGGGACAAGCTCCGCGCCAATCGCGGGGGAAGCCTGCCCCGTGCGGTCGAACACGACGAGCTCGATGTACGAGAGCACGATGTCGTGCATCATGCGAACCAGCGTGCGCCGGACCTGCGGGGCGTCGAAGGCTGGGAACGCCCTCCGCAGGTTGTCCGCGGCGAGCCTCCGGCGGATCGGAAGGATGAACCACCATACCCAAGCGACACACCACGCGAGCGGGTCGGCCACGGACAATGGGATCCGCGCCATCACCCAAGCCAGCACGCCCAACACTCAGCGCCCCCGTGCCAGCGCGGCCAAGCGGTCCCGCAGCTCTTCTTCGCCCGACAGGAACTCCCAGTCGAGCACCAGCGCCCATGCGGGCCAATCGAAGGGCAACCGCGCGGCGTCCTTCTCGGTCGTGACCAACACGTGGGAGTCGCCCAGGCCCTCGAGCACGGCGAGGTCCTCGGGGGTGTAGCGGTGATGGTCCGGGTAGACGAACGTGCGCGCGGGCGGGTGGCCGACGTCCCGGAGGTGACGAAAGACCCCGCCAGGCCGCGCGATACCCGCGAACGCCGCGACGGGGAGGGCAGGCAACGCGTCCAGCGGGTACCGCCGCCCCTCGTGGAGCCAACCCACGGGCCGGTACCGGGCGCGGACCATCAACGTGCCGGGGGCAACGAACGCCCGCATCGACGGCGGGAGTTGGCCCTGGTCGCTTCCCGCGTGGTTGAGCCAGATCACGTCAGCCCGTCGCAGCGCCCGCAGCGGGAGGCGCCGACTCCCGACCGGGATCAGGCCGTCCTCGCCGGGAAAGCGGGCGTCGACGACCACGATCTCCAGGTCCTTCGCAATGCTCCGCACCTGCAACGCGTCGTCGAGCACGGCGACCGGCCGGGACCCGCTCCCCGAGCGCGAAAACGCCTCGACGACACCCCGCACGCGGTCGGGCGACGACACCACCGGGACCCCGCGCCGCGCGAGCATCGTGAGCTCATCGCCGAGCTCGCCGGCCTCCCCCGAGGTCCGCACGTCGGACCCCGGATCGCGACCGTACCCGCGCGACACCACGGTGCCGGACACGACCCCAGCCACCCACGCCGCGACAGGGGTCTTGCCCGCGCCCCCGGCGGTCAGCGAGCCAACCGAGATCACGTGGCCGCCCGGCACCCGCCGACGAGCACCAAGCGCGTCTCGCACGGCCGCAGCCGCAGCCCACGCCGGGACCAACGGCCACAACCACGGCCGCAACGCGCGCTCCTTCGGCGTCTCCGCGTCCCAAGCGACCTCCAGCGCGCGCACTGTCGCCTCCGCAGCTCGCGCCGACTTGGGCACGCGCCGGGGGGCCTGGAGCGCGGCCTGCAGCGCCGACGTGACCGCCGCGGGGGTGCGGGCGACGAACCCCGCGACCCCCTCCCACGCGCCCGGGTTCGCGCCGGTGAACGGCCCGTGTACGACCGGGCACCCCGCGGCGACCGCCTCCGCGGGGGAGTGCCCGCCGACCGCCTCGCGGAAGGTCCCGCCTACGAACGCCGCAGCAGCCCCCGCGTACAGCGTCCCGAGCTCGCCGATCGTGTCGAGCAGCAGCACGTCGATCTCGGGCCGGACGACATCCGGATCCTCGTCGTCGTCCCCGAGGCGCGTCCGGCGCTCGGCGGCGCCCGACATCGCCTGGACCAACTTCCACACGTCCTCGAACCGCGCAGGGTCACGCGGGGCGAGCACCAGCTGCGGCCGCGGCGCGATCTCGGACACGGCTGCCATCAGCGCGCGCTCCTCCCCGGGGTGCGTGCTCCCGCCGATCACCACGGGGCGCGTGAACCGCAACGCAGGCTTGCCGAACGTCGCCTCCAGCTTGAGGTCGCCTACCGCGATGCCCCCGAGCTCCCGCGCGGTCGGGAGGTCCGGCGCGACCCACGACAGGTCCCGCGTGAGCCCCTCCCAAAGCCACGGCACCGCCTTCCACCGCCGCAGCCCCGAGCCCAGCCTCGCGTTCACCACGGCCACGGGGATGCCCCGGTCCCTGCAGCCCTCCAGCAGCACCGGCCACAGCTCGGCCTCCGCCAGCACCAAGCAGCGCGGCCGCACCCGGTCGAGGAACGCGTTCACCGCGAAGGGGACGTCCACCGGCGCGTACGCCGACTGGTCCGCGCCAACGTCCTGGGGCCGCGCGTTCACCGAGGTGCACGTGCGCAGGATCGCGACGGGGCCCAGCGCCGCGCGGATCGCAGGGATCAACGCGGACGCGACGCGCCCCTCTCCCAGGCTCGCCGCGTGGATCCAAACGGCGCCCGGCTCGACCTCGGAGACCACGAGCCCAAGGCGCTCGCGCGCGCCCCCCCGGAGCTTCGGGTGCGTGACCACCACGAGCGCGACCAGCGGCGTCGCCGCCCACGCGAGGGCCTGGAGCACGAAGAGCGCGAGGAGGTACATGGGGTGTTTTACTCGCTTTGGGGGGCTCGTGCTTCTCGCGCCGGCGGCGGCCCCCTCCCCCGCGCCTGTCCACCGCCTTCCCAGCGGTCCGGAGCGCGCACGGGTCGACCTCGGCGCGCCGGGCGACCTTTCTGATCCGCAGATCTTGACTCAGTCCAGATTTAGACTATATCTAAATCATGCCGTCGCCCCTCTCCCCGCTGACCCTCCTCCGCGAACGCGGCGTGCAGGTCACACCGCAGCGCCTGGCCGTGTTGCGGGCGGTGTCGGCGGCGCCGCACGCGACCGCGGACGACATCGCCGCCACCGTGCGCGCGGACATCGGCGCGGTCTCCCAGCAGGCGGTGTACGACGCGCTGCGCGTGCTCGTCGACCGCGGCTTGGTCCGCCGGATCCAGCCCGCGGGCTCCCCGGCGCGTTTTGAAGACCGGGTCGGCGACAACCACCACCACATGATCTGCCGCTCGTGCGGCCGCACCATCGACATCCCGTGCGCGGCCGGGTTCGCCCCGTGCCTGCACGTCGAAGACGACCACGGCTTCGTCATCGACGAGGCCGAGGTCGTGTACTGGGGCCGCTGCGCCACGTGCCGCGCGAGCGATCGGCCCTCGCTGTCCGCCCCTGCCAACCCCCAAGCCCCTCCCAAACCCGAACACTGATCACGCACCCAACTGGAGTCCCCATGTCCGAACATAGCACAGGCAAGTGTCCCGTAATGCACGGCGCCCACACCGCGGTCGGCGCCACCGCCAACGAGCACTGGTGGCCGAAGCAGGTGAACCTCCGCATCCTCCACCAGCATCACCCCGACGCTGACCCGCTGGGGCCAGGCTTCGATTACCCCCGCGAGTTCGCGACCCTCGACCTCGACGCGCTCGCGCGCGACGTCGACGCGCTGATGACCGACTCCCAAGACTGGTGGCCGGCCGACTACGGCCACTACGGGCCCTTCTTCATCCGCATGGCTTGGCACTCGGCGGGCACGTACCGGGTGGCCGACGGGCGCGGCGGCGGCGGCTCCGATGCGCAGCGCTTCGCGCCGTTGAACAGCTGGCCAGACAACGTCAACCTCGACAAGGCCCGCCGGCTGCTCTGGCCGATAAAGCAGAAGTACGGGCGGAAGCTCTCTTGGGCCGACTTGATGATCTTCACCGGGAACCGGGCGCTCGAGACCATGGGGCTGAAGACCTTCGGCTTTGGCGGCGGCCGCGCAGACAGCTGGGGCCCGCCGGAGGACATCTACTGGGGCCCCGAGACGACCTGGCTTGGTGACGCCCGGTACACCGGCGACCACCAGCTGGAGGAGCCGCTCGGAGCGGTCCAGATGGGGCTGATCTACGTCAACCCGGAGGGCCCGGGCGGCAACCACGATCCGCTCGGGTCGGCGCGCGACATCCGCGAGACGTTCGCGCGGATGGCGATGGACGACGAGGAGACCGTCGCGCTGATCGCCGGCGGCCACACGTTCGGGAAGACCCACGGGGCCGCGAACCCAGGCGTGTTCGTCGGTCCGGAGCCGGAAGGCGCGGGCCTGGAGGACCAAGGGCTGGGGTGGAAGAACACGTACCGCACCGGCAAGGGCGTCGACGCCGTCAGCAGCGGGCTGGAGGGCGCGTGGACCGAGAACCCAATCCAGTGGGACAACAACTACTTCGAGAACCTCTTCCGCTACGAGTGGGAGCTGGCGAAGAGCCCCGCCGGCGCTACCCAGTGGAAGCCGAAGAACCCCGAGGCCCAAGGCAAGGTCCCGGACGCGCACGACCCTGCCCTGCGGCACGCCGCCACCATGACCACCGCGGACATGGCGCTCCTCGCCGACCCCGTCTACAACGCGATCTCCAGGCGCTACTTCGAGGACCCGGCGAGCCTCACCGAGGCCTTCTCACGCGCTTGGTTCAAGTTGACCCACCGCGACTTGGGTCCGGTGACCCGGTACGTTGGGGCCCTGGTCCCTGCCGAGGCGCTCATCTGGCAGGACCCGCTGCCGCCCGTGTCGCACCCGCTGATCGACGCGGACGACATTGCGTCGCTGAAGGCAACCCTGCTGGACTCGGGGCTCACCCTCGCCGCGCTGATCTCGACCGCGTGGGCCTCGGCCTCGACGTACCGCAACACCGACAAGCGAGGAGGGGCCAACGGAGCGCGAATCCAGCTCGCTCCGCAGGCGGACTGGGACGTCAACCGGGCCTCCGGGGTATCTGCCGTCCTGGCCGTGCTCGAACGCGTGCAGCGCACGTTCAACGAGGGCCAAGCGAACGGCAAGCGGGTCTCGCTGGCCGACCTCGTCGTGTTGGGCGGGACCGCGGCGGTCGAGCTCGCGGCGCGGAACGGCGGCCACGACCTCTACGTCCCGTTCACCCCGGGCCGTACGGACGCGACCCAGGAGCAGACGGACACGGCGTCGTTCGCCGTGCTTGAGCCGAAGGCCGACGGCTTCCGCAACTACCTCCAGGCGCCGCACACCCCGGGGGCCGAGCACCTGTTGGTGGACAAGGCGTTCATGCTCACGCTCTCGGCACCCGAGATGACGGCCCTGGTGGGCGGCTTGCGGGTGTTGGGCGCCAACGCAGGGGGCTCCAGCCACGGCGTGCTCACGCACCAGCCCGGCGTGTTGTCCAACGACTTCTTCGTCAACCTGCTGGACATGAGCACCGAGTGGAAGCCGATCTCGAGCCAAGCGTTCGAGGGCCACGCGCGGAACGGCGGCGCGGCGAGGTGGACCGCGACGCGCGTGGACCTGCTGTTCGGGTCGAACGCCCAGCTCCGCGCGATCGCCGAGGTCTACGCGAGCGCGGACGGCGCGGCGCCGTTCGCTCAGGACTTCGTAGCGGCGTGGACGAAGGTCATGGAGCTCGACCGCTTCGACCTGCGGTGAGCGGCAGGGGCCGGGCGAGAGCCCGGCCCCTGGGCCGCTCCGGGTGCCCCTCCCCGCCAAATGAAACGAAACTCAGAGACTGAGATTCGTTGCATTTGTCCCAGGCTCGCGTGGACAATCAAGGCGTGTTCAAGTACACCACGACG
>CALQBK020000022.1 GCA_943328795.2 Bifidobacterium breve
CACCAGCAGCGCGACGACTGCGCCAGCCGACCGACTGCCGAGCACGCCGAGGGCGATCGGGATCGCCAGCGCGCTCCGCCGTTGCAGCGCGACGCCGAGCGGGGGCAGGAGCGCGTAGGCCAGCGTGAGGTGGTGTGAGAACGGGCCGTGCGCCTCCCGGAACAGGCCCTCGACCGCGCCCCACCCGCCGACGAGCCCGGCGACGACGAGCCCGGGCCGGGTGTCGGGGCGGGTCGCCTGCGCGAGCAGCACCGGGAGCGTGAGCAGCGGAACGACCGGCCAGGCGTGCCCGAGGCCCTCGTGGAGGTTCCCGGAGATCGGCACCAGGACGAGCCACAGCGCGATGTACGCCCAGGTCGCGCCGCCGCCGACCGGCCGGAGGCGCGCGCCGCGGAGCCAGGCCGCGGCGGCCACCACGGCCCCGAGGCCCACGGAGACCTCCGACGCGAAGGTCCCGAGGGCCGCGGCAGGCAGCGCAACAGCGAGGGCGACCGCGGCTGCGCGGTTGACCGCACGCTCGGTCCGGCCGCCCGGGGCTTCGTTCACGTCGTGGTCTCGGCCAGCTCCCCGGGCATCCAGATCGCGGACTGCTCGCTCACGTAGATGGGGACCCGGTCGCCGCTGGGCGCCTCTTGCCAGAACTCGAACGCGTACTCGGTGAACACGCGCCCGCGGAGCCGGCGCACGCGGTTGACCTTGAGCTCCGCCCACATCGCGGGGCCGATCCGGCCGAGCCCCGGGAAGCGGGCCGACTTGATGTGGGTCCCGTACCCGACGTGGTCACGCAGGCCGAGCCCGTAGACGGCGTGCAAGCTCCCCAGCGTCCCGGTGAGCTGCACCATCACTGCGCCCGGGACGTGTTTGGGGTGGCCGCGCCGCACGACCTGGGCGTCCACGAACGGGCCGAGGCGCGTGGTGTCCGTGCGCACGCGCACGCAGTCCGCGTCGAGTTGTTCCACTGCGTCGGCGAACCAGGCGTCCGGGGCGTACAGGCAGTGCTCAGCAAAGTCGGTCGGCAGGGTCATGGGCGCGCGGGTATCCAGGCCGCGGGCGACGGCAGCGAGAAAAGTTTCGCGGGCGGCCGCCCGTGACAAGCCTGTGAAACCACGGGGGTAGAACCGTCGGGATGGCGCACCCCTCCACCCTCCACGCAGGCCCGCCCCCGGCCGGGGACTCGGTCCCAGGCGCGCGCGAGCTCGCGGCCGAGCTCCACAACCTGCTCGACCGAATCGAGCCCGCCGGCTGGTCGGAGGACCGTGCGCGCGAGCTGCGCGCCCGCGTCTCGTCGATCCAGGGTCACCTGGCCGCGCTGCTGGAGTGTGCCCCCGCCGCGGGCTGCGCGCCGGCGCTCGCGGCGCTGGACAGCCGCATCGGCGAGGCCCTCCCGCGGGACGACACGTCGTCGTTCGCGGCGTCCGCGTGGGTCCGCTTCTCGCACGAGGTGCACCCGGCCTACGAAGCGCTCCTCCGCGCCGTGGCGCCCGACGCCGCGGGCGGGCGCTCGCTGCGCCCCACCAACTACGCGCGCAACGTGTTCCACATGATCGGCGCCACCAGCGTGCTCTTCTTGCTGAGCATCATGCCCGGCCGCCCGTGGATCATCGGCGCGGCGCTGTCCATCACCATCCCCGCCTGGATCGTCGAGTACCTGCGGCGCTCGCGGCCGCGGTTCAACGACTGGATGATGTGGGTCTTCGGCCCCGTCGCGCACGCGCACGAGCGCTTCCGGGCGAACTCCGCGAGCTGGTACGCGACGGCGATGACCATCTTGGCGTTCACGGCGCCGACCCCCGCCGCGATGATGGGCGTCGCGGTGCTCGGCTTCGGTGACCCGTTCGCGGCCATCGTCGGCCGCCGGCTCGGGCGCACCCCGATCCGCGATGGGCGCACGCTCGAGGGATCGCTCGCGTTCGTCGCGTTTGGCTGGGCGGCGGGCGTAGCCGCGCTCGCCGCGTTCGCGCCGGGGGTCGAGGATCGCGTGGTGGTGGCCCTCGTCGCGGCCGTGTTCGGCGCCCTGGCCGAGCTCTTCAGCTACGGCCTGGACGACAACCTCACGATCCCACTCGGCGCCGCGCTGGGGGCGTCGATCGTCATGGGGATCGGCGCGTAGGCCGGGGCGCAGCAGCCGGCTCGCGGGGATAGAGACCGTGCCGTGAACATCTTCCTCGTCCCGTACACGTGGCACCGCCACCTCGCGCTGGGTTGGGTCTGCGCGGCCGCCGCGCTGGTGGCCTGGTGGGTGGTGTTGTTCGTGGCGACGGTCTCGCCGTTCTGGAACATCGACTGGGACGGCCCGGTGTTCCTCGGGTGCGTCGGGGGGGCGATCTCGGGGGCGTCCGTGTTGGCGGAGCAGACGCTGTTCCGGAAGGCGGTCTGGCGCCGGTTGCTGCTGCCGGTGCTGGCCGCTGCGCTCTCGTTCGGGGTCATCCTCGGCGGGTTCTGGATGTGGACGCGCGTCATCGGCCCGTTGCTGTTCTCGGCGGACGGGCAGCTCGACCTGGCGGACAGCTCGCTCGTCGCGCTTCGCTACCGCCTGCCGGCGTGGATGGGCGCAGGCGTCGGCGTCGCGTTCGGGCCCACGGTGCTCCGGCGAGGCCGGGGGATCCTCACGCACATGTCCGGCGGCGCGGCGTCGGGGCTCATCGCCGGCTGCACCTGGTACCTGTTCGGGTACACGAAGTCCGCGCTCGGGTACTCCGACTTGTACGTGGCCAGCGCGTTCGGCGCGATGGCGATGGGGCTCTCGTTCGGCTGGCTCGCGTGGGGCATCCCCGACTCGTTGTACGCCGGCTGGCTGCGGATCGTCACCGACAACCGGCACGCCCGCCGCATCCCGATCGACGGGCTCGACGGCCGGGGCCGCGAGCGCTTCGTCGGCCACTTCCCGGTGGGGCTCGACTTGTTCCTGCCGGCGGAGGACGGCGTGCTCGAGCTGCACGTGTCCGTGATGGTGAACGCAAAGCAGCAGTACCGGGCGCGCGGGCTCACGCTCGCGCCGACGACCGTCCGGCGGTTCCTCGAGCGGGTCGACTTGCGCTACGACCCGAAGCGCCCCGCGCCGCTCGAGACCGAGCTGTCGAGCGGCGATCGCATCTTGTGCGGGCCCGCCGACAACCCCTCCGTGCTCGAGTTCCTGATGCTGCCGAAGGAGGAGCGGTGACGCGCCTGCTCCTGGCTCTGCTTCTCCTGGCCGGCTGTGCCGAGTCGCCGCTGGTCGCGCTCCCGGCCACCACCACGCGCGTGGCGGCCCCCGTCAGCGCGAACGAGGGCCAGCAAGAGCTCGTGATGCACATCTTCGCGGACCGGGACGAGTGCATGGGCGCCGTGGACGCGAAGGACGTGGACCTCTGCATGCCCTACGTCGACCGCTCGACCGGCCAGGTTCGGGTCGCGTTCCAGATGCGGGTGGACGGGGAGAAGTGGGCGATCCCGCTGCCGGAGGACGGCATCGACATCTTCCACAAGAAGCACGAGGTGAAGGCCGGCGGGATGAAGGAGTTCCAGGTCGTCCCGCACGACCCGCAGCGCAGCCCGCAGCTGTTCGTGCTCCTGATCGACGGCTCCGGCTCGATGGCCATCGTCGACGACGCGACGGGCAAGAGCCGGATGGAGAAGCTCAAGGCGGCGCTGCTGGACCCGGACGTCGTCGAGTCGTTCTTCCCGTCCGAGACCTCCACGGCGGTCGTCCCGCTCGTGTTCGCGGGCGCGGGGCCGCCGACCCCGCTCGGTGGGAAGTGGGTCGTGCAGAACAAGAAGGAGTACCGCCAGCTCGTGCGGGACGTGCTCCAGGTCGGCGCCGGGTACACGTACCTGTACAACGCGGTGGACTACGGCACGTCGACGCTGTTGGAGCAGGCGGAGATCAAGGCGGCGATTGAAAACAAGAAGATGCAGCCGACGCTGATCGTGCTGACCGACGGGTTCAACAACGAGCGCCCGGACGACACCTGCGGCGCCAACGCCCCCCGGCTCGAGGCCTTGCTGAAGCGCCTCGACGGGGTGCGGCGCGGCGAGACCGTGAACATCACCTCCCGGCCGGTCGTGTACACCGTCGGCCTCGGCGTGAAGGCCTGGCGCAACCTGCTGCTGCCCGAGGGCACCGACGTGCGGCCGAAGGACCTGTGCCGGGCGACCGCGGACCAGCTCATCAACGGCGGCGTCGAGAACCGCGGCGTGGACAACGCGGCGCTCGGCTGGATCGCCCGGACCGGCGGGGGCTTGAGCTACACGAAGCGCGACCCCGCCGGCCTCGCCGAGGCGTTCAAGGCCGCCGCGGCGCTGCGCTATGCGTGGTTCGAGGTCCGCTACAAGGTCGATCCCTACTACCTGCGGCGCACGTTCGAGACGAAGGTCCGCCTCACGTCGCTGTTCCGCACCGAGGCCGCGATCCAGTTCTACCCGTCGGGCTGGTTGGATGCGCCCCCCGGCGCGCTGGACCCCGATGGGTGGGCTCGTCCCCCGAGCTTCTTGTCCTCGCTCGGCCTCGTGATGCCCGCGCTCGCGCTGTTCGCCACGCTCGGGTACCTGCCGAGCGCCTGGTTCAACATGAAGCGCACGCTGTTCGGCCGGATGGTGCGCCGCAAGCGCAAGTAGCCGAACCCGCGACCCGGCTAGCCCACGAGCCGCGGCCGTGCTGCGCGCACGGCCTCGAGATCGCGGAACAGCGCGAGCTCGGCGTCGGCGACGTCCTCGAGCATCGGCTGGAGCGCGGACCAGTCGCCCGCGTCTTCCCCGCTCTTCCCGCGCTTCCCCCGGGCGAGCCGGCTCGCGTGCAGGGCGAACACGCGCCACTTGTCGCCCGCCGCTGTCGTCGGGGCCGACATCGCCGCGAGCTCGGGCCAGCTGAGCTGGGTCCCTGCCTGCTGCAGGTACGCCGCGTAGATGAAGCGGAAGCCGGCGCCGCCGGTGCCGATCTCCTCTTGCATGCGCACGACCCCGGCCAGCCACTCGCGGGCCTTGTCGTTGCCGAGGCGCGTCGGCCACGCCGCGATCTCGCGCCCCAGGTGCCGGATCCCGCGCACGCCGAGCCAAGGCAGCACCGCCGGGAACTTCAGCATGTGGTGGCAGACCTCCTTCACGCTCTTGTCGACCGCGGCGCGGAGGTCGGCCTGGGCGACCGCGGGGTCCACCGCCTGCGCGCGGAAGCCGGTCGGGTAGTAGAGCAGGCCGCGGGGCAACAGCGCGTGGGTCCCGGAGAACCGCGCCCGGCGCAGCGCGTCGACCGGGCACTCGAACAGGCACTCCATCACCGGGTCGCTGACGATGTACACGGCGTCCGGCCCCGACCCGCGGCGCTCCAGGACGAGCAGGTTGTGCCCGTTGAAGTGCACGCGCATCGGCCGCGGGATGTAGGGCAACCAGTAGATGTTCACCTGGAGCCCGACGCGCTTGCCCTCGGCCAGCAGCGCGTCCAGGCGCGCCATGCCCTTCTCCGGGGAGCGGAACGTCTCCCGCGCGTACGTGACGCCCAGCCGGGAGCAAGCGTTCTTGAAAATGCGCCCGGGGAACGAGCGGAACGTCGTGAGCGGGTGGCCCATCACGCGCACGAAGGAGAAGTGCGAGAAGAAGAGCCCGCTGCCGATCCCGAACACCATCGGCTCGGTGATGGCGAAGCCGGCGTTCTGGAACATCGAGGCGGTCACGCCGCTCTCGCAGTGGCCCGCGTGCAGGTGCCGGAAGCCGCTCACGGCGTCGATGGACAGCGCGGTGCCGACTTGCACGGGGCCGGAGCCGCTCGCCCCGGGGGAGAGCGCCGTGGGCTCGCTGCTCACGGGGTGTCCGGCGCGTCGGGGACCAGGCGCAGCTTCGCGACGGGGATGTTGAGCGCGTCGGCGTACGGCGCGAGTGCTTCGTCCGAGAGGCCAGCGAACACGGCGGGCTTGAGGTGGCGGCGCACCTGCCAGCCCCACTTGTTGGTCTCGTTCGCGAGCTGCCCCGCGTCCATCTGCACCACGGCCATGTGGTACCCGAGCGGGCTCGTGCGACCGGCGCGGGCGTCCTCCCAGGCGCGCGTGATCTGCGCGACCGTGATCGCGGTCGAGACTTGCGTCACGGTGGTCTCGACCTCCCACCCGATCGTGGGCACGCCGACGTACTGCCCGTCCGCGCCGACCGCGTAGTTCAGCTTCTCGTGGCCGGCCAGGCAAGCGCCGGGGTCCTGGGGCACGTCCTGGATCTTCATCCTAGACGGCCCGCAGGAGCGCCCAGCCGCAGGAGAAGCGGCCGCTCTCGGGGACGAGGAGCACGACGCCGTCGCCCTTTTGCAAGCGCCCGCTCGCGAGGAAGTCGTCGAGCATGATGAGGCTCGACGCGCACCCCGTGTTGCCGCGCTGAACCAAGTTCGAGCACCAGCGCTCGTACGGGATCTCAAAACCCGCCTGGACGAGCGCGTCGTGGGTCTTGTCCCGGAAGAACTCGGATGAGTAGTGCGGCAAGAACCAGGTGGCGTCGTCCGCCGTGAACCGGTGCTTCTTGCGCACCACGTCCAGGGCGCGCGCGCAGGTGTTCACGATGTGCTTGCCGAGGAGCTTCACGTCCTGGTGGATGTTGAGCACGCCGCCCCGGATGCCGGCCTCCATCGACTCGCCGTCCCGCCACCCGACCAGGCCGCCGGACGGCGTCGGGTCTCCCCCCATGTACATGCAGACGGGCAGCTCGTTCGCGAAGGACACGAGCTCCACGAACTCGACCTTGAGCGAGAGGCCAGTCTCCCGCGGGCGGTCTTGCACGACGCACGCGCCGGCGCCGTCCGACAGCATCCACCGCAGGAATTCCTGGTTGAACCCGAGGTACGGGTCCTCCTCCTCCGCCAGCGTGCGCGCGGCCAGCTCGGCCCGGAACGCGCCGCTGCGCAGCACCATCGAGGTCCGCTCGGCGCCGGACACCACGGCGTTCCGCGCGCCCCCCGCCTTCACCGCGAGCGTCGCGTACTTCAACGCCGAGATCCCGGCCGAGCACACGCCGTGCAAGCTCGCGATCTCGCAGGGCGCCGCGCCAAGCTCCCCGTGCACCATCGACGCGTGGCCGGGCATCAGGTGCTCGGGGATGCTCGTCGCGCACGCGAGCAGGTCGATGTCGTCGAGCCCGAGCCCCCGCGCGCCCATTGCGGCGCGGATGGCCTCCGCCGCCAGCCCGGCGGTGGTGTGCGTAGGCAAGCCGGTGGCCGGGTCGATCGCGTAGTGGCGGTGCAGGATCCCGTTGTTCTTCAGGATCCGGCTCTTGAGCCGGGACGGGTCGTTTCCGACGCGCCCGAGCACCTGCTCGATCGCGTCATTGCCGATCGCCGGACCTGGCAGGACGGAGCTCGTTGCGGTGATGAAGGCGTCGGGCATCGGGGTGTGAGGCAGGAGGAACGTGGAGGCGGAGCGCGCGATCAGGCCACGGGGAGCCGGGCGAGACGATCGAGCCAGGGGTCCACCCAGCGACGGAACAGCACCTCGACTATCACGAAGGGCACGAAGAGCCCGATCACCGAGCTCAAGATGAAGCACAGGAGCGCGACCGCCGAGAGGTCGCGCGCGAGGGTGCCGGGCCGCGTGACGGCGCCGATGATCGTCGCGAAGACGGGGAAGAGCCGCCCTACGACCTGCTCGCCGGCGGCGTGGGGGTAGCTGACGGTGGCGGTCACTTGGTCCGCGAGCAAGGCGGCGGGGGCCGCGCCCCGGGGCTCGGCGCCGAGGCGCTCTGCCGCGACGCGGCCGAGCTCGGCAAGGCGCGTGAACGTCTCGGACCCGAGGCCGGCGGCCGGGAGCGCCTTGATAGCGTCGCGCTTCCCGGTCAACATCCACGCGAGGGTCGTGAAATAGCTCGCGAAGACGGACCCGCTGTGGGTAGCGACGACGCGGTCGGTCACCATCCCGCCTTGCGCCTGGACCAGCTTCACGAGGCGCCGCCAGCCTGTCACCCACATGTTGCGGCACGAGATGAGCGTCAGCACGCGCTGTCCGACGAACAGCCCGCGGTCCGGTCCGGTCAGCAGCGCGGCGAACGGCTGCGACGGGGACAGGAACCACACCTGCGCGGCGAGCACTACGAGGTCCCAGTCCCCCGGCGGGAGCGCCAGCCGCTGGATCGGCGCCGGGCGCCCCAGGACGGTCTCGGGGAACTCGCCGAAGAAGGTGTTGACCTTCCACGGGAACGGGAACGGCGTGACGGGCTCGAGCGCGACGTAGTGCACCTCGTGCCCGGCGTCGGCGAACGGCTTGGCGAAGCTCTCCGCGACGGTCTTGAGCTGGCCGCTCTGCGACCACCAGATCACGAGGACGCGTCGTGGGGTCATGGCGAGGGCTCCAGCAGGGAGATGGCGGTGGCGAGCAGGGTGTCGGGCGTGACGCCGAGGGGCGTCTTGGTGCAGGCGGCGGTGCCGAGCGAGAGGACGGTGGCGCCTGCGTGGCTGGCGTCCGCGACGGACACGCTGGATAGCCGGCCGCCGGCGAAGGTGTAGGTGGCCGAGCGGACGAGGTTGCCCGACGGCCCGTAGAAACGCGCGCCCGAGAGGAGCCCGGTGGCCGCGACGTCGAACTCGGCGCGGGCGAACGCGAGGCCCGAGCCGGGCGTCGCGGTGGCCGTGATGACGCCCGGCTGGCCCGGTGCAGGGGTGGTCGCGACGGTCCAGCCCGAGGCGAGCCGGGGGTCGATCACGTCCGCGATCGAGAGCTGGCCAAGCAGGCGCTGCGCTAGGCCGACGCGCATCGGCTTGCCCATCGTCTCGGTCTGGAACCAGGTCGCGCCGCCCGTCTCCAGCACCGCCTGGCGGTGGCCGACGAGCAGCGTGGTGCTGACCGCGAGCGTGTCCGCCCCCTGGGTGACCACCCGCCAGCCGATGCTCGACTGGGTGTCCTTCACCGCGACGTCGACGGTGCAGCGCTGGTCAGCTGGGGGCGGCGGGCCGAACGCGCTGGTGAGCGCTCCGGACTCGGCGGCGCGCGCCGGCGACGGCCCGGCCGCGATCGCGAGCAGCACGGCGAGGCCGACCAGGCCGCGCGAGAGCTCGCCGCGGGTCGCGCGCCACGCGGGGATGGCCGACGCGGTGACAGCGGCCACGAACGTCGCGCTGAGCACCACCACGAACCCGAGCGCGTCGAGCTGGATCCGCGCCGGGTAGCCCTGGCTGAACCCGGGCGGCGGGGGCATCGGGATCCCGCCCAGCATCGTGACCAGCTGCGAGAACAGCAGCGCGCCGACCCCGCCGAGCGCGCAGCCGAGCGCCCCGTAGAGCGCGCCCTCCGCCAAGAAGATGCTCGCGACTTGCCGCCGGGTGAGCCCGACGACCCGCAACATGGCGATCTCCGCGCGCCGCTCGGCGACGACGGCGGCGAGGGCGTGGGACAACGAGAGCACGGTCACGATCACCATCAACGCCTGGAACACGCCAAAGATGCGATCGTAGAGCGCCTTCACCGCGATGTAGTAGTCGGCGCGCTGGTACCAGGGGCGCGCGTCCAGGCCCGCGAACGCCGGCTCGGCCAGCACCCGGCGCGTCGCGGCCAGCACGGCGTCGGTGTCCGCCGTGTCGGTGAGCGCGAGCACGAGCAGGTCCGCGGTGGTGCCGTCGGCCAGCGAGAGCGCGGTGTCAAGCGGGAGCACGGCGTACGCGCGGTCCAGGTC
Source organism: Bifidobacterium breve (assembly GCA_943328795.2). Classification (GTDB taxonomy): domain Bacteria; phylum Myxococcota_A; class UBA796; order UBA796; family SXON01; genus CAIUMM01. The sequence continues at coordinate 9,607 of CALQBK020000022.1, forward strand.
CTGGGCGCCGGTCATCGTGGTGCCGAGCACCTGGAGGTCCATCGCGTTGGTGAGCCCCTGGTCGGTCGTCACCATCGCGGTGACGGTGCTGCCGGGCTGCACGCCGAGTCGGGCTGCGAGCGGGGCGCCGAGCAAGAGCCCGAGGGGCTTTGCGGGGTCCAACAGCGTGCCGGCGACCGAGTGGGCGAGCGGCGCGATCTTCGACTCCGCCGCGGGCTCGGTGCCCTGCCCCATGAAGATCCCGGAGCGCCCGTCGACGATGAGCATGCCGACTACGTTTCGGCGTACGGCGCTCGCCAACAGGCGGTCGTGGATCTCGGGATTGGCGGCGAGCGCGTCGCGCAGGGCGTCGAGCTTCGCGCGCTCGGTGCGGTGCTGCTCGGGGGCGGGGGCGTCGAACCACGCGGCGTCCGCGACCTGCACGTGCCCGTTGCCGCCGCGGGCGAACGCCTCGGACAGCCCCCAGTACGTGTCGTGGGTGAAGCCGTAGAAGGTGAGCCCGCCGACCACCGCGTTCGCGAGGCCGAGCGCGGTGAGCAGCGTGCGCTTCGGGCTCCGCGCGAGGCTCTTCCAGGCGAGGCGCAGCGCGTTCATCCCGCCACCCCGCGCGCCAAGAATGTAACGAAGCTCAGAGACTGAGATTCGTTGCATCGCGGGGGGTTCACGCGATCCTCCCACCCGAGAGGCGCAGGAGGTGGTCTGCGCGCGCGGCGACGTTGGGGTCGTGCGTCGCGACGAGCAGCGCGGCGCCGGACGCGCGGGCCTCGGCGAACAGCACGTCGAGCACCTGCTCGCCGGTCACGCTGTCGAGCGCGGCGGTGGGCTCGTCGGCGAACACGACGGCCGGCCGGTTCACGAGCGCGCGGGCGATCGCGACGCGCTGGCGCTCGCCGCCGGACAACGTGCGCACGTCGCGGTCCGCCCGCGCCGAGAGCCCGACGCGCGCGAGCAGGTCGAGGGCCCGGGCCCGCGCGTCCGCCCGGCGCACCCCGGCGTACTCGGCCGGCAGCATGACGTTCTCGAGCGGGGTGAGCGACACCACCATCGGGTAGGTCTGGTGCACGAACCCGAGCCGCCGGAGCCGAAAGTTGCTCCGCGCGTCATCCCCCAGCCCGGAGCCGTCCGCGGCCGAGAGGCAGGTGGCGTCGAGCCAGACGGACCCGGACGACGGGGGGTCGAGCAGCGCCGCGACGTGGAGCAGCGTGGACTTGCCCGAGCCGGACGGGCCCATGATCGCGGTCGCTTCCCCCGCCGCGAACGTGGCGTCCACGTGCGCGAGCGCGGGCACCTGCACGGCGTCGAGCAGCCAGGTCCGGGAGATGGCGCGGAGGGAGAAGATCCGGCGCGGGTATCATGGAGCGGCTGGGTCGCGCCTGCTCCCGGGCGCTACCCGCTGCGGCGGATCGTCACCCGCGCGGCCGTGCCCTGCGCCGTGCGGTGGACGTGGGAGAACGCCGGGGTGCTCACCCGCTCGGTGCCGTCGAGCACCTCGACGACCCGCAGCGCCGCGGCCGTGGACATCAGCCGGGTCTCGGCTGGCGCGACGTTCGGCCCGCGCAGCCCGGCGAGCCGCCACCCGGGCAGCACGGTCGCGTCGCTCGGCGCGCCGGCCACCAGCGTGTCGACGTCCGCGGCGCCGATCCACACCTCTTCGATAAGCGTCGACCGCCCAGGGCAACGCGCCACCTCGCCGAGCAGCAGCCAGCCGGACCCCATCGCGCACCGGCCCTCGAGCCCGACGGCGTCGAGCCGGGCGAGGTGCTCGGCCTCCCGCGCGGGGTCCAGCACGTCGATCCCGCCGACGAGCGCGAGGTTCACGAGCCCGTCCTGCAGCGCCAGCACGGCCTCCAGCAGCGCGGCCTCGAACGAGAGCTCCTCCTGGGAGACCGTGACGTTCGCGCCGTCGAGGCTGCACGACCGCGCGACGTAGAACGCAGCGGCGTTGCCGACAGACCCCGCGAACGCCATCGGGCTGCACCACGGGCGCTCGGCGTGCAGGATCCCCTCGCCGAGCGGCACGGCGGCCTCGGTGTTGCCGAGCCCCGTGCCCATGAACACGCCGACGTTCGCGTGCTTGAGCGCGAGCGGGTCCGCCGCGGCCAGGCACGACTGTGCGCCGACCTGCGCGAGCTTCACGTAGTTCCCGATGCGCCGGAAGCCCTTGCCGAACGTCGCGAGGTGGCGGGCCTCGACGTCGTCGCTCGTCTTGGCCCACGCGAGGATCGAGACGGAGGGGCTACGCATCGCGCACCGCGAAGGCGACGCACGAGCCGCCGAAGCCGAAGGAGTTGAACACGTGCACGCCGCGGGGCGCGACCCGCACGGCCGTCGCGGGGATGACGCCGATGTCGGGGTCCGGCTCGCCAAACCCCGTCGACGCAGGCAAGAACCCCGCGTCCAGGCAGCCGAGCCAGAGCGCGGCCTCGATCGCCCCGGCCGCGCCGAGCGTGTGCCCGATCGCGCCCTTCAACGACGCGAACGGCGGGCGGCCGCCCGTGAACGCCCGGGCGATGCCTCGGCCCTCCGCCAGGTCGTTGTCCACCGTGCCGGTGCCGTGCGCCTTCACGCTCACCACCTGCTCGGGGTTGACCTTCGAGTGGGCGAGCGCCCCGCGGATGACGGCCTCGACGGTGGAGCCGTCCGTGGCCGAGCCGGTCAGGTTCGACACGTCGATGCGGTTGGCGCTGCCGAGCAGGTGGAACGCGCCCGCCGCGCCGCGGTCGATCACGAGCACGCCGCAGCCCTCGCCGAGCTGCAAGCCGGCGCGCCGCACGTCGAACGGCCGGCAGGGGTTCGGGTCGCACAACAGCAGGCTGCGAAAGCCGTAGACCGTCATGTTCGCGAGCAGGTCGAAGCCGACGACCACCGCGCGGTCGCACGTGCCGCCCCGCAGGTGGCTCGCCGCGGCGGCGACCGCGGCCGCGCTCGACGTGCAGGCCATCGAGAACGTCGCGACGGGCCCGGTCGCCCCGACTTGGAGCGCGACGGCCTCGGCGACCTCGCCGACCCCGCGCCGCCCGAACCAGGGCGACGCGGCGGGGTTGGTCAGCCGCTCGTGGTACAGCGCGATGTCCGCGTCGACGAAGAAGCCGCCGGTGGTCCCGACGAACACGCCCGTCACCCCGTCGCTCGGCCCAGCCTTGCGCACGGCCTCCTCGACCGCGAGCGTCACCATCGTGCGCGCGCGCTCGTCGAGCGGGCAGTCGAGCGGCGCCTCGCCCGCGTAGGGTCGGCCCCCGTTCACGTCGACCAGGTGGGCGGACCGCGTGGTCGGCCCGAGGCCGCGGCGCCCTTCTCGGAGCGCGCGAACGGCGTCCGCGGTGGTGAGCCCGAGGGCCGAGACCGCGCCCCAGCCGGTGATCGCGAGCGGCGCGGTCATCCGGCGTCGGGCCCCGGGGCGGGCCGCCGCTGGAGCACGGGCAGCACGGTGTCCAAGATGGTGACCGGGCGCTCGCCGAGCGCCGCCAGCACGGGGCTCTCGATGCCCGGCACGTCACGCTGCGCCTCGCCGAAGATCTCGGAAGCGAGCTGGTCCAAGCTCGCGAGGCCCGTCCCGAGGCGCGCCAGGAACTGGTCCCGGTCCAGCGGGTCCTTCAGGCCGCGGTTGAGCTCCCGCATGAAGGGCATCCCCGCCATGTTCACGAACACCGGCGCCACCTTGATCCCCGCCTTGTGCCACTCGCGGAACAGCTGCTGCACGGCCAGGTTGATGTCCCCGGCCCGGTCGAGCTCCGCCTTGCGCTCGGAGAACAGCATCATGTCCGTGAGCCGGCCGTGGAAGAAGAACGCCGCGGGCATCACCCAGTAGTACGCGAAGTCCCAGATGATCTTGAGCGTCATCACCTTCGCGTTGCCGTTCATGTGCATCTGGCCCTCGTAGAGGGTCAGGTGGCTGTCGTAGAAGTTGAAGAAGATGCGGTTGTACACGTTCGCCCGGGCCCCGATGCGCTCGCCCGCGAGGTCGCGGACCACGAGGTCGGTGATCAGCGTGTTGCTGATGCCGATGTAGTCGCTGCCCGGCGAGTAGAACGGGTCCAAGAACGCGCCGGCTTCCCCGGTGAGCGCCCAGCGGTTGTTGTCGTAGAGCTGCGTGCAGCTGTAGCTGAAGTCCTTGAGCGCCAAGAAGTCCTGGAGCTGGGCGCCGTCGGCGATCACCTGGTCCAGGTAGGCCGCGGCCTGGGGCTCGAACTTCCGGATCCAGGCCATCGACTTTTCGTACGAGGCGATGGTGCCGAACGGGTGCAGATCGGCGTCCACGACGATGCCGACGCTGTGGCTGCCGGACGCGAGGGGGATGAACCAGAGCCAGTAGCCGGCGCCGCAGAAGTGCACGGTCGAGAGCCACCGCTGGCGCTTCCCGCCGATGCGGTTGGTCCACCCAGGGTCGTCCGAGAAGTCGTCGACCTTGAGCCGCTTGTCGTAGCGCCACCACGTCGCGTTCGCGTCGTGCCCGTTCTTCTTCTGGAGCCCGAGCTTACGCTTGAGCAGGCTCGACCGGCCGGAGGCGTCCACCACCCACCGCGCGTCGACCCTCACGGTGTCGCCCTCGGCCGCGCCGGGGGGGCTGAACGTGACGCTGTGCGTGCCCGCGCGCTCGGCGAGCGTGACCTCGCGGACCACCGCGCCGTGCACGAAGTGCGCGCCGGCGGCGAGCGCCTCGACGCCAAGGTGGTTCTCGAACCGCCCGCGGTCGATCTGGAAGCTCTCGGTCTCGAAGAACGTGTTCCCGCCGAGCTCGGTGCGGGTGGTGATGTCCATCGGGTCGTCGGCGTCGAAGAAGTACCGCAAGCCGAGCTTCGGGAGCTGGTCCTTGCGAAAGTGCTCGAGTTGGCCGAGCACGCGCGTGAAGTAGTGGGCGCCGATCTCGACCGACGACTCGCCGACCTTGTGGGCGGCCTCGTCCACCGGGTGCGCCTTCTTCTCGATCACGAGGATCCGCGTCTCGGGCCGTTGCTGGAGGAGCTGCAGCGCGAGCGTGAGGCCGGCGAGCCCGCCGCCGAGCACGACGACATCGTAGGCGGGGAGGAGGTCCGCGCGCGCGGTGATCGCGGGCGTCACTCGCCGATCTCCCAGCCTTTCTCCTTCGCGATGTGCGCTGCCAGCGACGAGACCGACCGGAACGCAGCCTTGGCGGCGGACAGGTCCTCGATGCGGACACCGTACTCCTTGTCGATCGCGGCGCTGATCTCGATCGCGTCGAGGCTGCCGAGGTCGAACTTGCCCCCGCCGCGGATCAGGCGCTCCTCGTCGTCGATGTCGCCAGGCTCGATGTCCTGGAGGTCGCACACGTCGACGATGATCTGCTTGAGCCGGCTCTTGAGCTCGGCCAGGGAAGGGGCTGGGGAGGCGGGTGGCATGGCGGACGGGCTTAATGCGATCCGGCGTCCCGCGTCCCGGCGATTCTCTGCTGGACGACGCGCGCTACGAACAGGGGGTTGCCGACCAGGAACCGCTTCCAGAGCCGGCGGGGGTCCACCAACAGCCGCGCCAGCCACTCCTGGTTGGTGTACAGGAGCTCCGGGCCCCGGCTCACCTCGCCGGACACGAAGTCGGCTGTCGCGCCGACGCACCACGTGACCGGCGCGTCGATCCGCGCCCGGTTCGCCGCGACCCAGCGCTCCTGGATGGGCGTGCCCATGCCGACGAGGACCACGTCGGGCCGCGCCGCGTTGAGCCGGGCGAGCAGGTCGTCGTGCCCGGGGCCCTGGCTCGGGTGGTACCCGTGGTCGGTGAACACGAACTGGACGCCGGGGTGCTGGGCCTCGAGCGCGCGCGCCGCGCGGTCGGTCACCCCGGGCTTCCCGGCGATCCACGCGAGCCGCCAGCCCCGGCCCGCCGCGTGCACCGCGAGGTCGTGGATCCAGTCCGCGCCGGTCATCCGCCCGGGCAACGCGCGCCCGAGGATCCGCGCGCCGAGCACGACGCCGCTGCCGTCCGCGAAGCACACGTCCGAGGCGTTCAAGAAGCCCCGCAGCGCGGGGTCGCTCGCCGCGGTGTTCAACACGTGCACGTTCACGTAGGAGACCGTCGCCTGGCCCCGGGCGTCCACGAGCCCGCTGACGCGCTCGAGCAGGGTGTCGAGCGTCAGGGCGTCGACGCCGACCCCGAGGAGCTGCACGGGCCGCTGCGCGCTCACGCACCCTCCGCCGGTGGGTCGAACAGCGCGGCCGTCAGGCGCGCCCGGCACACCAGCGCGCCGCGGTGGTGGACCTCGCCGCGCGCCTCGGTGATCTTGAGCCGGCGCTCGACCACCTCGACGGTGAATGTGAGCGTACACGGCGGGGACGCCGCGGCCGGGAACTCCGCGGCGGGGACGCCGAGCAGCACGGCAGCGCCGGTCTCCCCGTGCAGGCTGCCGAGGCACGCCATCGCCTGCGCGAGCCCCTCGACGAGCTGCATCCGCGGGACGGTGGCGGGCCAGCCCGACGCGTCGAAGTCTCCCTCGGCGGTCAGCGTCCCGCCGTCGAAGGCGACGAGCCGGTCGAGCAGGAGCTGGGGTCGGCGGTGCGGGATCAGCGAGTCGGGGGACGGCAGCACGGGCGGGGTTTAACCCAGGCCGTGGCGCTCGCGGCCGGCGTCCGTGGCCGCCGCGACGTCGCCGATCGCGGGCAACCCGAGGTCCCACTCGCCAGCGCAGAAGCGTCGGAGCTGCGCGTAGACGTCGGGGTGGACCTGGATCTCGTGGTGGCGCACCCCGCCGAAGCGCGCGGTCTGGACCGGGAAGCGGCCCGTCGCGGGGCCCTCGGCGCTGGGGACCTGGACGAGGAGGTCGCCGAACGCGCGGGCCAACGGGTGGTCCGGGTCGCGGGTGAGCGAGCCGGCGATGAACGCCCACGCGACGTGACGCGGGACGGGGATGTGCAGCGCGTCGCCGTTGTCGAGGGAGATGGGCTCGGTGACGCGGGCGTGGCCGAGGTCCTGGATGCCGCTGCTGCGCGCGCGGAGGATCGCCGCCGGGATGCGGGTGCCGGGGAGGTCGACGGCGCCGAGCGCGTCTGCCACCGCGACGCCGAGGCGCTCGAGCGGGGCGCCCTGGTGCGGGGTCCCGAGGCACGCGACGCGGGTGAGCTTGGCGAGCCAGCTGCCGCCCTCGGCCTGGGCGACGTGCACGGCGCTGCGGCACACGAGGCCGCCCATGCTGTGGCCCACCAGCACGAGCTCGTCGATGCCGCCGGGCCAGGTCGTGACGAGGCGGTCGAGGGCCGCCGCGAGGTCGCGGCCGTTGTCGGCGACGGGGCGGCCGGTGTTGTAGCGAACGAACACGGGGGTGAACCCGAGGTCGCGCTCGAGCAGCGTGCCGAAGTTGGCGGCGGGGTCGCCGAGGAACCGGCCGGACTCGAGGCACCAGGACCACTCGGTGGTGGCGAGCCCGTGCACCCACACGGCAACGCCGCGCGTGCCGGGCAGGTTGGCGATGCGCTCGGGGGTGAGCTCGTGGTCCCGGTGGCGCAGCGAGAGCCCGAGCCCGAGCCCGTTCTTGCGGCGGTGCAGGTGGTCGCCGACGACCCCGTTGACCGCGCCCACGAGCGCGTCCCCGACCCACCCCGCGGTGCCCATCGCGTCGGACCGCATCGACACCGGGCTGTCCGGCTCCGAAGCGCTCGGCGTGCCGAGCCCCGCGTCCAGCAGGACGTCGCTCGCGGCCTCCACGAGGCGGTTCACCCCCTTCACGGTGCCCAGGACGCCGTCCGTCGCCAGCTTCCGCACCGTGTTCGCCGCGCGCGCCTGGGGCCCGAGCCCGGTCAGCGACGCCACGCGCACGGTGGTCCGCCCGGTGGAGTCGTGGCCTTCACCGACGAGGTCCGTCGTCGCGCTCACCGCGTCGTGCACCAGGGCCTTGAGCCCTCGCCAAGCCGAGTAGGTCCGCATTGATCCTCCGAAGTTCAATCCGAGCGCAAGGCTTCGACAGGGTCGAGCTGGGACGCGCGCCAGGCCGGGTAGATCCCGAACGTCAGCCCGATGACCGACGAGAACAGGAGCCCGAGCCCGACGGACCAGCCCTCCACCTGGAACGGCCACGGCGCCACCCACTTGGTGAGCGCCCAGGAGCTGATCGCCAGCAGCACGAGCGCGCCGAGCAGGCCGATCGCCGCGCCGACGAGGGTGATCATCACCGTCTCCGAGATGAACTGCTGCAGGATGTCGCCCCGCGTGGCGCCGACAGCGCGGCGCAGGCCGATCTCGCGCGTGCGCTCGACGACCGTCACCAGCATGATGTTCATGATGTTGATCCCGCCGACGATCATCGAGAACACCGTCGTCAAGTACAGCAGCGCCTGGATCGTGTTCATGATCAGGGCCTCGGTGCCCGAGTCGTCGCTGACCCCCTCGAACCGGTAGCTCTTCACGCTGCGGTCGCGCATCAGGATCGCGTCGAGCACCCCGCGCGTCGCCAGCACGTAGTCCTTCAACAGCCCGTTGAGCTGCACCGGCGGGGCGACCTTGACGACGATGTTCGTCGGCCGCCGGGACGGGTCGAAGTTGAGCTGGTACGTCCGCTCTGGGAACAAGAGCCGCTGGTTCCAGCTCCACGGCCCGCCCGGCCCCATGTCCGCCTTCTCTGCGAGGACCCCGACGACCACGTACGGGCGCCCCTCGACCCGGACGACGTCCCCGGGCGCGGCCGTGCCGTCGAGCGCCTTCGCGCCGACCACGATCACCCGCCGGGCGTCGGCGAAGTCGCTCTCCGAGAACGCCCGGCCCTTCGCGATGCCGAGGTTGTAGACGGCGAGCGTCTCGGCGCCGATGCCGATGGTGAACGGCGTGTAGTCCTTCTCCTTCCAGCGGGCCTTGCGGTCCTGCATCCCGTACGTCGCCGTCACGCTCGACCCCTCCGGCAGCATCGTCGAGCGCGCGATCGCCTCCTGGTCGGTGTGCCGCAAGCGCTCGGCGTCCGGGTGGTTCTGCAGCGAGTCCCAGTCGTTCTGCACCGTGATCACGTCGTCGCCGGTGGCCTCGGCGCTCGACGCTTGGAGCGTCGCTTGGCCGACCTCGAGCAAGCTCGCCATCACCACGAGGCTGCCGACGCCGACGACGATGCCCGAGACGGTGAGCATGAAGCGCACCTTCTGCGTGCGAAACAGGTCGAGCGTCGCAGAGAGCGACGTGGCGACTGAGGCGAACAGGGTGCTCACCATCAGCGCCTCAGGCACTCCACGACGTCGAGCCGGGCGGCGCGCCAGGCGGGCACGGCGCCGAACAAGAGCCCGATGCCGCTCGTGACCCCGAGCGAGAGGCCGACGCCCATGACGCTGTACATGCCTTGCCAGCTCGGCAGCGAGCTGCGGATCAGCGTGTTGGTGCCGAGCGTGACGAGGAGCCCGAGGACCACGCCCGCGATGCCCCCCGTCAGGGACAACGTCGACGCCTCGATCAGGAACTGCCAGAGGATGTCGGTGCGCGAGGCGCCGAGCGCCTTTCGGATCCCGATCTCCCGCACGCGCTCCGTCACCGAGACGAGCATGATGTTCATCACGCCGATGCCGCCGGCGAACAGCGAGATGCTCGCGATCAACGCCACGATCATGTCCAGCACGTTGAAGAACGTGTAGAACTGCTTCAAGAACCCGGAGAAGTCCAGCGACTGGAAGTCCTCCACCCCGCGGTGGTTGTTCAACAGCGCGGCGTTGGCCATCGCGACGGTCGTGGCGTTGTACTTGGCGTCCTCGGTCAGCCCGACGAAGAACCGCGCTTGCTCGGGCCGCCCGTCCCGCTTCTCGGCCGTGAGGAGCGGCACGAACACGCTCGTCTCCCACGAGAACCCAAAGTGGATCCCCATCATCTCGCGCACCTCCAGGACCCCGGCGACGATGTAGGGCTTCTTGCCGACGAAGATCGTCTGGCCGACGGCCTCGTCGAGGCTCTTGCCGGGGAACAGGGTCGTCGCGAGCGGCGCGGTGATCACCGCGACGCGGTGCCGCTGCACCCCGTCCTCCTCGGTCAGCGGCCGCCCCTGGGCCACCTTCCAGTTCAGGATCTCGAGCACACCGACGCCGACGCCGACGATGTCCGCAGTCGAACGGTTGTCCGCGGTCGCCCACACGGCCTCGGAGCCGTAGGTCGCCTCGCTCGCGACGTCCTTCAAGTAGGGCACCTCCTTCAACGACGCGAGGTCGATGTCCGTGAACCCGCGGTCGTACACCGCGCGGTCGCGCGCCGACGCCGTCTCCCCCTCGGAAGGGATCCACAGCACCATCTGCATCCCGCCGATCTGCTCGATCTCGGCGGAGAGCGTCTTCTGGCCGGACTGGGCGAGCGACAACATCACGACGATGGAGAACGCGCCGATGGTCACCGAGAGCATCGTCAAGATCGTCCGGAACGCGTTGCCACGCAGGGTGCGGAGCGCGAGGAGGGCGGTCTCGAGGATCACGTGCGGTTGGCCTCTGCGCGCATCAGTCGATCTTCGCGCTCATGTCCTTGATGTCGGCCTGGGCGTAGAACTCGTCGCCCTCCTTGGCCCCCGTCAACACCTCGACCTCGCGGTCGCTGCGGTGCCCGATCGTGATCTCGGTCTTCTCCTTCACCTTGCCCTCTTTGCCGTCCGCCGCCGGGTGCACCAAGTACACGTAGGACTTCCCCTCCTCCTCGAACACCATCTCCGCGGGCAGCTTCACGACCTGGGGCCAGGTGCCGATCTGGATCCGGACCTCGGCGGTCATGCCCGGCTTGATCTCGACCTTCGCCGTGGACGGGTCGACCTCCACCTTCACGGTGAAGACGTCGATGCCGCGGGTGAGGTCCGTGTGGCCGGCGGCCGCGATCTGCGTGACCTTCCCCGGCACCTCTTCGCCCGGGTACGCGTCGAGCAGGATCCGCGCGGGCTGGTCGAGGTGGACCTTCGCCACGTCGACCTGGTTCAGGTCGATCTCGAGCAGGAGCTTGTCCATCTGCGCGATGGTGAGCTGCGCCTCGCCGTTCACCGTCGCCGTGACGCCCGCGGTGACGACCTCGCCCGGCTCCACGTTGCGCACGATCACGACGCCGTCGATCGGTGCCGTGATCTTCGTGTAGTTGAGCTGGTCCTGCGCCGACTGCAGCTGCACCTTCTGCCCGTCGATGTTCACCTTCGCGAGCTCGACCTGGCGGCGCGCGACGTCGTACTCGGCGGCGGAGATGCCACGGGTCGCGAGGGCCTGCTCCTTGCGCTGGCGGTCCACCTCCGCGTTCTCGGCCTCGAGCTGCGCCTGCTTGAGCGCCACGCGGGCGAGCGCGACGTTCCGGCCGTACTCGGTGTCCAGGATCTCGTAGAGCAAGTCGCCCTTCTTGACGACTTGGCCCTCCTGCACCTGCACGGCGAGCACCTCGCCGGACACCTTCGACTTGATGTCGACGTCGAACCGGGGCGTGATCTTGCCGGCCTCGCTCACCTCGTCCACGAGGTCGCCCTTCGTGACCGGGCGGACGAGGTTGTCGTCGAGCTTCTCGTCGCCGCCGCCGGTGAGCCCGGAGCACGCGAGGAGGGGGCGGGCGAACGCGAGCGCGATTGCGGCGCGCTCGAGCCGGGAGAGGGTCATGGGGTCCCCGAGGGTGTGAGGGCTTCGCCGGAGAGCCAGCGCAGGTCGTACTCTGCGGTCGCGAGCTGCACGCGCAGGCTCGCGCCCTGGGTGCGCGCTTGACGGAAGCTCGCCTGGGCGTTGAAGAGGTCCAAGATCGTGGCAGAGCCTTGGCCGTAGAGCCCCTGCACGATCTGCAGGTTGTCCCGTGCTAGCGCCACTTGTGCGTCGACGAGCGGCGCGCGCTCCCGCAGCTGCCGCACGTTCGACGCCGCGCGTCGGAGCTCGGCGGCGAGGCTGTCGCGCGTGCTCTCGGTGCTCGCGTCCACCTGCTGGGCTTGCAGCTTGGCGACGGCGACGGCGTCCCGCGTCTGGAACAGGTCGAAGATGTCCCACGACAACGAGAGGCCGACGCTCGCGTCGAGCGAGGGCCCGAGGTCGTCGGGGTCGAACGTCGTGGAGCCGGTCACCCCCGACGCGCTCCCGGAGCCGCCGGCGGTGGCCGTGACCGACAGGGTCGGCAGCGCCCCCGCGCGCGCGCTGGTCACGGCGTCGGCGGCTTGTCGCGCCTCCTGCGCCTTCCGGGCGAGCTCGGGGCGGTCGGGCACGGTGTCGGGGATGGAGACCGCGGCGTCGCTCGGGGCCGGCGGCGGGTCGGCCAAGACCAGCGCGTCGTCGCCGTAGTGCAACAGGCGGAGCAGCTCCTGCTGCGCGTCGTAGAGCGCGGCCTTCTCCTCGACGAGCGTCTCCTGCTGGGCGTACAGGTCGACCTTCGAGCGGTTGACGTCGATGCCGGCAGCGAGCCCGGCGTCCGCCTTCGCGACGATGATGTCGAGCGCCTGCTGGGTGAGGTCGAGCCCCTCCTGCGCGGCCTCGATCTGCAGCTCGTAGCCCTTGATGTTCCAGTACGCGGTGTACGCCGAGCGCTGCAGTGAGCGCGCAGTGATCAGCCGGTCCAGCGACGCCATCTCGGCCCCGGCGTCGGCGGCGTCGACCGAGGCTCGGACGGCGCCGCCCGCGTAGAGCGGCACGGCGAGGTTCGCGTGCGTGTCCCAGCTCGCGTCGGTCCCCGCGTAGGCGTCTTGCTTCCAGGGCTTCGCGACCCCGGCGTCCCCGCCGCCTGTCGCGACCACCGTCGCGCTGAAACGGTCGAGCCGGGCGCGGCGCGCTTCAATCGCGGCGATGTCGCGCGCGAGGTCCGCGCTCTGCAGGTCGGGGTTGCGCTCGACGACGAGGCGCAGCGTGTCCGCTAGCGTGAGGGTGCGCGTCTCGCCCGCGAACGCGGTCCCGGCGAGCAGGAAGAGCAAGGCGATCACGAGACCTCCGCGTGTTCGGCGGCCCGTCGACCCGCGAGGACCTCGGCGGGCGGCCCGTCGGCCACGATCTGCCCGTCGCGCACCCACACCATGCGCTGCGCACGCGCCGCGACGGCGGCCTCGTGGGTGACCAGCGCGATAGTCAGCCCGGTCGCGTGCAGCGTGTCGAGCAGCGCGAGGATCTGCTTCGTGGTCTCGCTGTCGAGCGCGCCCGTCGGCTCGTCCGCGAGCAAGAGCCGCGGCCGGGTGACCAGCGCGCGGGCGATGGCGACGCGCTGCTGTTGCCCGCCCGAGAGCTGGGCCGGGCGGTGGGTCGTCCGCTCGGAGAGGCCGACCTGGGCCAGGGCCTCCAGCGCGCGCGCCCGGCGCTCCTTGGTCGGCACCCGGCTGTACACCAACGGCACCTCCACGTTCTCCACCGCGTTGAGCCGCGGGAGCAGGTTGAAGCTCTGGAACACGAACCCGATCTTGCGGTTCCGCAGGCTCGAGAGCTTGGCGTCTGTCATCGCGGAGACCAGCTCCCCGTCGAGCCAGTACTCGCCGCGCGTCGGGCGGTCGAGCGCGCCGAGGATGTTCATCAGCGTCGACTTCCCCGACCCGGACGTGCCCATGATCGCGCAGGACTCGCCGTCGACGACCTGCAGCGACAGGTCGTTCAACGCGTAGAGCTCCTGTTCTCCAGACGTGTAGATCTTGAACAGGTGCTCGGCGGAGATGAGCGGGCGGGCGGGCTCGGGCATGGCGACGCGTGCGTATCCCGGGCGCTTTCGCACACCGGGGTCTGCGGGTCCCGAGTTGTCTGGCTACTCCGTCGGCGCAAGCACCCGGCGCACCTCTTCAAAGCTCGTCTCGCCGGCGAGCGCGCGCGCGATGCCGGCCTGCCAAAGCCAGACGACGCCCATGTCGTCGCACGCTTGCTTGATGGCGGTCTCGCCGCCGCCGGCCCGGAGCACCGCGCGGACCGCCGCGTTGAGCTGCAGCACCTCGTACACGGCCACGCGGCCGCGGTAGCCGGTCTCGCCGCACTGCCGACAGCCGACGGCCACTCGGTGGTGCGCGGTCGTCACTTGCTCGGGCGAGAGGTCGAACTCCACGACCAGGTCCCCGTCGAGCGTCGCCGGCTTCGCGCAGTGGGAGCACAGCCGGCGGAGCAGGCGCTGGGCCATCACCAGCTGCAGCGAGCTCGCGAGCAGGTACGTCTCAAGGCCCATGTCCACGAGCCGGGCGAACGTCTCGACGATGCCGTTCGTGTGCAGCGTTGACAAGACCATGTGGCCGGTCAGCGACGCCCGCATCGCGATCGACGAGACCTCGGCGTCGCGCATCTCCCCGACGAACACGACGTCCGGGTCCTGCCGGAGCACCGAGCGCAACGCGGCAGGGAACGTGAGCCCGGCCTTCTCCTGGATCTGCACGTGGTTCGCGCCGGGGATCGCGGACTCGACGGGGTCCTCGAGGGTGACGATGTTGATGTCGGGGTCGTTGATGTCGTTGATCGCGGTTCGAGCCCCTCCGTCGGGGCGCCCGGGCCGCCCGGCTGCAACGCCGCGCGGTCCAAGTTCGTGTCTGCGCCGATCTGGTCCATGAGCATCGCCGAGGCGTAGCGGGTGCTGATGAACCGCCGAAACGTGGTCTCCGTGACCAGCCGCGGCTCGACCCGCGCGAGCCGCGTGCGCTGCAGCAGCTCGTCAATGACCGCGATGTTGCTCGGATCCGTCATGCCGACGACGAGCGTCTTGTTCTTCACCGACAGCGGGATCACCTCGTGGCGCCGGATGACGGACTCGGGGACGAGGCGCAGCACCTCGGGCGCCGGGTTGATCGACTCTACGTCGCACGTCTCGAGCCCGAGCTGCTGGCCGAGGCTCGACTCCAGGTGCTTCTCGGTGATGAAGCCAAGGGTGATGAGGATCGACCCGAGGCGCCCGCCGTGCGTCTTCTGGTGCGCCAGCGCGTGGGTGAGCTGGTCGGCGGTGAGGAGCCCTGCCTCGATCATCAGGTCCATGTGCGCCCCTCCGCCTAGGACTGCCCGCGATGTCGACCGAACACCACGCCTCCGCCCCGCCCCAACGCCGCAAGCGCCGCCTCGGTACCAGGTGCGGCGGCGCCGATGCGGCCGCTCGGCACACCTCGGCCCGCCCGTCACGGCACCAGCTGGTGGCTCACGAGGAACTGGGTGACGCCCTGCGCGATCTTCGCGTTGCCGGCTGCGTTTGCGTGCCCGCGGTCCTGCGGGAAGTACAGCGTCTCGCGCGCCGTGTACTCCTCGAATTCGGGCTGCGGGTCGTAGACCGGCACGTCGAGGCTCGTGGCCGCGGCATGGAGGATGCGCCGGTGCGAGCCGGTGTAGCCCTCGCGCTCGAGCGGGTAGCCGAACAGCATGAACTTCGCGCCGACGGCGTCCGCGTTCGCCTTGAAGGCCCGGATGTTGTCCACGTACTCCTCGCGCGAGACGCGGTAGACGCCGCCGTCGCCGGGCTGGTCCTTCGCCTCGGTCTTGTAGGCCGCGACCAGGTCCTTGAGCACCGTGTAGAGGTGCAGCTGGTAGAGCAGGTGCTCCTTCAAGAAGTCCTGGTTCGCCTGCAGCAGCGCTTGCGAGCTGTCGGAGTACCCGACCGAGCGGCTGTCTTGGACGATGTAGCCAAAAATCACCAGGTCCGGCTTGTAGGCCGCGAGCGTCTTGTTCCAGAGCCACAGCCCCTGGAAGCTCGAATAGCCCGGCTGGCCCCCGTTGATGACCTCGACCTTGTGCCCGTCTGCCGCCAGCATCTGCTCGAGCTGGTACGGATAGGACTCCTCGTCGTTGACGCCCCAGCCAAAGGTGGTCGAGCAACCGAGCGTCATCACCCGGAACGCCCCCACGGGCTTCTCCTGCGGGTGGAGCGGTGCGCGCAGCCCGTTCGCGTCCGTCGAGACCCGGAACGTGCCGCCGGTCTCCTTGTGGCTCAGCCCCTCCAGGTGCTGGTTCGCAGGCTGCACCCAGTAGATCTGGGAGTGGGTGAACTCTTTCGAGGTGTCCTTCTTCGGGAGCCCAGCCATCCGCAGCGCCACCTCGCTACCGCCGGCAAACAGCAAGAGCGTGAAGCCGACGAAGGCGAGCCTCCGGACGACGGAGCGGCCGCCCTGGGCCATCTACTGCAAGCCGCCGGCGGGCTCGATGGTCACGGCCGCGTGGTCGTCGATGCGGCCGTTCGAGTACCACTTGTTGTCGTACCAGGTGGTGTCGTTGATGGTGTACATCAGCACGCCCGGCTCGGGGGCCTGGAACGTGAGCTCCGCCCCGATCGGGAACAGGAGCTCCACGCCGGACTCGCCGGTGAACTTGCCGACCAGCTTGCCGACCGTGCAGCCCTCGATGTTGCACGGCCAGTCGTTACCGATGGCCGCCTCCTTCGAGCCCTCGATGGTCATCCACTCGCCCTTGTCGCTCACCCGGTACCGGTCGCTGGTGGTGCCGAAGACGTGGGCGACGTCGCCCTTGCACATGGAGACCGGCCGCTGCCAGCCGGTGCCGATGTCCAGGTAGTCGAACGTGGTGTACGCGAGGGGCTTGTTGCACTCCCCTACGTTCAGGGCGCCGTTCAGGCTGCCCATCCAGCTCGCCCAGGCGCCGGTGTCGCCCGACACCATCGCGGCCTTGCAGAGCTCGAGGTTCTTGGTCGCCACCGCCTCGATCTTCACGGGGAGGCCGAGGAGCGTGGTCTCCACGTCGTCCACGACGTTGGAGTCGAAGTTCACCCCGTCGTCCCGCCCGCCGGTCCACTGGGTCTTCATCGCCGCGAGGGCGTCGGCGCGGCCGGCGCGACGGTCCCCTTCGCCCAGGGCCGCCCAGTCCTTCGGGTAGTAGCAATCGCCCTTCCAACCTTCCTCGTGGTGCCAGCCGACGATCGCGGCCGGGGGCGCCTTCGGCGCCTTCTTGGCGTGGGCGAGACCCGAGGTGAGAGTGGCGACGACGAGGGCGCTGAGCATGTTGGACTCCAAAATCCGTGCGATAGTAACCGCGGGGGTCGGGTTTTATTCGGTCAGCGGCCCTGCGTGCCGCAATCGACCATGGTGACGTCGTACGCGATCGTCGTCGACGTGCCGCTCACCGCGACGTGGTAGGTCTTCCCGGCCGCGCTCCGCCAGCCTTCAGGCGTGAACGTGATCGCGTAGTTACTCCCGTAGTAGGCCTCGAGTTGCGTGATGGTCACTGGCTTGTCGACGCCACCTTCCGTCACGGTCACCGACGCGCGTGCGAGGTCGATGGTGTCGGACTGCAGGCTCCAGCCGACCGCGTCCACGCTCTCGTTCCCGCTGCCGATCGCGTCGATCGGGAACGACCCCGGCGCGGGCCACGCGGTCCACGGGGTGCTGTCGGTGCCGGACCCGTAGAGCACCCACATGCACGAGAACGCGTCGGTCGACCCGACCCCGATCGGGCCGAGCCCGTTGGACAGGATCCAGCGGCGGTGCCCGAGCGTGGTCTCGTTCCCGAAGTCCTCCATGTACAAGTCGACGGCGTAGACCGCGGGGGCCGTCGCGATGTTGGACTGCCCGGCGGCCGAGGCGCCGTCGGCGTCGTAGCACTCCCAGGTCGAGTCCGGGTAGTGCGAGAGCGACCCGTGGGCGTCCTCCATCAGCGCGCACTGCTGGGAGGCCGCGTTCCTGTCGTCGTCCATGTCGACGGCGGGGAGGTCCGCGAGCCAGCGGTACAGGTTCACCTGGGTGAGCGTGTGCGCCCGCCACGACGCGGTCATGTCGCCGGCGTCGCAGGTGCGCGTGTCGCCGCTCCAGCTCCCCTCGGTCGCGCTCGCCCTGTCCGCGGTCCACCGCGCACACATCGTGGCGTCGGCGTCCGCGTCCGTGTCGGTGTCCGTGTCGGTGTCGGTGTCGGTGTCGGTGTCGCTATCGGTGTCCGCGTCGGCGTCCGCGTCCGAGTCGGCGGTGTCGTCCTTCGGCGGGCGCGGCTGGCGGTCCGCACCCGAGTCGTCGGGGCCAGAGCAGGCGACCAGGGGGGCGAGCGGGAGGCTGGCGAGGAGGAAGCGGCGCATGGGTGGGCGCTATCACGCCTAGTCGGTGAGCCCGAGCCGCTCGGCGATCGCCGCCGCTTCCAAGTCGAAGAGCGCGCCTTGGTCGCCCAGGCCCCCGGGCAAGCGGCCGAGGAGCTCCTCCCAGACGAGGCCGTGCAGGGAGAGCCACGTGGAGTAGGCGGTGGCGACCATCGGGATGGGCAAGGCGCGCGCGAGGGTGCCGAGCCGGCGGATCGCGTCGGGGTCCGAGTACGCCCGCGGGAGCCGCAGCCGGCCGGTGGCCTCGGCACGGGTCAGGAGGTCGACGAAGATGTGCAGGCTCTTCAGCGCGGCCGCGGCGACGACCTCGATCGGCGCGCGGTGACCGGGGAAGATCGCGCCGTGGATGAGGATGTACTCCTGCGGCCGGTCGATCGCCCAGCGGCGGTAAGCGCGCGCCAGCGTGATGAAGCGCAGGTCGAGCGCGCCCGGGGCGTCCTTGCCGGCGTGCTCGAGCGCGAGCCCCAGCTCTTCGTACGCGTCCGCCACGAGGCTGGTGACGAGCGCGTCGCGCCCGTCGAAGTAGCGGTAGAGCGCCGGGGTCGTCACGCCGATCGCCCGGGCGATCGCGCCGAGCGACAGCGCCGCGGCGCCGTGGTCGCGGATGTGGTCGCGCGCGGCGGACTTGATGGCGACGACCATCTCGGCGTGGCGGGTGTCGACTCGGGGAACTGGCATTCGGAGGCGTATCCAGCGCGGCGCCTGGGCGTAAGTCAACAGGGCGGGCGGAAACGGGCATCTTGCCACGCGCGCCAGTCGCCTGGGGTGTTCAGGTTGAGCAAGCAGTCGCGGTCGTCGATCTCGACGAGCGGTGCACTGGCGAGGCGCACGTCCAGCCGCTCCCCGGGCAGCAGCGGTGACGCGAGGCGCGCCGGGTGCCCCGGGACGCCCTCGAACGCGACCGTCGCGTCGCCCCCCACGGCGAGCAGCGCCGCGATCGTCGACGCGCGCGCCGGCGGGACGTCCACCGGCGTGACGATCGCGGGCCCAGCGCTGTGTGCGAGCCGGAGCGAGTCCGCCAGCGTGGTGCTCGCCCACGCGGTGTTCACGACGAACCGCACCCGCCCCCCGGTCCCCACCCCCCCGCCGAGGGCGGCGCGGTACGCCGCTTCGTGGCTCCCGAGCACGATCGTCACGCACAGCCCAGCGTCGAGGAAGCCGCGCGCGTGGCACCCGGCCAGCGGCACCCCGTCCACCAAGAGCAGCCCCTTCGGCTCGCCCATCCGCGTGCTGCCGCCGGCGGCGAGGACGATGGCCTGGCAGGAGAGGTCGGGAGGCATGTGTCCAGAAAGGGGCTTAGGATCGCGAGGACCCGCGTATCCCGCCCCCGCCCGTCCCCGAGACCCGCCGATGATCAAAACGAAAGGCTGGTACATCCGCCAGAATCCGATTCTCTCGTCGCTGCCGGAGCGCGAGATGGAGCTGCTCGACCAAGTGTCGGACGCCCACGAGCTCCGGCGCCGGGCGCCGGTCTGGGCCCCCGGCGCGCACGCTGGCCACATCTACTTGGTCCGCACCGGGATCGTGAAGATCTACAAGGTGAACGACGAGGGGCGGGAGCTCACGCTCCACTTCCTCACGAAAGATCACCTGTTCGGCGAGCTGTCCATCGTGTCCGCCGCGCCGCACGACACCGCCGCGGAGGCCTACGAGGACACCTCGTTGCTCTCGATCCCAAAGGACGAGTTCATGCGCATCATGATGCGCAACGCCGGGCTCGCCGTGGAGATGATGCGCCTCGTCGGGGACCGTCGCCGCCAGCTCGAGAACCGGGTGGAGAGCCTGTTGTTCCGCAGCGCGCACGCGCGGCTCGCGGCGCTGTTCCTGGAGCTCTCCGGCCCGTTCGGCGTACGCGACAGCCGCGGTGTGATCATCAACTTGAAGCTCACGCACAAGGAGATCGCGAGCCTCATCGGCGCGACGCGGGAGACCGTGAGCTTCGCGATCCTCGACATGCGCCGGGATGGCCTCATCCTCACCGAGGGCAAGCGCGTGATCGTCATCGACGAGGTGGGCTTGAAGCGGTTGAAGGAAGCGTAGATGGACCTCGACATACTCGGTCGACTGGTCTGGGAGAGGCGCCGGCCCGCCCGGGGGATGGACCCCGGCCACGCGGCGGTGATGCAGTTGCCGGAGGTCTGCGACGGCTTGCCGGCGATCACGGCGGTCGAGTCCGGCGGGGCCGTGTACTCGGCGTGCGGGCCGTCGATCGAGGGGCCGCTGCGTCGCGCGTTCGAGCGAGCGCTGCGGGAGGCGGAGGCGCCCGCGGGGGCGGGGTCGGCTGACGGGGACGAGCTCTCGACGGTGTTGACAGAGCTGATCGCGGAGGGACTGGCCGTGTCCCCGGGGGCGGGGATCGTGCCGCTGCTCGAGGTGGTGCGGCAATTGACCGCGCTGCTGTCGGCGCCGCCGCCGGAGCTGGCGGTTCGCGTGGCCGCGGTGCGGGCGATGCCCCCGGGCGACCAGGGCGCGTTCCTGGCGCGCCTCGCGGCCCGGATGCAGGTGCGGATCTCCGCGGCGCTCGCGCGGCTGGGCACGACGGGCGTGCGGATCCCAGCCCTCGCGCAGGCGGTCACGGGCTCGCGCTTCGCGATGCTGTTCGAGCGTGGGGCGCTCGACATCGAGGCCAGCCTGCCGCTGCTGGCGGCCGTCCACGAGCAAGGCATCCCGCCGGAGACCGTGGCCGCGGGTGCTGTCGCGCTGCGGACCGCGATCGCCGGGGTCGTCGAGCGTCGAAACGCCGGGCGCGGGAGCCCGGACGACCTCGGGTTCGTGTTGCGCCACATCCCGCCGGACCTCGCCGAGCGCGGGGTCGGGGAGGTCGCGCGGACCCTGTTGCTCGACCCCGACGCCCTCGCGTGGGTGCTCCCGCAGCTCGGCCGCTTCACCGACGCAAAGGCCCTCGTCCGAGCGGGGGTGACCCAACCCCTCGCGCGCGATCTCGTGAAGCCGGAGCACGGGTTGGCGCTCGCGTCGGCGCTCGGCGAGGTGCTGCGGGAGCTCCGCCGGTGGGACGTGATCTCCGCGCTGGCCGCGGCGATCGCGCCGGTAGGGGACGCGGACGGGCGGGCCGATCGGGCGTTGGTCGTGCCCCACGCGCCGGTCCACGCGGTCGTCGTGGCGGTCGGGCTGGGCCGGCTCCGGCAGCGCGGCGCAGCGGAAGGCGGGCGGCACGTCGAGCGGATCTGGTTGGAGGCGCTTCACTCCGCCCCGGGGGCCATCCACGCTGACCTGGGCCACTGCGCGCTCGTGGTGTTCCTGGACGCCCTGTCGGCGTTTCGGTTCGCGCTCCGGTTGGGCTCCCGCTTTGGCTCGTCTCCGCCCGCGGTGGGCGTCGGCGTCGGCGAGATCACGGGAGGGACGGACGGCGAGGTCGTGCGGCTGGGCGGGCCCGCGGTCGAGGCCGCGCTGCAGTGGCTCTCCCTGGGCCCGTTGCCGCCCCGCTCCGGGTGGGACGGCATCCAGGCGCTCGGGCTCGCCGGCGGCCGGCTCTGCGGGAGCGGTGTTGGGGTGGACGCCGCTGCCGCCGACGCGATCGAGGGAGCCCGGCACGTCGCCGGCCTCGTCGGCCCCCGCGACGCCGCACCCGGCGGGGACGCGCGGATGCCGAGGAGCTTGGACACGTTCCGCGTGTTCGAATTCGACGACGAGGTCGTCGCGATGGTGCGCGTGAGCGGGGTCAGCGGCGGCTTCGAGGCCGTGCGCTTCTCGTTGCCCGACTGGGTCGCGTTGCTCGACCGGGACTCGGCCGCGGCGCTGCCCTCCCAGGCGCCGATCACGGCCGTGCAACGGCAGCCGGCGTTCCGGGCGCCCGCGTCCGAGCGCATCGAGATGCCCGACCCGCAGCCCCCGGGGCTTTCGATCGCGACGCAGCTCGGGTCGCCGATCACGGTCATCGAGCCCGCGCCCCCGCCGGTGGCGTTCGACCCGTTCGCCTCTCCCGCGCTCGCCCCGGCGCCCAGCGGCGCGCTCCCCGCGTTCGACGACCCCTTTGCCGCGAACGCCGGCGCCAGCCGCCCGCTGGTCTTCGACGTCGGTGACGACGACTTCGCCCCCCGGCTGGGGCACCCTGTCCCGGAGCCGCTCCCGGCGCCCGTTGCGAAGCACCCCGGCGACGAGGCTGACCTCGAGGCCGACTTGGCAGCGAGCTCCGACGAAGGAGCGGGCGACTTCACCAGTTTCTTCCTCCCTGGCGTCGGCAACTCGGGGCCAGTCGTCACGCCTGGGCCCGAGATCGACGTCGAGGACGACCCGAGCGTCCTGACCGCGGACGTGGCGTTCACGCCCCCGTCGCCCGTCCAGCCTGCGAGGCCCAACTCGATCCCGCCGGGGGCGACGCGCCCGAAGGGCATCAAGGCCGGCGGGGGAGGTGCAGAGGGCGAAGGCGAGCTCCAGCCCCGCGTGCGCCGCGCACCGCGGGTCGAGTCCGAGATGGACTTCAACTTCTTGCTCAAGGGCTACTGCGCGTTCGTCGAGGGCAACCAGCTCGTGTTCGGCCGCCCGTACGGCGCGCGGGTCGTCGACCGCCACGCCTATGCCCACCACGGGGACCCGGACGAGGCGTACCGGGCGTTCCTGCAGGACAAGATCGCGGAGGGGTTCGCCCCGCGCACCGAGCTCGTCGGAGACCTGCCGCGGGGGGTGACGCTCGCGCCGATCGAGCTGGACCGGCTCGCGCGGGTCGGGCGCCTGCTGTCGTAGCGAGCGTCGGCATCGGCGGCCCGGCTTGGACGCCGCTTCCCGCAGTTGTCGGAGTTCGCCAGGGCCGGCCTGGCGGGTGGCGGTGCAGGGGGAGGCGGGGTAGACCGTCTCCCTCTTCCTTTCCCCTGCAGTGAGCGGCGGCGTTCTCGCCCAAGGTCTTCCGATGAAACTCTACCGTGCACGTGTCTCCGCAATCGCCCACGGAGTGCTCGAGCGCCTCGTCAACGAGGGTGACATCGAGGTGGACGCCGAGAGCCGCGTCGAGGCCGAGCAGGACCTCGTGGCGATCATGGACAGCTACCTCAAGCGCGACCAGGACCTGCGCGAGAGCGTGCGGGCGGAGATGGAGCGGAAGAACGTCCCGTACGACCAGTACAACAAGACGCGCGGGGACGTTGCCTCCACCTGGGGTCACCCCACGGGCAACGAGGTCGAGAAGTACCTGTCCCGCCAGTTCATCGAGAACTTCATGCTGTCGCCGCACGTCGTCGAAGTGTTCGGCGAGGACCGCGAGATGTTCCGCAAGATCATCGACACCATCAAGCGGTTCGACGTGGACGAGAACGCGCTGCGGGCCGAGGCCGAAGATCGGATCAAGAACGTGGCGGAGGGCTCCGTGGAGCGGCAGGACGCGCTCAACCGCGCGCTGCGCGAGGTCCGGAAGAAGCACGGCCTGCTCTGAGATCAGCCGGCCCGTGACGCGCTGCACGCCAGGGTCCGCCCGGTGAGCATGCGCCTCGTTATCGTCGGCGGTGGCCCGGCCGGCCTGGCGGCCGCGATCGAGGCGCGGCTCGCTGGCGTTGACGCTGTCGTGGTCGAGCGTTGCGCGGGCCCCGTCGACAAGGCCTGCGGCGAGGGGCTGATGCCGGCGGGGGTCTCGCACCTCCACAGGCTCGGGGTCGAGGTCCCAGCATGGGCGACGCACCCTTTCCGGGGGGTGCGGTACATCGATGCCACCTCCGGGCGACGGGTCGTCGCCGAGGCCGGGTTCGGGTCGGGGACGGGGCTGGGGATCCGGCGCACCGGGCTCTCGGAGGCGCTCCGGGCGCGGGCCTCGGCGCTGGGCGTCGAGCTGCGCGAGCGGACCGAGGCGCTGTCGCTCCACGCGGACGACGGGGGCGTCACGCTGGAGACCAGCGCGGGCCCGGTGCGCGGCGACTACCTGGTCGGCGCGGACGGGCTGCACTCGCAGGTCCGGAAGTGGGCGGGGATCGGGGCTGTCACGGGCCCGCGGCGCCGCCTGGGGATCCGGCGGCACTACACCGTGCGTCCGTGGAGCGACTACGTCGAGGTGTGGTGGGCGGACGACGTCGAGGCGTACGTGACGCCCGTCGGCCCCGAGCGCGTGGGTGTCGCGTTCCTCTGGAGCGGCCGGCGGGGACGGGGGGACCTGGAGACCTTCCTGGGCCGGTTCCCCGAGCTCGCCGAGCGCCTCGGGCCGGCCGAGAGCACCGTGCGAGGCGCGGGGCCCTTCGACGTCCGCGTCGCGACCCAGGCGGCCGGCCGCGTGCTCTTGCTCGGGGACGCAGCTGGCTACGTCGACGCGCTCACGGGCGAGGGCCTCGCGCTCGGTTTTGAGCAGGCCCAGGCGCTCGTCGGCCTCTGCGTCTCGGGCAAGGCGAAGGAGTGGCCCGCGCGCTGGTCCGCGCTGACGCGTCGCCACCGCTGGTTCACGCGTGCGCTCCTGCAGCTGGCGGATCGCCCGTGGCTGCGCCGCGCCGTTGTCCGTGGGCTCGCCGCGAACCCCTGGGCGTTCCGCCTCGCGCTGAACCAGGGGGCCGGCCGCCTGGCCCTCCGCGGCTGACCCCCGGGACGGTCGTTTGGCGCTGGGATACGACGGGGGCCCCGGAGCGCCCATGACCACCCCCTCCCGCCCCCCCAACATCGCCGTCCTCCCCGGGGACGGCATCGGCTCCGAGGTCCTCGACCAGGGCCTGCGCGTGCTGCACGCTGTCGCGCCCGACGTCACCTACGAGCACTTCGACTTCGGCGCGGAGCGGTACCTCCGGGACGGCACCACCCTGCCGGACGCAGCGCTCGACCGGTTTCGCAACGAGTTCGACTGCATCTACCTGGGCGCGCTGGGCGACCCGCGAGTGCCGAGCAACGTCCACGCGAAGGACATCCTGCTCGGGTCGCGGTTCAAGCTCGACCTCTACATCAACTTCCGCCCGGTCCGCCTGCTCGACGCACGCTACTGCCCGTTGAAGGACAAGCGGCCGGAGGACGTCGACTTCGTCGTGTTCCGCGAGAACACCGAGGGGCTGTACACCGGCATCGGCGGGCAGTTCAAGCGCGGAACGGCCGACGAGATCGCGATCGAGCAGGAGATCAACACGCGGCTCGGGGTCGAGCGGATCATCCGCGCGGCGTTCGAGTGGGCGCGCGCGAACGGCAAGACGCGGGTGTGCATGAGCGACAAGGCGAACGCCATGCGCCACGGCCACGATCTGTGGCAGCGCGTGTTCAAGCTCGTGGCGGCCGAGTACCCCGAGATCACCTCGTCGCACCTGTACGTCGACGTGCTGACCATGCGGATGGTCCAGACCCCCGAGGACTTCGAGGTCATCGTGACCAACAACCTGTTCGGCGACATCGTGACGGACCTCGGCGCGGCGATCCAGGGCGGCATCGGGCTCGCCGCGAGCGGGAACTTGCACCCGGGCCGGGTCGGGCTGTACGAGCCGGTGCACGGCAGCGCGCCGGACATCGCGGGCAAGGGCATCGCGAACCCGTTCGCGGCGATATTGACAGCCGGGATGATGCTCGGCCAGCTCGGCCGTGCGCAGGATGAGCGCGCGATCGGGGACGCCGTCGGGCGCTGCCTCGTCGCCGGGCGCGTCACGAAGGAGCTCGGGGGCACGCTCACCACCGCGGACGCGGGCACCGCCGTGTTGGACGCGATGCGGTGACTACGCCACTCTACTGCCTCACCGGGTTCGCGACCTGGACGATCCTCCTGGTGCTGGTGGGCATCGGTCCGTACCGCGTCAGCAACGTGCTGTTGGGCCGGGCGAAGCCGGGGTCGTTCCCGGCTGCGGTCCCGCACGGGCCCGACTGGTACCAGCGCTTGATGCGGGCGCACGGCAATTGCGTCGAGAACTTGCCCGTCTTCGCGACGCTGGTGCTGGTCGGGCACCTCGCGGACCTGCGCACCGGGACGTTCGCTGTCCTCTGCCAGGTGGTGCTCGGCGCGCGGCTCTGCCAGAGCGTCGCGCACATCTCGAGCGGGCGTCACCGGGTGATCAACGTCCGGTTCGGGTTCTTCCTCACCCAGGTCCTGTGCTTCGTCGCGATGGCGGGGTTGATCCTGCGGAGCTGATCGTCAGCCGGGCGGCGGGTCCTTGCGACCGGCGGAGACGGCGGTGATCAGCTCCCGCAGCCGCCCGAGCGTCACCGGCTTCGTGATGTAGCCGTCCATCCCCGCTTCGAGCGCCTCCTCCATCGACTCCCGCGAGGCTGCCCCCGAGAGCCCGTAGAGGGGGAGCCGTTGGCCGTGGCGGGCCCGCAGCTGGCGCGCCAGCTCGAACCCGTCCATGTCGGGCATGTGGACGTCCATCAGCACCATCGAGAAGGGGCGTGCGGCGGCGCGCTCGAGCGCGGCGGGGGCGCTGCTTACAGGTTCTACGTCGCAGCCGATGTGGGTGAGCATCGCGACGATCACCTCGGAGACGGGTTGGTCGTCGTCGACTACGAGGATGGTCCCGGGGAACGCCCGAGGCGTGGTCACGGCAGGCGCAGGCGCCTCCACCCGCGCGGCGCGGGGGAACGGGAGGTCCACTTGGAACGTGCTCCCAAAGCCGAGCGTCGACGTGACCTGGATGGACCCGCCGAGGGCCTCGACCAAGCGGGCGGCGATCGAGAGGCCGAGGCCGGTCCCGCCGAAGCGCCGGGTGGTGGACGAGTCCGCCTGCACGAACGGGCGGAACAGCAGCGGGAGGACGTCGGCGGCGATCCCGATCCCGGTGTCCTTGACCGAGAACCGGAGGCCGGTCGTCGAGCGCGCGACGGCGATGCGCACGGAGCCCGACGGCGTGAACTTGATCGCGTTCGAAACGAGGTTCAGCAGCACCTGGCGGGTCCGCCCCGCGTCGCCTTTGCCGGTGTCCGGGACGTCCGGGGCGACGCTCACCTCCAACAGCAGCCCCTTCGCCTTGGCACGCAGGCGGACGATCTGGACGACCTGGTCGACGACGCTCCGGGGCGCGTACTCCTGGTGCTCGATCTCGAGCCGGCCGGCCTCGATCGATGCGATGTCCAGCACGTCGTTGACGATACCGAGCAGGATCCGGGCGCTGGCGTCGGCCGTGCGCAGCAGGTGGGCCTGCTCGGCGTCGATCGAGCTCTCGAGCAGGAGCTCGATCGCGCCGAGCGTGGCTGCCAGCGGCGCGCGGATCTCGTGGCTGATGACGGCGACGAACTCGGACTTGGCGCGCGAGGCATCCTCGGCGGCCGCGGCCGCGCGCCTGAGCGCCTCGTTCTCGCGCTTGGTCGCCTCCGCGAGCCGGCTGGCCTCTGCGAGGTCCATCCGCGCGCGCAGGTCGGCGACGTGCCGGGCGACCTCGTCGGCGCGCAGCGCCTCGCGCTGCCGCGCGAGCTCGCGCCCGAGCGCGTAGGCACGTTCCCAGTCGCCCCGCGCGGCGGCGAGCTGCGCCGACAGGTCGAGCAAGTCCGCCGTGTGCTTGCGGAGGCCGAGCTTGGTCGCCAGCGTGCCGCCGAGCTCGATCTCCGACTCCGCGCGCGCGTGGTCGCCCCGCCCGAGCGCAAGTCGAGCGAGCGAGACCCGCGAGCCCACGACGCCCCGGTCCAAGCCGGCGCGCTCACGCACCTCGAGCGCCGCACACGCTTGCCTCCACGCGTCGTCCTTCGCCCCCAGCGCCTCGTGAGAGTCGGCGAGGTTAGCGAGGATGTTGGCGGTGAACGCAGCGTCGCCGGTGGTCGTCACCAGCTCCAACGCGCGGGTGTAGAGCGCGATCGCGGCCGTCGCGTCGCCGTCGTCGTCCGCCACGAGCCCCAGGCTGTTCAGCACGTTCCCGTGGGCCCGGGCGTCGCCGGTGGCGCTGAAGAACGCGAGCGCGGCCTCGAAGTCGGCGCGAGCGCGCGGCAGGTCGCCGATGCGCCAGTGCACGAGCCCGAGGTTGTTGCGGGTCCGGGCGACGCCAGCGGCGTCCGCCGCCGCCTCGTAGCGCAGGAGCGCAGCCCCGAAGCGGTCGGCGGCCTGTCGGTACGCGGCGCGCTCCAGGTGGACGATGCCCTCTAGGTTGTCCGCGTCCGCGAGCCCCAGCGCGTCCGCGAGCGCCGCGAACTGACGGCGGGCCTCCGCGACGTCCAAGAGGGTCTGCTCGTAGTGCCCCTGCCGGCAAGCCTCCCGCGCCTTCGCTACGAGAGCGGCTGCGAGGGCTGCGTCCGGCGGCTCCATTTCGTTCACCGTGTCCAGTGTAACGGGACGCCGCCCCGGGGGTGGCGATGCGGGCCGGACCGTTTCCTGGTATGCTCGACGGGTACGCCCCTTCCCCCGCGGGACGGGGAGCGTCCGCAAGGAGCGTGTCATGGCAGTGTTCAAGTACGAAGGTCGAACGGCGAGCGGCGAAACCCGCAACGGCACCATCGAAGCCAAGGACCAGGCCGCGGCTCGAGCGAGCTTGCGCGAGCAGCGCATCACCGCGCAGACCTTGACCGAGTCGAAGGGCATGAGCGCCCCGTTGAAGCTGCCGGCGTTCTTCGCTCCGTCCATCACCACCCGCGACCTCGTGATCTTCACGCGGCAGTTCGCGACGATGATCGACTCGGGGCTACCGCTGGTGCAGTGCTTGGACATCCAGTCGTCGCAGGCCGAGAACCCGACGCTGCGCAACCAGCTCAAGGTGATCAAGGACAAGGTGGAGTCCGGGTCGACGTTCGCGGAGGCGCTGAAGACCTTCCCAAAGACGTTCGACGACCTGTTCGTCAACCTCGTCGCCGCAGGCGAAGTCGGCGGCATGCTCGACACGATCATGAACCGCTTGGCGCAGTACCTAGAGAAGAGCCAGAAGCTCGTCCGCCAGGTGAAGGGCGCGATGACGTACCCGATCATCGTCATCTGCGTGGCCGTGGTTGTCGTGACCATCCTGTTGCTCAAGGTCGTCCCCACGTTCGAGGACATGTTCTCGGACTTCGGTGCGTCTTTGCCAGCCCCGACGCTCATCGTGCTCGGGCTGTCGAAGTGGCTGCAGGCGAACTTCTTGTACGCCGTCGCCGGCATCGCGGCAGTGATCTACGGCGTCCAGCGGTGGTACCAGACCGCTAGCGGTCGCCTGATCATGGATCGCGGGCTCTTGATGCTGCCGGTGTTCGGCGACCTGCTCAAGAAGGTCGCGGTCGCGCGCTTCTGTCGGACCTTGTCCACGATGTTGTCCTCGGGCGTCCCCATCATCGAGGCGCTCGGCATCTGTGGCCGCACGGCGGGCAACAAGATCGTCGAGAACGCGATCACCTCGGTCACGGTCAGCATCTCCGAAGGTCGCACCATCGCCGAGCCGCTCGCCGAGTCGAAGGTGTTCCCGCAGATGGTGTGCCAGATGATCAGCGTCGGCGAGGCCACGGGCGCGCTCGACACGATGCTCGGCAAGATCGCGGACTTCTACGACGAGGAGGTCGACGTGAGCGTCGAGGCCCTGACGTCGATGATGGAGCCGTTGATCATGGCGGGCATGGGCGTCATCGTCGGCGGCCTGGTCATCGCGATGTACATGCCGATCTTCGAGATGGCCTCGCACATCAACTAAGCGTACGTGCGCCTCCCGCGGGTCGAGCTGCAGCAGCTCGCGCTGTACACGCTGCAGCGCGCGATGGTCGGCGTTCTTTTGTTGGCGGGTACGGCGCTCGCGGTCCGCGGCGGGCATGGATCGAGGGACGTACCGGTAAGCCCGTGGGTCTGGGTGCTCTCGCTGCTCACCGTCGCCGCCGCGGCGTGGTGGGCCCGCAACCAGCCGGGCTCGCGCCCCCGTGCCCAGGTCGTGCTCCAGCTGGTCATCGACAGCGTGCTCACGTCCGTGGTCTGCATCGTCACCGGGGGGGTGCACGCCCCGTTCGTGTTCCTGTACGTCCCGTCGATCGCGGCCGGGGCGTTCCAGCAGCAGCGGGCGGGCGCGTTGGTGGGCGCGTCGCTCGCGAGCGCGGGCGTGATCGCGGTCGCCGCGCTCACGCCCCCGACCCCCGAGGAGTCGCCGGACAGCCTGTACACGCAGACGATGTTCTTGATCTTCGCGTTCTTCCTGGTCGCCACGCTGACCGGTCAGCTCGCGGAGCTGGCGGAGCGCACGGGGCTGGCGTTGCTGGCCGAGCGCCGGAGCTCCGCGATGTTGGCGAGCGAACACGAGATGGTGCTCGACCGCGTGCGCGCGGCGGTGCTGACCCTGGACCACCTCGAGCGCATCGTCACGATGAACCCCGCCGCCCTGAGGCTGCTCGGGGACGTCGCGGGGTTCGCCATCACCGACGTGCTCCGGGGGTCGCTGGCTGTCGGCACCTGGGAAGAGGCCCGCGACGCTGGCCGGCGCTGGCTTTGCTGCGCGGATCCCTTGCCGGACGGCGGGCGCGTGGTCGTCATCGAGGACGTGACCGAGATCCAACGCATGCGGGAGGTCAGCGCGCGGGACGAGCGCCTCGTGGGCGTGGGTCGGCTAGCGGCGAGCATGGCGCACGAGATCCGCAACCCGCTCGCGAGCCTGACGGGGAGCCTGCAGCTGGTGGCCGAGGACCGGCCGGACCGGCTCCTCGACATCGCGCTACGCGAGGCGCAGCGGCTCAACCGCCTGGTGGAGGAGTTCCTCTCCGTCTCTCGAAACCAGCCGGTGGACCCGAAGCTGACCGACCTGGAGGTCCTGGTCGAGGAGGTGATCGGGACCTTCGCGCGCGACGCGCGGTTCCGAGAGACGGTGCGGGTGACCTTCGAGGGGGGGCCGGCCAAGGCGGAGGTCGATCCCGATCGGCTCCGGCAGGTGCTCTGGAACTTGGTCGTGAACGGCGCCCAGGCGATGCCGCGCGGCGGGGACATCCGGGTCTCGCTCGAGGAGCGTGCCGAGTACGAGCAGGGCCCGGAAGGGGTGGAGCTCCGGGTGATCGACCAGGGCCCGGGCATCGCCGAGGCCGACCGTGGGCGGATCTTCGACCCCTTCTTCACGACGCGCTCGGGCGGGAGC